>DATBIQ010000107.1:0-6427 GCA_036556865.1 Gaiella sp.
CACATGATGAACGGCATGATCGGCATCTACCGGGTGAGCCGGTGAAGCGCGCCGCTGCGCTGGCGCTCGCGGCCGTCTCGGTCCTCGCGGGGGGAGCGTCGGCCGCCGACGCGCCGGTCCGCACCGTGACGATCCCGGGGAAGCTCTACGAGCCCGACCACCTCGACGTCCTCGTCGGAACCAGCGTCACGTGGAAGAACGACGACGCGATCAACCACACGGTCACCGCCGACGGCGATGCGTTCTCGTCGGGCTACGTCCCGCCGGGCGGGTCGTTCACGTTCACGTTCGCGAAGCAGGGCCGGTACCCGTTCCACTGCACGATCCACAAGTTCATGAAGGGCGAGGTGGACGTCTTCGGTCTCGTCCTGTCGGGGCCGGAAGGCCCGGTCGCCTCGGGTCGCCGTGTCGTCTTCGCCGGCCTCGCGCCGACGGGGACGGAGACCGTCACGCTGCGGGGGACTGGGGGCGAGCGCACCGTCCGGGCACGCCCCGACGGGAGCTTCGTCGTGGGGATCAGAGTCGGCGGTCCCGCCGTGTACCGCGCGCTCTCGGGAAGCCTCGTCAGCCCCGCCGTCCGTGTGCTCGTGCGGCCTCTCGTCCGTGCCGCAAGCTCGGGCGACGCGGTGCGCGCGGTGACCGACCCCGGGCGGCCGGGCGCGACGGCCGTGCTGCAGTCGTACGACCGCGAGCGCTTCGCCTGGCTGCCGGTCTCGCGGTCGAGGCTCGACGGTCGCTCGCGGGTGCGGTTCGCGATCCCGGACGGAGCAGAGCGCGTGAGGGTGCTCGTCGTCGGCGGCAAGGGTTGGGCGGAGGCGGCCTCGCGCCCGCTCGTGGTCTCCGCGGCTCAGTAGGATCGCCGGCGTGAGGATCCGCGCCGCCGTGCTCGAGGCGTTCGGGCAGCCGCTCGTCGTGCAGGACGTCGACCTCGCGGAGCCGAAGGCGGGAGAGGTCCTCGTGCGACTCGTCGCCTGCGGCGTCTGCCACACCGACCTCTACACGGCCTCCGGCGCCGACCCGACCGGCTACGCGCCGTGCGTGCTGGGCCACGAGGGCGCGGGCGTCGTCGAGCGCGTGGGGGACGGCGTGACGCTCGTCCGGCCGGGCGACCACGTGATCACGCTGTTCGCCCCGGAGTGCGGCGAGTGCGTCCACTGCCGTAGCGAGCGGACGAACCGCTGCGTCGCGATTCGCGACCAGCAGGGGCTCGGCTATCTGCCCGACGGCACGACGCGCCTCTCGCGGGACGGCGAGGAGCTCCGGCACTTCATGGGCACGTCGACGTTCGCGGAGTACACGGTGATGCCCGAGATCGCGCTCGCGAAGGTCGACCCCGAGGCGCCGCTCGAGGGCTGTGCGCCCTTCGCCTGCGGGCTCTCGACGGGGATCGGCGCCGCTCTCTACACCGCGCGAGTCGAGCCGGGCTCGACATGCGTCGTCTTCGGGTGCGGCCTCGTCGGTCTCGGCGCGGTGGTCGGGGCCCGGCTCGCGGGGGCCGAGCGAATCGTCGCAGTCGACCTCGCGGAGGAGCGCCTCGCCCAGGCGCGTCACCACGGCGCGACCGACACACGGGTCGCAGGCGACGACACCGTCGACTGGATCAGGTCCGAGACCGGAGGCTTCGGCGCCGACTACACCTTCGAGGCGACCGGCAACGTGCGCGTGATGCGCCAGGCGGTCGAGGCAGCGCGCGAGGCGTGGGGGCTGGCGACGATGTGCGGCGTTGCGGGGAAGGGGGAGACGCTCGACATCGTCCCGCGTTTCCTCATCACCGGTCGGCGGGTCACGGGCTCGTCGTTCGGCGGGGTGAAGGGCCGCACGCAGGTGCCGCTGCTCGTCGACCGTTGGCTCTCCGGCGAGATCGACGTCGAGTCGCTGCTCTCGCACCGCCTCACCCTGGACGAGGTGGATCACGGGTTCGAGCTGATGGAGCGGCAGGACGGGATCCGCAGCGTGATCACGTTCTGAGGCGCGCCACCTTGATCCCGAACGGTGCGGCGAGCTCCCGCTCGATGTCGATCTGGGTCGCGAACGACACGGTGTGGGTGTCAGGCTCGAGCCCGACACCCACGCTGTATCCAGGCTGCGTTACGAGCGGCGGGACGCTGCCGTCGTATCCCAGTCGCAGCCCGAGGCGAACCAGTCCGGACGCGACCGCTCGCCGGAGCCGGCCGGCCCGAGCTGGCATTGCAGAGCGGTGCAGGGCGGCCACTCTGGCGGCGGCGAGCTCGCGCCTGATCTCATGGTCGAGCTGCTCCAGCATGGTCGTCCTCCTCTCCGTCAAGTATCTTTAGATCGAACTTCTCGTGATGAAGATACACGAGATGAAAGCTTGACGTCAAGAGTCTCCAGATGGAAGATCCACGCGTGAAGACAAAGCGCCCGACCTCGGAGCCGGACTCGGTCGACGAGCAGCTCGAGGTCTGGGGCCGGGAGCTGCCGACGCTCGACCTCGAGACCGAGGGAATCGTCGAGCGGATCCAGAAGCTCGAGCGACATCTCGATCGCTCGGCCCGCGAGACGCTCGAGCGGTTCGACCTGAGCCACGGCGAATGGCGTCTGATGGGGCATCTCCGTTACTCCGGCCCGCCGTACCGCGGCAAGCCCGGGAAGCTCGCCAAGCACCTTGGCCTCTCGAGCGGCGCGATGACGAACCGGCTCGACAACATGGAGCGGCGCGGCCTCGTTCGCCGCCTCGACGATCCGGACGACCGCCGCGGGGTGATCGTCGAGCTGACGGCGGCCGGTCAGGAGCTCTGGGAGGAGACCGTCGGCATGCAGGCGCAGAAGGAGGCGTTCGTCGCGGGCGTGCTCGACGACGACGAGAAGTCCCGCCTGAACGACCTGCTGCGCCGGATGGTGCGCGCCTTCGAGGACCTGCACGGCCCGGTGCACAAGCACCACGCCTGATCCGCCGCACGGGGCGCCGCAGGGCGACCGTCTATCCTGGCCCGACGTGAACGTGACGCTCCCCGACGGCACGTTGCTCGACCTTCCCGAGGGCGCGAGCGCGCTCGACGCCGCCCGCGCGATCGGGCCGAAGCTGGCCGAGCAGGCGGTGCTCGCGCGCGTCGACGGCGAGCCTCGCGACCTGCGCCTGCCCCTGCCGGATGGAGCGACGCTCCAGATTCTCACGACCCGCGACCACGACGACCCGGACGCCCTCTACGTCCTGCGCCACTCGGCCGCACACCTTCTCGCGGAGGCGGTGCGCCGGCTCCACCCGGGCGTGAAGGTCGCGATCGGCCCTCCGGTCGAGAACGGCTTCTACTACGACTTCGAGTTCCCCGAGCCGATCCGCGAGGAGGACCTCGCCGCGATCGAGGAGGAGATACGGCGCGAGCTCGCCGAAGGACGATCGTGGGAGCGGGCCGAGATCGGACGCGACGAGGCGCGCGCCCGCTTCGAGGCGGAGGGCGAGCAGTACAAGGCCGAGCTCGTCGACACGGCCGAGGGCGAGATCTCGCTCTACACGCAGGGCGACTTCACGGACCTCTGCCGCGGCCCGCACCTCCAGGACTCGTCGCCGATCAAGGCGCTCAAGCTCACGGGCCTCGCGGGCGCGTACTGGCGCGGTGACGAGCACAACACGCAGCTGACCCGGATCTACGGCACGGCGTTCTTCACGCAGGCGGATCTCGACGCCTACCTCGAGCGGCTCGAGCAGGCGCGCCAGAACGACCACCGCCGGCTCGGGCAGCAGCTCGACCTGTTCCACTTCGACGAGCACTCGCCGGGCTCTCCGTTCTGGCACCCGAAGGGGATGGCGATCTTCAACGCGCTCGAGGACCTGCGGCGGCAGGAGAACGCACGGCGCGGCTACTTCGAGGTCAAGACGCCCCTCATCTACGACAAGGCACTGTGGGTGACATCGGGGCACTGGGAGAAGTTCCGCGAGAACATGTTCCAGATCGCCGTCGACGACGAGCACCTCTACGCCATCAAGCCGATGAACTGCCCCGGGCACATGCTGCTGTTCGGGAGCCAGCTCCACAGCTACCGGGACCTGCCCGTGAGATACGCCGAGGCGGCGCCGCTGCACCGCAACGAGCTCGCCGGAGCGCTGCATGGTCTGACCCGCGTGCGCTACGTCACGCAGGACGACGCGCACATCTTCTGCAGCCGCGAGCAGATCGCCGGCGAGCTCGACGGCTGCCTCGACTACCTGCGCTCCCTCTACGCGATCTTCGACATCGCGCCTCGCGCCGAGCTGTCGACGCGGCCGGACAACAAGCTCGGCTCGGACGACGAGTGGGACTTCACCGAGGGCAAGCTCGTCGAGGCACTCGAGCGCCATGAGATCGAGTACTTCGTGGGGGAGGGAGAGGGCTCGTTCTACGGTCCGAAGATCGACCTCCATGCGACCGACTCGCTCGGCCGCTCGTGGCAGCTCGGGACGATCCAGCTCGATGCGCAGATGCCGGCCCGCTTCGGGCTGACGTACATGGGCGCCGACAACCGCGAGCATCCGGTCTTCGTTGTCCACCGGGCCTTCTTCGGCTCGCTCGAGCGCTTCATCGGGATCCTGATCGAGCACTACGGCGGCGCCTTCCCCGTCTGGCTCGCTCCCGTCCAGGTGCGCGTGCTCCCGGTCGCAGAGACCCATCGCCAGGCGGTGGACGAGCTTCTCGCGTCGCTTCGCGAGCTGGGCGTGCGTGCGGAGGGCGACGAGCGCGACGAGACCCTGGGCAAGCGCATCCGAGACGCCGAGCTGCAGAAGATTCCGTACGTCGTCGTCTGGGGCGACCGCGAGACGCGCGGGGCGATAGCCGTCCGGCGGCGCGGCGGCGAAGGCGTCTCGACGATGTCGCTCGATGACCTCGTCGGCGAGATCGCCTCGCGCGGCCCGCCGGCCGGATGAGCATCCCCGACATCCGGTACGCCCGGAGCGGCGACGTCTCGATCGCATACCAGATCGTCGGCGGCGCTCCGGTCGACCTCATTTTCGTCCCGTTCTTCGGCAACGTGCGCTGGGCATGGGAACAGCCGCGCCTCGCTCGGTTCTTCCGGCAGCTCGCGTCATTCTCGCGCCTGATCCTCTTCGACAAGCGGGGCACCGGACTTTCCGACCGACCGCGGACGCTCACGCTCGAGGCACAGATGGACGACATCCGCGCCGTGCTCGATACGGTCGGGTCGGAACGCGCCGCGTTGCTCGGGGCGATCCAGGGGAGCCAGCTCTGCGCGCTCTTCGCCGCCACGTATCCCGAGCGCACGCAGGCGCTCGTCCTCTACCACCCGCATGCCTCGCCGTCCGACTTGCCCCCTGCGGCACAGGAGTCGCCCGACCAGGCACGCGAGCGTTGGGGGACCCGCGAGCGGGCAACCGAGCGGACACGGGCGATCGTCCCCTCGCTGGCGGACGACGACGAGGTCATGCGGTGGTTCGACGACTACTTCCGGTTCGCAGCGAGCCCGGGCGCAGCAGCGGAGTTCTTCCGGATGCTCCGCGACACGGACATCACCGATGTGCTGCCGACGATCCGCGTGCCCACTCTCGTCGTACATCGCGCGCGGTGGCGGCGCGCCGCGCGGCGTGTGTACGACCTGATCCCGGACGCGAGGATCGTCGAGCTCCCCGGGGAGGACTCGCCCATCTGGGTCGACGAGGAGGTGGCGCCCGAGGTTCAGCGGTTCCTCGCCGGCGAGGAAGGGCCGCAAGTCCCGGACAGCGTCCTGACGACGATCCTCTTCACCGGCATCGTCGGCTCGACTGAGCGTGCCGCAGCGCTCGGCGACCTCGCGTGGCGCGATCTTCTGGCGCGTCATCACGCCGCAGTGAGGCGTGAGCTGGCCCGCTTTCGCGGCCACGAGCTCGACACCGCAGGGGACGGCTTCTTCGCGACCTTCGACGGCCCGGCGCGCGCGATCCGCTGTGCCGAGGCGATCGTCGCCGGCGTCGGCACGCTCGGCCTCGAGCTTCGCGCGGGCGTGCACACCGGGGAATGCGAGCTTCACGACGGGAAGCCCGCGGGCATTGCCGTAGCCGTCGGCGCCCGCGTTGCGGGGGAGGCGGGCCCGAGCCAGGTCGTCGTCTCCGGGACGGTCAGGGATTTGGTGGCAGGCTCCGGGATCGAGTTCGAGGAGGTTGGTGCCCGGACGCTCAAAGGCGTCCCCGGCGAATGGAGGCTCTACCTCGTCCGCGTCTGAACGGGCGCCGGACGGTTGCGAATCCGCGCCCTGCTGCTACGCTCTCCGCCTGCAAAGCAGGAGCGGCATCGCCCCTCACCACGCCGGCCACGCGCCGCGCGTGGTTCAACCGAGTCGGATCCGACGAGGGAATGCTGCCGCTGCATGCAGTGGCGTTTCAACGAATGAGGAGGATCGACTCGGCTTGGTGAACTGCCTTTGAGACCGCGGCGTCGTCCCGAGGACAGGACGCGTCCCGTCGTCCAGCAGGATCGGATCAACGAGCAGATCCGCGTGC
>DATBIQ010000108.1:0-11549 GCA_036556865.1 Gaiella sp.
GTCGAGCGCCTCGTCGAGCCGCGACGTGTCGCCCCACGCGCCGAGCACCTCGAGCGTCCCGGTGCGGCGGTCGAACCGCGGCTCGACGCGCCCGACGAGCCGGTCGCCGACCAGGATCGGCAGCACGTAGTACCCGTACTCGCGCTTCGCCGGGGGCACGAACATCTCGAGGCGGTAGCGAAAGCCGAAGAGCGCCTCGGCGCGGTCACGGTCGTGGATCAGTCGGTCGAACGGGGAGAGGAGGGTCACCCGGTCCGGGACCTCGCCGTCGGTCGCGTCGGGATGCGCCTCCCAGCCCTCGCGCGTGGTGCGCACACCGAGCGCGCGGAACCGGCGCGCCTCGAGCTCGCGCCGGGCGGTGCGGAGCGGAAGGGCCCCCGTCTGCGGGAGGAACCGCTCGGCGAGATCCCACAGCCGCTGCCCGCGCTCGCGGCCCGCGACCGCGACCTCGCCACGGAGGTGGAGCGCCGTCAGCATGAGGCCGACCTTCCGCGGCCCGTACCAGCGGTGCTTCTCGCGCTCGCCCGCGGAGCGGTCCTCGAGCTCCCGCGAGAGCAGCGGCCCGCGGCGCTCGAGCTCTCGCAGGACGTAACGGCGGAATGCCCGGTTCTCGGCGACGAACCCTCGCACCCAGCGCTCGGCGTTGTAGCGCGTCGACGTCCTCCAGCGCCGCTGGAGCCCACGCACCAGCGGGAGGTCCTCGATCGGCCAGACGAGCGCGTCCCACTCGAAGAGTGCGCGCTCGTCCCAGAGCAGCCGGTCGAGCTCTCTCGTGTCGTAGCGGCCGTCCAGGCGGCTCCAGAGAACGAGGTGCTGCGCCGGGGCGACGGCCGCGATGGGATCGAGCTGGAGGAAGCCGAGCCTTCGCACCGTGTCGAGAACGGTTGTCGCGGATCCGTCGAGGAGCTGCGAGCGAACGGCGATCTGCCGCGCCTTCGCATCGTCCACGAGCCGCCCGCGCACCGAAGCCGGCACCGAGTGCCGCCGGCCGACCGTCTCAGGCACCGAGCGGGACCCTCCGAACGGTCTCCAGCCCGATCACGCGGCGCAGGCGGTCCAGTGCGCGGTCGAGCGCATCGTCGAGCGCCGCGGACGCACGCACGCCGGCCTCACGGTGAAACGCCTTCGCGACGAGCTCCCCGCTCGCGCGCTCCGACTTCAGGTCGGCGCGGCCGACGACGCGCTCGCCCCAGAGGAGCGGGAGCACGTAGTAGCCGTAGCGTCGCTCCGGCGCGGGCTTGTAGACCTCGATCAGGTGCTCGAAGCCGAGGACGCGGCGTGCGAACGGGCGATCCCAGAGCAGGTTGTCGAACGGTGAGAGGAGCACCGCGACGCGCGGAGCGGGCAGGTCCAGCTCGGCGCCTGCGGCGACGAGGACGGGCGGGCCGCCGTCGTCGACCGCGAGCCGCTCGAGCACGCCCTCCCGGACGAGCGCCTCGACGGCCGGACGCACGCGCGGGACCCCGCCCCTGAGGCGCCAGTGCTCGACCACTCCCCGTTCCGTCAGCGCACCGCGAGCCTGCACCGCCCGCGTGACGAGCTCGCGCAGCCGTTCGGGCTCCTTCGGCGTCGGCGCGCCGAGGATCTCGGGATCGAGCACCCGTTCCGGGAGGTCGTAGAGCCGCTGGAAGCCCTGCCGCCCCGCCACGACGAGATCACCGTGGTTCCAGAGGAGCTCGAGCATCTGCTTGGCGGGCTTCCAGCCCCACATCTCGCCCTTGCGCGCCGCGCCGTCGAAGTGGCGCGAGCCGAGCGGCCCGCGCGCCCGGATCTCGTCGAGGACGTGCTCCCGAAGGTGCGGGTGGGTCCGATCGACCTCGCCGTACCACCGTCGGCCGCCGACCTGCATGGCCGGCCGGAAGAGCCGCCAGTCCTCGGCGGGGAGCAGGCACGCCTCGTGCGCCCAGTACTCGATCAGCCGTCCGCGCGAGAGCAGGCGCGAGACAGCCTCTCGGGGGAAGTCGCCGATCCGGCCGCCGAGCGCGATGCGGTGGCTGCGCTCGACCGTCGAGATCGAGTCGAGCTGGACACAGGAGAGCCGGCGCACGGCCGCGTCGACCTCGGCGGTCGTCGCGCGCCTGCCACGGGCGGCGTATCCCTGCGCCGCGATCGCGAGGCGACGGACGGCGGCCACCGGGATGCTCGCCCTCCGCACGCTTCAGTTCTACCTGGGGTCGGCCGATGTACCTGTCACATTCTTCCGATGCGACGCTTCGTGCTCTATTCCCTGGTGGTGCTCGGGCTCGCCTACGTGATCGGCATCCCGCTCTTCCTGGGCCACGAGGACGACTCGTTGCCGAAGGGCGCAGATGCAGTGGTCGCGCTCGCGGGCTCCGACAACACGCTGCCGGCTGCGCAGCAGCTGATCGGCGGCGGCATCGCGCCGACGCTCGTCGTCTCGGCCGAGCGGAACAACCGCGATCAGCGCCGCCGGAGCCTCTGCCGCTCGAAGGCCGACGACGTGGTCTGCATCTATGCAGGCCCGTACTCCTCCGTCGGCGAGGCGAAGGCGATCTCGGAGCTCGCGAAGCGCCGCAACTGGGACACGCTCGTCCTCGTCACGGCGGACTACGAGACGTTCCGCGCGGAGCGCGCCTTCACGCGCTGCGGCACCTTCCGGGTCGCCACGTACGGCGTCGACGAGCCGGTGTGGCGCACGGCGCTCGGCATCCCCCTCGAGTGGGTGAAGCTCGGCGTCACGGAGACGGTGCGCCGAGGCTGCTGAGCGCGCGACCACACGAGAGCAGCGGCGCTATCGTCGCACCGTGGACGAGAAGCAGCTCCGCAAGAAGCGCGACCAGGAGCTCATCGAGATCCTGAACGAGGTGCGCGTCGCGCTCTCCGGCGCGAGCGTGCTCTTCGGCTTCCTCCTGGTCGTTCCGTTCAGCGCGCGCTGGGACGGCGCGACCGACGCCCAGCAGACCGCCTACGTCGTCGCCTTCCTCGCGACGCTCCTGTCCGTCGTCGGGTTCATGACCCCGACCGCCTACCACCGGCTCCGCTGGCGTGAGCGCAACAAGGAGCGGATGCTGCGGATCTCGCATGCCGGGACGATCTGCGGCATCGCCCTTCTCGCCCTCGCGATGACCGCGGCGACGTACCTCGTGATCGACGAGATGACGAAGACGGCCGTCGCGGCTGCGGTCACCGCAGTCGCCGGCGCGGTGTTCTTCGGTGTGTGGTTCGTGCTGCCGCTCTCCCGGCCCTACGACCGGTGGGACGAGGACGTCGACGAGGACGAGCTCGCGGAGCTCGGCAGCCATCCGCCGATCGGGACGGCGACCGACTAGCGGGGCACGCCGCCGGCGAGGATCGTCGCAAGCCGCTCGGCGTCGATGTTGCCTCCTGAGACGACGCACACGACGCGTCCTTCGCCGCCGTGGCCGGCGAGCGCGGCGGCGAGGGCGAGGGCGCCGGCTCCCTCGGCGACGACGTGCGCGCGGGTCGCGAGGAGCCGTACGGCGCTCGCGACGGCGGCCGGCGAGATGGCCACGGCCCCCGCGACGAGCGACCGCGCACGCTGCCACATCGCCGGCAGGAGCGCCTTCGACCCCGCTCCGTCCACGAAGGACGGCACGTAGTCCACGGCGACGGGCTCGCCGGCCGCGAGTGACGCCGTGAGCGGCGCTCCGGTCTCCGGCTCGCAGGCGAGCACGCGAGTCCCGGGCGACACCGCCGCGAGGGCGCTCGCGATCCCCGTCGTCAGACCGCCGCCGCCCCAGGGCACCAGGACGGCGTCGATGCCGTCGAGCTCCTCGGCGAGCTCGAGGCCGATCACGCCGTTCCCGGCCATGACCCGCTGGTCCAGCACGGGATGGACGAAGAGCCCCTCGAGCCCCGGATACGCGCCCTCTTCCATCGTCTCCCACCACGTGTCGAACGGCACCGCCACGACGCGGCCGCCGAGGCGCTCCACGGCGTCGAGCTTCGCCCGGGGCGCATGATCGGGCGCCACGACGGTTGCGGGGACGCCGAGCTCGCGGGCGACCCAGCACACGCCCTGAGCCATGTTCCCGGCGCTCGTCGTCCACACACCGGCCCGCCACTCGGCGGGATCGGCCTCGCGGATCGCGTTCGTCGCCCCGCGGAGCTTGAACGACCCGATCGGCTGCAGACACTCGAGCTTCAGCCAGATCTCGCACGGAGCCTCGACGTCCAGCCGGACGAGCGGGCTCCGGATGACGGCGTCCGCGGTGGTGGCCCGGGCCTCCTCGATCGCCGCGAGCGGGATCAGAAGTCGACCTCGGTGCCGATTCCTCGCTCGTGTGCGCGCTCGACGCAGAGGACGGCGGCCGCGAGGTCCTCCACGGCGATGCCGAGCGACTTGAACACCGTCAGCTCTGTCTCGTCTCGTCTCCCGGGATGCGTGCCGGTGAGAAGCTCGCCGAGCTCGGCGAGGATGTGGTCGGGCCCGATGCCACGCTCCTCGACCGCGCGGAGGTAGTCGCCGGACTCGTTCAGCGTCGACTCGCGCCGGTCGACGAAGAGCGAGGCGTCCGCGACGACGTCGGCGTCGAGCTCGCGTGCCGATGGGATGGACGCCCCGACCGCGTTCAGGTGCGTGCCCGGCGCGAGCCACTCCCTGCGGACAACCGGCTCACGCGACGCGGTGCACGTGCAGACGACGTCGGCCCCGTCGAGCGCCTCTTCGACGGTCTCGCACGCGATGCCGTGCGCTTCGAGCGCGAGCGCCTCCGCATGCTCCGGCGTGCGGCTCCAGACCCGCAACTCGAGCTCGGGGAGCACCGCTCGCATCGCCTCGGCGTGCGAACGGCCCTGGATGCCGGCGCCGAGGATCGCGACGTGCCGCGAACCGCGTCTGGCGAGCAGCTTCGTCGCTACGCCCGAGACCGCCGCCGTCCGGATCTCGGTGACCGCGGACGCGTTGAGGATCGCGCGCAGCACGCCCGTGACGCCGTCGTGGAGCAGCACCGCTCCCTGGTGCGGATCGAGCCCGCGGCCGCTGTTGGCCGGCGCGACGACGATCTCCTTGAGCGCGAAGACCGGGTCGGAGCCCCCGCGATACGCCGGCATGAGGCCCAGCAGCGCCTCGCCCGGCGGCGCGAACATCGAGCGGAGCGGAAGCGAGAGCTCGTCGCGCGCCAGCGCGTCGAGGACGTCCTCCATCGCCGCGATGCACGACTCCATGTCGAGGAGCTCGCGGACGTCGGCCTCGGTGAGCAAGAGCGCGGTCATACGAAGAGGGCTCCGATCCTGGCACGTTCGCCGGGGTCGAGGGTGACCTCCAGCGCCTCGACGACGGGCGCGAGCTGCTCGACGGTGTTCGGGCCGACGACCACGGCCGTGACCTCGGGCACGTGCAGCAGCCAGGCGATCGCGAGCGCGGCCATCGAGACGTCGCGCGCCGCGGCCTCCCGCTCGAGGGCTTCGAGCGCGTCGAACGTCTCGTCCGACCGGTAGTGCTCCGATCCCTCCGGGCGCACTGTCATCCGCGAGCCTGCGGGCGGCGGTTCGCCGCGCCGGTACTTCCCCGTCAGCCATCCACCGGCGAGCGGGGCGAACGGCGTGTACCCGAGTTCGTGCTCGTGGCAGAGGGGGAAGACCGTCTCGCGGTCGCCCTGCTCGAGCAGCGAGAACGCGTTCTGCACCCATTCGTAGCGCGTCAGGCCTTCGAGGGCCGAGAGCTCGAGCGCCTCGGCGAGCTGCTCGGCGCCGAAGTTGGAGGCGCCGACCGCGCCGACCGTGCCACGTCGGACGAGCTCGTCGAACGCGGTCAGCGTCTCCTCCTGCGGGACGTCGGGGTCGAAGGCGTGCGCCAGGTAGAGCGGGATGCGGTCGACGCGGAGCCGGCGGAGGCTCGTCTCCACCTGCCGCCGGATCCGGTCGGCGGCAAGACCACGGTCGCCGCCCTCCGTCATCGGGTTGAACGTCTTCGTCGCGATCACGACGCGGTCGCGGACGTCGGCGCCCTTCGTCGCGAGCCACGTGCCGATGTACTCCTCGCTGCGCCCGCCGCCGTACGCGTCGGCCGTGTCGAGGGTCGTGATCCCCAGGTCCCATGCCGCATCGAGGAGTCGCAATGCGTCGTCTCGGGAGGTGCCCTGCCCGAACAGCCACGGCGCGGAGCCGACGCCTCCGAAGTTGCCGCAGCCGAGGATCACGTGCGACACGGCGACGCCGCTCCGGCCGAGTGCCCGCTGCTCCACGCCGCCGATCGTACGCAGGCCGCGAGTCCCCCGGCTGCGCCAGGGTTGCCCGCGCGCGTGGCGAACACCGGTCGGATGAGCGGCGATCCGGCGCACCGGGCGTGGCAGGAGGCGCGGCGCGAGGCGGCGCCCTTCGCCGCGATGATCCTGGTCGCGAACGTCGCGCTCGCCCTCGTCAGCCGGCAGGCCGGGTGGCAGCTCTTCGGTTCGGACGACTGGTGGGTGTGGCTCGTCGTCAGCGCTCCTTCGGCCGTCCTGGTCGCGACGTTCTGGATCGGGCCGGGGCGCATGGGACTCGGCGAGCGTCGTCGCGAGCTCGCGATCGTCCTGCTCTCGCTCCTCGGACTCGGGACTGCCGCGGGGATCGTGTGCGTCGTCGTCACGCTCGCGCACTGGGAGCCGGGCGGCCTGCAGCTGCTCGCGAGCGCGGGCGTGGTGCTCTTCACGAACGTCGTCACCTTCGCGCTCGTCTTCTGGGAGCTCGACGAGCACGGTCCCGTGGCCCGGCGCTTGGCCGCGAAGCGGGAGCACCCGGACTTCCAGTTCCCGCAGGACGAGAACCCGCAGCTCGCGCGGCCCGGGTGGGCGCCGGCGCTCGTCGACTACGTCTACCTCTCCGTGACGAACTCGATCGCGTTCAGCCCGACCGACGCTATGCCGCTGACACCCCGCGCGAAGCTCTTCATGGCGCTCGAGGCCGGGGTCTCGGCGCTGACGATCCTCGTCGTGGCGGCGCGGGCGATCAACATCCTCGGCAGTTAGTCGTCTAGCGTCGCTCGCGGCGCCAGACGAGCCGCAAGCCCGACCACGTCGCATCGATTGCGGCGACCTTCGTGTCGACGAGGCCGAGCGGGAGGGCGACGTCGCGGACGACGTCCTCTGTCATGTCCGTCGGGACCTTCGACGCGCGCTTCGGCCAGAGGATCCAGAGCATTCGGTCGGGATGGATCGCCGTCGCGAGCGCCCCGATGCGTTCCTGGAGCTCGGCGCGGGCCGTGACGAAGCAGAGCGCGACGTCCGCCTCGGCGGGGTCGTCGACGCGGGAGACGCCGGCCGGTAGCGGGGCGAGGAGCTCGTCGACGTGGCCGGGGCCGGCGACGACGACGTAGGACGTATTGGCGGCGATCCCGAGCTTCCGGGCGAGCGGCGTCCCCGAGTAGCCCTCGCTCAGAGCCGTACCGAGCCGTCGGCGCCGATCGTCCAGTGCGGGTTGTGCGCAACCTCCCACGGATGCCCGTCGGGGTCGACGAACACCGCGGAGTAGCCGCCCCAGAACGTCTCGCCGGGCTCGCGCGCGATGCGCGCCCCCGCCGCCCGGGCCTCGTCGATCACGGTGTCGACGTCGGCCGGGGAACGGACGTTGTGGGCGAGGGTGATGCCGCCCCAGCCTCCGGGGTCGTCGACCCCGCTGTCCTCGCGGAGCGCCTCGCGCGACCACAGCGCGACGACCATGCACCCCGTCTGGAAGAAGTGGACGTCGTCGGGGCCCGGGACCGGGGTCCAGCCGAGCGCCTCGTAGAAGCGTCGCGCGGCCTCCAGGTCGGCGACGCCGAGCGTCACGAGGCTGAGCCGCTGCTCCATCGGTCGATCATGCCACCCGCGGGCTCCGCCTCGGTCGCGGCGAAGGCACGGTAGGCCGGCTCGAGCGCGTCGGCGAGGTCGCGGCCTCCGACCCTGATCCCGCTCCGCCCGAGCCGCTTGACGACGGCGCCGGGCGGGAGCGCGCGGCGCGGTCGCGGCGAGGGCAGCTCTCCGGCCGACCACGGATCGTCGCTCCGCGAGGCCGGCGGCGCGACCGGCTCGCACCCGCGCCAGCGCAGGAGGAGCGACGGGTCGCCGTCGATCGCGTCCGCGAGCACGAACGCGAGCGCGGCGACGTGCTTGCAGACGCTCGACCGCTCGCGGTCGGGGCAGGTGCACGAGGTGCGGATCCGCCGCGTGGCCGGGACGAGCGGCTCCTGGAGCTCTGCCTCGAGGTGGTGGACGAGGTGGACGGACTGCTTGGCGCCCTCGACGCCCTCCGCGAGGCCTCGCAGCTCGCGCGCCGCCCGGAGGGCCGCCGTCCAGGCGCTCGGAGCGAGCGGCGCCGTCTCGAGCGAGACGTCGTACTCGGCTCCGCTCGATCCTCTGACGCGGGCGCGCACCGCGCCGTCGGCGACCCGGACCTCGGAGACGGCGCCTGCGCGGGCGAGCTCGCGGCCGCGCTCGGCGCGCGCAGAGCTCTCGTCCGGGACGATCGCCGACGCGACGAGCCGCGCCCAGGGCCCGAGCCCGATCCGCCTGCCGTCGCCGTCGACCTCGATCGGCCCGCCGTCGGCGAGCAGGAGCTCGCTCACGCCGCCTCCTCGATCGCCTCGGGCGCGAGCGCGACGGCCGCGCGGATCGCGTCGAGGTCGAGCTCGGACAGCCAGTCGTCGGCGCGCCCGGCCATCACCTGATCGGCCAGCTCGCGCTTCGCGTCGAGGAGCGCGTCGATTCGCTCCTCGAGCGTCGCGGTGCAGACGAGGCTCGACACGAAGACCGGCTTGCGCTGGCCGAGGCGGTGCACGCGGTCGGTCGCCTGCTGCTCGACGGCGGGGTTCCACCAGCGGTCGAAGTGCACGACGTGGTTCGCGGCGGGAAGGTTGAGGCCGCGCCCGCCGGCGCGGAGCGAGACGACCATCACGCCCAGGTTGCGATCCGACTCGAACCGCGCGACGAGCTCGTCCCGCGCCCGCGCCGACAGGCCGCCGTGGAAGAAGCCGACCTCCCGGCCGAGGTGCGTGGCGAGGTGGGGGGCGAGGCGTCCGAAGCCCGGGTACTGCGTGAAGACGAGCGCCTTGTCGTCCTCCGGCACGGCGGCCAGGAGCTCGACGAGGCGCTCGAGCTTCCCGGAACGGCCCTCGAGCGCGCGACCGGAGGGCACGACGAGCTCCGGGTGGTTGCACACCTGCTTCAGCTGGCCGAGCATCGCGAGCACGGCCCCGCGCCGGTCGAAGGCGCGCTCCTGGGTCTCGATGCGGGGCATCCAGCGGTCGACGGTCGCCCGGTAGAGGGTCGCCTGCTCCACCGTGAGGCGGCACGGGACCTTCGTGATCGTGATCGGCGGCAGGTCGAGGTCGACCTCGGGCGCGTCCTTCGCGCGACGCAGCACGAAGGGTCCGACCAGCGCGCGAAGACGGTCGAGCGCGAGCGGATCGCTGCGAGCCTCGATCGGACGTGCGAGTGTCCGCTCGAACGCCTCGAGCGACCCGAGCAGCCCCGGGTTGACGAGGTCCATGATCGCCCAGAGCTCGCCGAGCCGGTTCTCGATCGGCGTGCCGGTGAGCGCGAGCGCCCGCCGCCGCGGGATGCGTCGCAGCGCGCGGTGCCGCTTCGTGCGCGGGTTCTTCGCGTCCTGCGCCTCGTCGAGGAGGAGCCGGTCCCAGACGATGCGCCCGAGGAGCGCGACGTCGCGCGTCGCCACGTCGTACGACGTCACGACGACGTCGGCCGCTCGCGCTGCGGCGAGGAACTCCTCGTCCCGAAGACGCGTCGGGCCGTGGTGCAGGTGCACACGGAGCGTCGGCGCGAAGCGGGCGATCTCCCGGGCCCACTGCTGCGCGACACTCATCGGGCTGACGACCAGGGTCGGTCCGACGTCGTCCGCATCCTCGCGCTCCGAGACGAGCGTGGCGATCGCCTGCACGGTCTTGCCGAGGCCCATGTCGTCGGCCAGGATCCCGCCGATCCCGAGATCACCGAGCAGCCGCAGCCAGCCGTGCCCGCGCTCCTGGAACGGGAAGAGGTCGTGCGTCAGGGCAGCCGGGGTGGGGAGGGAGCGGTAGCGACGCTCGGACGTGTCCGCGAGGAGCGCCTCCAAACCGTCGTCGAGCCGCACCTCGCCGAGCTCGACCCCCGCCTCGTCCGTCTCGATGCCCGACACCGCGCGAACGAGCTCCACCACGCCCGCGCCGCGGCCGCGTCCCTCCAGGAAGCGGAGGGCGCGCTCGACCTCGCCGGCCCGGAGCGCGTGCCACTTGCCGCGCAGCCGGACGAGCGGCTCCTTCGCGGCGGCGAGCGCGCGTAGCTCGTCCTCGGTGAGCTCGACGTCGCCGATCGCGAGCCGCCAGTCGAACGACGCGATCGCGTCGCGCGTGAGGAGGCCGCTCGAGACCGCGGGCGATCCGGTCGCGACGAGATTGACCCGGACGCGGCTCGACGACGCGACCCAGGCGCGTGGGAGGCGCACGGGGACGCCGAGCTCCTCGAGCCGTGGCATGGCCTGCCGCAGGAACGCCCGCACGTCGTCCGGATCGAGCTCGACGGGCATCGTCGGGTCGTCGCCGAGCGCGATCCCGGCGCCCGAGAGGATCGGCTCGATCGTGGCCAGGCGGCGCTCGAGCGCCGAGCGCGGATCGCTGTCGCGGAGGAACCCGAACACGTCGTCTGCGCCGTCGTCGAGGAGCGAGGCAGGGAGTGCGAGGCTCGGGTCGTCGGCCGCCTCGAGCCACAGCTCGAGCACCACCGGGGGCGCATCGTCCCCCGAGGCTCCCGCGTCCTCGCCCTCGTCGAGGCGCAGCCCGAGGTTCCACGGTGCGCGCGAGCGGTGCGCCAGCCCGCCGTCGACCCAGGCGGCGAGGCGACGCTCGAGCGCCGCGTAGCCGGAACCGGCGGGCAGGTCCGGCGTCGGCGCCGCGAGCCCGGCGAGGAAGTGCTCCGCCGCTCCCGCCGCCCCGCGCGACGGCGCGGCGAGCGAGACGCCCGCGCGGCGCAGCGCCTGGCGGGCGAGCTCGTCGACGGCACAGCCGTAGAGGTCGTACACGCAGCTCCGCGTGTCGCCGTCGAACGCGTCGGCTGCGGCGGCGGGCGCCGCGTGGGCGATCGCGTCGAGCTCGTCACGGACGTGCTCGTCGAGCGTCGCGCCCCACAGCGCATGCCAGCGCCCGTCGGCCGCCTCGAGGTGGGGATGGACGAGCCCTGCCGCGACCGAGCGTCGCGCAACCCCGAGGACCGCGAGCACCGTGCGGGCCGTCGGCCCCGGATCGAGCGCGCCGTCCTTCAGCTCGGCGAGGGTCAGAAGCTCGTCGAGCTCGATGCGGCGGCCGGCCGTCGTCTGGCCTGCGTGCGCGATCTCGACGACGGCGGGCAGTCCCGCCTCCAGGGCGCCCGCAGAGAGCGTCCCGTCGGGCTCGCGTACGACGAGACAGGCGCCCGCATCCTCCTGCCAGAGGATCTCGAGGGTCGCGTGATCGGGGGTGGGGACGCTGAGGGCGGGCTCGGACAGAACCCGTAAGCATAGGCGCGGCGGCCGACGCCGAGCCCGGCCTCGTTCGGGCTAGGAGCCGGAGCCCGAGACGAACGCGGCCACGTCGCGGATCTCCTGCGCCGTCAGCTCGTCCTCGAAGGACGGCATCGCCCCGC
>DATBIQ010000109.1:0-27958 GCA_036556865.1 Gaiella sp.
GCAGAACCACAGCAACGGGACGAGCGCGAAGGGGATCCCGAACGAGAGCGCGACCTGGCTCAGCACGAGGGCCCGCGAGGGGTCGATCCCCACGGCGATGATCACGAGCGCGGGCGCCATCGTGATCGCCCGGCGGAGGAACAGAGGGATCCGGCGCCGGATGAACCCCTGCATCACGACCTGGCCGGCGAGCGTCCCGACGCTCGACGACGAGAGCCCCGACGCGAGCAGCGCGACGCCGAAGAGGACATCCGCATGGCTCCCGAGGTGCGTTCCCAGCTCGTCCGCCACCTGGACGAGGTCGTCGCCGACGTCCGTGAGGCCGTTCTCGTGGAACACGGCCGCGGCGATCACGAGCATGCTCATGTTGACGATCCCCGCGATGCCCATCGCGATCACGACGTCGACGAGCTCGAAGCGGAAGATGCGCCGCTTCTCCTCCTCGGTCGCGCCGATCACGCGATGCTGCGTGAGCGCCGAGTGGAGGTAGATGACGTGGGGCATCACGGTGGCGCCGAGGATCCCCACGGCGAGGAGGACGCTCTCCGATCCCTCGAACCCCGGGACGAACCCCTGGACGACGTCGGCGCGATCCGGGTCGGCGAGGAAGACCTGCGCCGCGAACGCCACGACGATCACCCCGATGAAGGCGGCGATCACCGCCTCGAGGCGACGGAAGCCGCGAGCCTGCAGGGCGAGGATCGCGAACGCGGCGGCGCTCGTGATCAGCGCCGCCGGGAAGAGCGGGATCCCGAAGAGGATGTTGAGCCCGATCGCTGCGCCGATGAACTCCGCGAGGTCGGTCGCCATCGCGATCAGCTCCGCCTGGATCCAGAGGAGGAACGTGGCGGTGCGCGGGAAGCGCTCGCGGCAGACCTCCGGCAGGTTCATCCCGGTGGCGATCCCGAGCTTCGCGCTCATCGACTGGATCACCATCCCCATCAGGTTGGCCGTGAGGATCACCCAGAGCAGCAGGTAGCCGAACTGCGCCCCGCCGGCCATGTTCGTCGCGAAGTTGCCGGGGTCGACGTAGGCGACGGAGGCGACGAACGCGGGCCCGAGGAACGGCCAGAGACCCCGCGCGCCGCGACGCCGGCCCGCGAGCGACTCGTGGGCGGCCTCGAAGACGCGCGCCTCACCGGGGAGGACGTCGTCGAGCGGATGGACGGGCGCCGCGCGATCGTGCGGGGGCCGCGCGCTCGGCGCGTCGGCCCGCTCCGGGGCCTCGAGAGGATCCACGTCAGCCGACCAGGAGGCCGGTCGCCCACATCGCGGCGATCCCGGCGAGGTAGCCGCCGACCGCCCACCCGGACCGGAGGCCGCCCGGCGCCGTGCGCGCGACGTAGCGTCCCACCTCGACGACGACCTGGAGCGCGGCCCCGGCCGCGAGCGCGAAGAAGAGGGGCGTCAGCACGTCGTTCGTCGCGTACCCGCCGATCCAGGTGCCGAGGATCGCCGGCGCGCCGGCGATCAGTGCGAGCGCCGCGAGCTGCACGAGCGTCACGCGCGCGCGCGTCGCCGGCGCGGCGATCCCGAGCCCTTCCGTGACGTTGTGGATCATGAAGCCGATGACGAGAAACGCGCCGAGCTGGAGCTCGCCGGTCGCGAACGAGGTCCCGATCGCGAGGCCCTCACCGAGGTTGTGCACCCCGATCCCGATCGCGACGAGGAGCGCGAGCGCGAGCCCGCTCGCGCCGACCCGGCCCTTCGTCAGGCGCACCGAGAGGAAGGTCATCCCGAGCGCGCTCGCGGCGAGGCCGAGGAGCACGAGACCGGGACCGCCGAGCGACGGGGGCAACCCGGCCTGGAGCTCGAGCGCCTCGAAGAGCGCCTCGACCCCGAGGAACGTGAGCAGCCCGGCGGTGAGCGCCATGAACGCCGCGAGCCACGCCGCGCCGGCGCGACGAAGGCTCGGCAGCCACAGGAGACCCAGCGCGACCGGGACGACGCCCACGAGCAGCCCGATGAGGCCGTAGCCGACGAAGCCGCGCGCGCCGGGCTGTGGCGTCAGCACCGCAGCCGCGATCTCGTGCGTCGTCTCGATGCCGGTCGACGTCGTGACGCCGATCGCGAGCGGCTCGTCCTGCACCCAGTCGTACGGTACGACGACCGTGGTCGAGCGCAGGCGGTCGAGCGTCGCGGGGCCGTCGAGCGTGAACGGGACGATCGCGTCGTCAACCGTGACCGAGGCGATCGTCACGTCCTCGCGCTGCGGGTTGCGCACGAGGGCGCGGATCTCGCCGTGGCGCAGCTCGACGCGGCGCACGTCCAGCTCGTCGGCCGGCGGGGGCGCGCCGCCGACGAGGTCGACGACGCGGTCTCCCTGCGAGACGACGACCGCGACGGCGAGCGCGAGGAGGACGATCGGCACGAGCGCCCAGAGGCGCCATCCCAACTCACCCGCGGCCGTGCCGGCCTCCACTACTCCTCCACCTGGAAGTAGCCCATCCAGCCGAGCTCGGTGAACTCGGACTGGTGCGCGTGGAACATGAACGTCCCGGCGTGCGCGAACCGCAGCTCCAGCACGCCCCGCTGCCCCTGGCACTGCATCACCGTGTCGGTGTACTCCCAGTGCTCACCCGTGCCGGTCGGCTGGTAGCGGAAGAAGTCGGCGTGGAGGTGGAACGAGTTGACGAGGTCGAACTCGGTCAGGTTCGCGAGGTAGATGCGGACGAGCTCGCCCTTCCGCGCCCGGATCGGGTAGCGCGCGTAGTAGAACGTCCGCCCGTTCACCGTGTAGAAGTTGTTCTCGCCGTCGCCGTCGGTGTCGTAGCCGTTCATCACCATCACGAGCTCCCGCGCGGGCTCCCGCGCCTCCTTCGGATCGACGATGAACGCGCCGTACAACCCCGGGTGGATGTGCTGCTTGAGCGGCGTCGCATGGCAGTGGTAGACGTGGAAGCCGGCCGGGCGCGCAGGGAACTCGTACGTCAGCTCCTGCCCCGGGCCGACGATCTCGAAGACCCCGTCCATGTTCGTGGGATGAATCCCGTGGAAGTGGATCGTGTGCGGATGGGCGCCGGCGTTGACGAACCGGACGCGCAGGAGGTCGTCCTCGGTCGCCCTGATCACCGGGCCGGGCACGGTGCCGTTGTACGTCCACGCGGGGAAGAAGACCCCGGGGGCGATCTCGAGCTCGACGTCGCGAGCGACGAGCGTGTACTCGCGCGCGCGGCCGGGCCGGTGCGCGAGCGGCTTCGGTGGATGGAGCAGCGCGTCGAGGTCGTTCGGGCCGCCGACGGCGGGCGCGCCCTCGCCGATCATCGCCGCGTGGCCGCTCGCGACGCTGCCCCTGTGCGACGCGGCCGTGCGGTGGGCTGCGTGGTCGTGGCGCGCCGCCTCCGCCTCGCCCCCGAGCGCGAGCTTGACGCCGAGAGGCGCCGCAGCGAAGGGGGCGGTCGCGCAGAGCAGTCGCCGGCGGGTGAGTTTAGCCATCCCTAAACTCTAGTCGGAATCTTTAGAGCTGTCTAAACCGCGTTTGGGGGACGGCGTCGTGGGCGACCTCCTTCCCCGGAGGTGTGGTCCCATGACGCATGACGACAAGGTCCTGGTGCTGGTGGTCGGGGACGACCCCGATCTCGACCCGCTCGCCCGCGCGCTCGACGGCGCGGATAAGGCGAACGTGCGTCTCGTGGCGCCGGCGCACGTCGGGCCGCTCGAGTGGTACGGGAGCGACGAGGATGCCGCCCGCGACGCGGCTCACGAGCGAGCGGCCGAAGGTCTCCGGGCCGTCGGGCGCGAGGGCGAGGGCGAAGCTCGGTCGAGCGGCCCCGACCCGGTCCTCGCAGTCGAGGATGCGCTGAGCGACTTCCCTGCCGATCGGATCCTGGTCGCCGGCCCGGCCGACGCCGCCCTCGGCGACGCGCTCCGCCGGTTCGGCCGTCCGGTCGACGTCCTGGAGGACCCGCCGCCGGCGACGACGGGCGACGAGCTGCGCGAGTCCGGCCGCGCCGTGCTCAGCGGCCGCAGCCCGGCCACTCCGTACGTCGCGATCGGCGGTGTGATGGTCGTGCTCGGCGCCGTGCTCGCCGGCCTGCTGCTGCTGGCCGCGCTCGTGCTC
Source organism: Gaiella sp. (assembly GCA_036556865.1). Taxonomy (GTDB): domain Bacteria; phylum Actinomycetota; class Thermoleophilia; order Gaiellales; family Gaiellaceae; genus Gaiella. The sequence continues at coordinate 4,061 of DATBIQ010000109.1, forward strand.
TGGGTCGTCTAGCGGCAGCGGGCGGGCGCGAGGCGGAGAAAGCGCAGCGTCCCGCGGCAGAGCCCGACCGCCGCCCGCTGCCGGACGGACGGCCGGGCGAGAGCGCGGTCCTCGGCCGGGTTCGTCATGAACCCGAGCTCCACGAGGATCGCCGGCACGTCGGCCCAGTTGAAGCCCGTGAAGTCCGAACGCTCCTGGATCCCGCGGTCGGGGAACCCGAGCCTGCGCACGAGCTCGTCCTGCACGAGGGCGGCCGCGCGGCGGCTCTCGCCATAGACGTCGTCGGTCCACCCCCGGCGGAGCACCGGGGTCAGCGTGTGCGTCCCCCGGGCCGACCGGCTGGCCGAGCCGTCTGCGTGGACCCGCAGGAAGAGGCCCGCGCCCGCTCGGTTCGCGATCCGCGCGCGCGCGACATTGCCCATGCTCACGCCCGCGGTGCGGGTGCGGGTCATGACGACGCGAACGCCGGCCCGCTCCAGGAGCGCCCGCAGCCGGAGCGAGACGTCCAGCGTCAGCTCCGGCTCGCGAATGCTCGTGACGACGCCGTGCGTGCCTCCGCCGTCCTTGATCTTGCGCGTGGCGGAACCGGGCCCGATCGGCTCCGTCGCGAGGTTCGCCCGGGCATCGTGGCCGGGGTCGATCACGACGACGCGCGTGGCCGCGCGGGCATCCCCCGCGTGCAGGAGCGACCCGAACGCGGCCAGCACCGCGGCCGCGATCGCGACCCCGAGAGCAAGTGACACTCTGGCACGTGCCCTCACGCCGCCCCGGCCGCTCACCGCGGTGGGATGCGCGACCGCATCCACACGTACGTGACGAGGGCTCCCGGGACGAAGAGAGCGGCCGCGGCTGCCATCAGCACCTTCGCCTCGGTCGAGTCGAGCTCGACCGCGAGCCCCGCGACCATGCAGAGCCCGCCGAGCGCGCAGAGCGCGGCGCCGATGATGCCCGTCCGCATCGACCGACGAGGCTACGCGACGAGCCGGTAGACCTGGAACACCTCGGCGAACTCGCGGTTCACGTTCGTTCCGTGGACGCGGGCGAGGTTCCAGATGTACTCCTCGTCCGCGTAGCGGCGGTGCTGCTGCGAGGCGTAGCAGCGGACGGCCGCGACCTTGCGCTCGACGTGCCGGCGCTCGAGCGCGAGGTAGGCGCCGTAGGAGAAGTCGAAGTTGTTCCAGGGGATCTCGTACCCGAGGATCGTCGTCCGCTTGAACGCGCGCAGGCCCTCCTGCGCGATCGTCTGGTGGTCCTGGTGCACGTCGTGGTGCGAGGGCTGGAACACCACGTCGGGGCGCCATTCGTCCCAGAGCGCGACCAGGAGCTCGAGGATGTCCTGCCGGCGCTCGGGGAACGTCCGCACGTCGAAGTCGTGGACGGTCAGGTTCGACTCGGGGATCCCGAGCTCGGCCGTCGCCTCGCGGACCTCGCGCGCGAGCGTGTCCGGCGCGAAACCCGGTGGGAGCGACCGCGTCGCGATCGAGAACGCGACGTAGCGCACGTCGCATCCCGCCTCGACGAGACGTGCCATCGTGCCGCCGCACCCGAACTCGCCGTCGTCGGTGTGCGGCGCGAGGACGAGCGCGCGCTGGAGGCCGTCGAGCACGGCGCGAGTCTACGTCGACCCCGTCGGCGTGGGCTCGGGCACGGGAGGCACCGAGTCGGGGGCCCGCGGCTCCGGCGGGCTCGCCACCCGGGACGCGGCCTTCTTCGGCACGCGCGCCGTCAACCCGACGAGCCCGAGCAGCGCCCACGTCATCGGATCCTCGAAGAACGCGGCGTAGAACAGGCTGTGGACGGCGATCGCGGCGAGCACGACCCCGGTCGCGAGCGAGACGCGGGACGTGAAGCCGCGGCCGAGACCGACGAGCGTCGCGAGGAACGCCGCCGCGAGCAGCCAGCCGAGGAGCGCCACGCCGACGATGCCGCCCTCGGCCGCCACGGTCACGGGCATCGTGTGCGACGCGACCCGCTTCGGGTCCTTGCCGGGGATCCCGAGGCGGCGCGCGTACTCGTGCGAGAACCCGCCTGCGCCGACGCCGATCAGCGGGTGGTCGGCGGTGATGCGCAGGCCCTGGCCGACGAGGTTTGCACGGCCCGACGTGATCCGGTTGACGCCCGACCTCGACTTGCCGACGAGCTCGTGGCGCACCTGCGGCACGGCGAGGAGCACGACGGCGGTCGCGGCCGCGAGGGCGACGAGCGCGAGCGTCGCCCTCTTTCCCCAGGCGACGGCGACGGCGAGGACGATGCCCGCGGCGAGCGCGACGAAGCTCGACTGCGAGAACGAGATCAGGAGACCGAACCAGGTGGCGACGACGACCGCGTAGAGACCGGCCATCCGCCGACCGCGCACGCCGCCGAGGAGAATGCCCGCCAGCGACGCGAGGATCGCGACGGTGAGGTAGCGGCCGTAGACCGACGGGTCCCAGAAGACGGAGTTGACCCGGAAGAAGGGCGCGTAGGCGTTGAACACCTTGACGCTCGGGTTCCAGAAGACGTCACGCGTCAGCCACTGGTAGCCGCCCACCGCGGCGTATGCGAGCGCCGTCGCCACGACGCCTCCCCAGAGCCACGTCAGCCAACGGCCGCGCCACGGGAGCCTCGCGAAGCCGACTGCCAGAAGGCCGAACGGCAGGAGGAACGCCCCCAGCAGGATGGCGCCGCGGTGGACGTCGACCGCCCAGAGCATCGAGAGGCCGGCCCACCCGACGAACGCCGCAACGGGCCAGGCCACGGGCCCCAGCTCGCGCGAGCGGTCGTCTCCGCGCAGGAGTGCCCAGCCGAGCGAGAGCGCCAACCCGCCGATCACGGCGTAGAGCGGCAGGAGGAGGTTCACCTCGTCGCTGCCGATGTCCACCGGAAGCCGGAGCGGCACGCAGGCGAGTGTCGCGAAGGCGAGGACGTACGGCCAGCGCCTGAGGAGCGCGGCCACGACGACGGAGACGACGAGCCCGCCGACGGCGGCCGCAGCCAGGCGCGTGCGGCTGACGTCGGGAAGCAGGTAGAGCCCGAGGACGCCGAGCCCGGCGGCCCACGCGGCGAGCCCGGCCATCCGCGCGACGCGCGTCGTGCCGAGATACAGCCCTCCGAGCCCGGCGCTCCCGACGACCGCAGCAGCCTGGGCCGCGATGCTCACGGCCGCGCCGCCCGGACGACGACCGTTGCGCGCTGCACGTGGCCGTTGGCGGAGACGCGCAACACGTACCGCCCCGGGACGGCCGGTGCCTTCAGGCGCAGCGTGCCGGGACGCGCGGCTCCCGAGCGGCCGCCGAGCTGCCACCGGAGCGTCCGCGCCTGAGACAGGGCGAGGATCGCGAAGTGCTCGCCCGGTGTCGTCACGACGCGGTCGCGGCCGAGCGCCAGGAAGCGGATGCGAACGGTTCGCGACCCGGACCTCGGTCCCAGGTTCCCGGCCAGGTCCCGTGCGACCAGCCGAAGCGTGTGCGGGCCTTCGGGCAGCGGCTCGCCGCCCGCGGTGCCGAACCAGTCCATCGAGCCCGCCGTCCTGGTGCCGAGCCGGCGTAGCGCACGGACGCCGTCGACGTAGAGCTCGACGACGGCACGCTCGTCGACGCGGTAGCGGATCTTGGCCCGGTCCGACCGTCCGTCGCCGTCGGGTGAGATGACGAGCGGGCGCGCGGTGAAGCTGACGACCCGGGGGGCCGTCGTGTCGACGCGAATGCGGTTCGGCATCACGATCGTGCGGCGCTGCCGGTCGAGGTGGATCCGCGGCCGGTAGGTCCCCTCGTCGACGACGCGGCCGGCATCGTCGCGGCCGTCCCACACGTACGTCACGAAGCGACGGCTCTGCGGACGGTCGCGGGCGAGCTCGCGCACGACGTCGCCTCCCGAGTCGATGATCTCGACGCTGACACGATCGGGAGTGCGCAGGCGGAACCGGATGTCGGCCGAGGCGGTGCCGCAGTCGCAGGTCGGCGAGAAGACCTTCGCCACCGTCGGGCCGATGATCGGGCTGCGTGTGAGCTTGAGCTTCTCGGTGACGACGAAGGCGGCCGACGTCGCGGCGAGAAGCGCGGCGACGAGGAGCGCCGGTGCGACCCGCGAGCTCATCGTGCCTCGGGCGAGGTCGCCGAGCCGCGCCGCGCGCGCCCTGGGCGCGACACCTCGTCCTGAGCGCAGCTGCCGGCCACCTGAACGGCGATTGTAAGGACGGGTCGGGACCGCCCGGCAGGGTAGGCACACTGGATGCTCGGCACACGGAGCCGACCTCGCACATGCGCCGCCGACTCCTCCTCGTCCTCGCCGCCGCCCTCGCGCTGGGATTCGGCGTCGCGGTCGCCCTCGTCACGACCCGAACACTCCCGACGGGAACCCTCGAGACCGAGGTGACCGACGTGACCGTCGTCGCGCCGCCGACGACGACACCGCCGACGACGACGGCCCCGCCGCCGAAGCCGGAGCCGACGCCGGAGCGCGTGATCGACAAGCGCTGCTGGCCGGTGTTCGGCGGCGGCCCGTCGCGGAGCCTGGCCCGCCTCGGCATCGACCTCGGCATCCCCGGCAAGAAGCTCTGGGCGCGCGGGCTCAAGTCGTACATCGAGTATCCACCGAGCTACTGCGACGGGATGCTCTACGTGAACACGTTCAAGGGCGACACATGGGCGATCGAGGCGGCCACGGGGAAGGTGCTCTGGCGGCGTGTGAGCGACGCGCACAAGCCGTCGACGCCCGCCATCGCCGGCGACAACCTGATCGTGAGCGCGAAGGACGGGACGGTCACCGCGCTGACGCGCAAGAGCGGCAAGGAGGTCTGGCAGCTCCGGACGAACGCGATCGTCGAGTCGTCCCCGGCCGTCGTCGACGGGATCGCCTACTTCGGCACCACCGACGGACGCCTCTTCGCGGTCGACGCCGACACCGGCCATGTCCGCTGGGCGTACGACACCGGCGGCCGGATCAACTCGAGCCCGTCGCTCGCGCAGGGCCGTATTTGCATCACGACCTATGCGGGGTCGATCTTCTGCCTTCGGCAGCGGGACGGGACGAAGCTGTGGAGCACGTACGTGAAGCGGGACGCCTTCCGGTACGAGAGCTTCTACGCGAGCGCGTCGACGGACGGGGAACGGCTCTACACGATCGCGCGCTCGGGGAAGATCGTCGCGCTCGATGCCTCGAGCGGGCGCGTCCTCTGGACGGACAACGTGAACTCCCTCGGCTATTCCACCCCCGCCGTCGGCCGCGACCGGATCTTCGTGGGTGACTTCAACGGCGGGCTGCGGGCCTATCGCAAGACGGACGGGCGGCTCCTGTGGCGCACGCACGTCGGCGGCCGCATCCTTGGCGGCGCCGTCGTCGTCGGCGACCTCGTCTTCTTCTCGACGCTCGAGACCGAGACGTACGCGGCGCGGGCGTCGGACGGCAAGGTCGTCTGGCACTTCCCGATCGGGAAGTACTCGCCCGGAATCGCGACCGAGCGCGCGTACTACTTCACGCTGAACGGGATCTTGGTCGCCTTCCGTGGCAAGGACGGGCCGAGCTAGACGCGTCCGCAAACGACGCCTTGACGACGAACGGTGTCAGACACCGGTTTTTGTCAAGGGCAGACCGTCCGGACTTTGTTCCGATCCCTCCACACCCGTTCCGCCAGTGAGGATCCGCACTCGTGCTGCTCGCTGTGGACAGCGGGAGCGCAGTCTCTCCTCCCTACGTGGCCGAAGCTGCGTCCGAAAGTGTCAGACACGGGTCTCACTGGAGTACGGCGTGCCGGCGGCGCCAGAGCGGCGAGCGCTGGGTGACGGCACCGACCGATCGCCACGCCGCGGTCTTCGCACGGTAGGCGGCGAGCCGACGGGAATCATGACCGCGCGTCGTCACGTCGTACCCCAGCTCGCCGAGCAGGTCGCCCGCGACGGCCTCGAAGGCGGCGATCTCGCCCGGCGCCATCTCCGTCCGCCAGTCCCGGACACCGACCCGGGGTGGCTCGTCGAGCCGTCGTTGGTGTTCCTTGCGGGCCGAGTCGGTCCGGCCGACGTAGGCGAGCATCGCAGCGTCGTAGTCGAGCGCCGCAAACGAGCAGACGCGACGAAGCTCGGCCTCCGGGTCGGCGACGAGAGCCTCGTAGCGGAGTTCAAGGTACCGGCCCGGCCCGACCCGCATCCCGAGCGCCCGCGCGGCCCGCACCTCCGTCGCCCATTGACAGGCGAAGCCCGCGGCGTCGCGCGGGTGCCCCCAGCCCTCGGTCATGATCCCGGCCGGCACCGAGAGGAACGAGACCGCGGCGTCGCGCCCGTCACGGACCAGATGCACGTAGCGGGCGGCCGGGAAGAGCCGCTCGAGCATGGGCAGGTACTGCATGTAGAGCGGCGTCTTGTCCCCCCACCGGACCTTGCCGCGCTCCGCCGCGTACGCCTCGAACACCGCCGCGATTGCCGCCCCGGTCGCCATCGGCGGGTGGAGCCGGCGCGCCACCGCCTCCGGCCGGAGATCCCACTCGACCAGGGTCGGCACGCGGCGGAGGTCGTCCAGGAACTCGTCGACGTCGACGGTGCCGCGGTGCCGGCGAGCGAGCTGCGGGACGAAGTACGACTCGTCGGGAACCGCCAGCGCCGGGTTCCGGTCGAGCATCACGCGCAGGAGCGTCGTCCCCGACCGGCGGACGCCGAGGACGATCACCGGCGGGCTCGGCTCGGGCACGCGGGCACTCTACGACCTGGTAATACTTCCCGAAATGAAGCGAGTCGCGCGCCGAGCGGATCCGTACCGCGACACGCAGGTCATCGACGAGCGCGCGCCACGCGTGAACCAGACGGTCGTCGGCCTCGTGTCGCTGCTCGCGGTCGCCACTGGTTGGTGGTGGCTGCTCGCGTTGCTCGCATTGCAGCTCGCGCTCGGGCTGACGCTCGGCCGCCGCTGGTGTCTCGCGTGCGTTGCCTATTTCGAGCTGCTCCAGCCGCGGATCGGAGAAGGTCGCCTCGAGGATGCCCGTCCGCCGCGCTTCGCGAACGCCGTCGGGCTCGCGGTGCTCGCTGCCGCGTCGCTGTCGTATGCAGGCGGCGTCGCGACCCTCGGGGCAGCGCTCGGCCTCCTCGTCGCGGCGCTAGCTCTCCTCGCCGCGACGACCGGCTTCTGCGCCGGCTGCACCGCGTACAGGCTGGGCTACCGCCTCACCGGGAGGACGTTCGTGTCCTGCCCGCTACCGCCGACGCCCCCCTGACGCCAGAAATCAGGCGTCCGACTGCGACGCCTGCGGCAGGCGCTCCGGAGAGCGCGCGACGAGCCACCGCGCCGTGACCACGACGGCAGCGAGCCCCGCGGCGGCGATGCCGGCGATCAGGATCACGTCGGCGCCGGGCGGGTCGACGAGCTTCACGCCGGCGAGCGTGAGCGTCGCGGCGAGCGCGATCCGCAGCGCCCGGTCGGGCAGCTTGACCGTGAAGCGGCCGCCGATCAGGACGCCGGGCACCGAGCCGATCAGGAGCCAGCCCGTCGCGCCGAGGTCGACGTGGCCCGCGAGTAGCTGACCGGCCCCGGCAACGGCGAGCAGCACGGCGGCGTGGAAGATGTCGGTACCGACGATCTTCGCGGCCGTGAGCGGGAAGGCGATCAGCATCACGAGACCGAACAGTGTCCCGCTGCCCACCGAGGTGAGCCCGACCACGAACCCGCCGACGACGCCCGTGACGACGGCGATCACGCGATCGCGGTTCGTGAGGAGGAACGGCTTGTCCTCGGGCGTCGTGTGGAGATAGGCCTTGACGAGGAACGCGATCCCGCACACGACGAGCGCAACGCCGAGGATCGCCTTTGCCGTGTCCTCGTAACCGTCGCCGTACTGCTTCTTCAGCCACCACGAGACGGCGACGCCGAGCAGCGAGAACGGCGCAGAGCCGAGGAGCATCCACGCCGTGAGCCGCGCGTGCACGTGACCGAGCCGGCGGTGCTGCGCAGCGCCGAACGACTTGAAGATCGCGCCGTGGACGATGTCGGTGCCGATCGCGATCGACGGCTTGAAGCCGAAGAAGAGCACGAGCAGCGGCGTCATCAACGAGCCGCCTCCCATGCCGGTGAACCCGACGAGGAGGCCGATCAGGAGCCCTGCGAGGGAGAGCTTCCAGTCCATCCCCGGTGACCCGGCGGCTCAGTCCCTCTCGGGGACGGACGTCAGGAGGACCTCCTTGAGCGTGTCTCCGCGGAGGCCGAGCCGCAGCGTCTCGAGCGGGATCACCTCGTCGGGCGGGATGTTGCCGAGGTTGACGTTCGGCCCGAAGTGCTTCACGAACCACGCCTGCGAGGACTTCGTCGGCGCCTCGAAGAGCACCTGCTCGATCGGGACGCCGTGCGCGATCTCGTCGAGGAGGCCCGTGCGCATGTCGCCGTCGGAGCGGAAGATCCCGGCCGTGCCGCCCTCGCGGCCTTCCGTGATCACCTTCCAGGCGCCCGCCGCGAGCTCCTCGTTGATCCACTCAACCCACTGGTAGGGCGCGAAGACGACGTCCGAGTCCTTCGACCCGACCTCGGAGAGGACGGTGAAGTCGCGGGCGAAGTCGGCGATGAGCTCGAGCTTCTCGTCCCGGGGGATCTCGAGCGTGCCGTCCGAGATCTCGACGTGGGAGAAGCGGTGCTCCACGAGCCACGCCTTGAAGTCGTCGATCCGCCCCCTGCCGTAGACGGCCTCGAACAGCGTGCCGCCGCACACGACCGGTGTCTCGAACGAGCGGTAGAGCGCGATCTTCTTCTCGAGGTTGTTCGTGACGTAGCTCGTCCCCCAGCCGAACTTGACGATGTCGACGAACTGGCCCGCCGTGTCGAAGAGCCCCTCGATGTCGCGGAGGTTGAGGCCCTTGTCGATCACGTGGGTGAGGCCGACGTCGCGCGGCTTCCCGGGACGTGCCGGGACGCCGAGGAAGCCGTCATTGAAATCTGGCATAGAGCTCCTCCAACTTCGTCTTCGCGCGGTCCTGGACTTCGCGGTAGAGCGAGCCGCCGTGCGCGTCGATGCCGACCGTGAGCGGGCCGAAGTCCTTGACGCGAAACTTCCAGAGGCACTCGGGCATCAGCTCTTCCCAAGCGACCTCCTCGATCTCCTCGATCTGGGTGGTCTCGAGCGCGGCGGCGCCGCCGACGATCGCGAAGTAGACCATCCCGAGCCGCTGCATCGGCTCGATCGCCTCGTCGGGGAAGCCGCCCTTGCCGCAGATCGCGCGGACGCCGTACCGCTCGCCGAGGCCCTCGGTGAAGCGCACCATGCGGGCGCTCGTGGTGGTGCCGATGCAAATCTTCTCGTAGCGGCCCGGGCCGAGCTTGCGGACGTTGGGGGCGGTGTGGAGCAGGAAGGCGCCGCGCAGGTCCATCGGCGGCTCGACGCCCTGGTCGAAGATCCGGATCTGCGTGCGGTCGCGGATCCCGATGATGTGCCCCTGGACGACGACCTCGTCGCCGGCCCGCAGCTTCAGGATCTCGGCCGGGTCGGTGACCGGGAAGGTGACCTCGTGCGTCGTCATCAGCTCCACCGCCATGTCGTGCGTCCGGCCGGAGGCAGCGCACGAGTCGGGCACACCGTACGGCTCGCCCGGAGCGCACGACTCGCCCGGAGCGCACTGCTCGCGCGTTCGGCACGACATGCGCGCGCTCCCGCACGCGTCCCCCCACCCTGGGTGGGGAAGCCTCCCGCCGCCCTCACTGCAGATTCTAGATCGCCGACAGCCGCGAGATCGTGCCGGTCGCGCGCCAACTCGTCCACAGATCGGCTCGTGCTCGTCTTCTCGCTCGTCCTCGTCTCCACCTCAGAACTCCCTGTCGAAGTCGACGGTCCCGTCCGCGGCGATGTGCGCCGAGGCACGCCGCGCCGCCCAGCACTGGTAGTTGACCGCGACGGGGTTGAGGGTCATGTGCGTGTCGGCGTGCTCGATGTGACACTGCAGCACGGTCACGTCGCCGCCCAGGCCCATCGGGCCGATCCCGGTCTCGTTGAGCAGCTCGTAGAGCTCGTCCTCGAGCTGCGCGACGAGCGGATCCGGGTTGCGGGACCCGACCGGGCGGGCGATGGCCTCCTTCGCGAGGTGCATCGCGTAGTCGGCCGATCCTCCGATCCCGATCCCGACGATTCCCGGGGGACACGGCTTGCCGCCCGCGCCGACGATCGACTCGAGGACGAACTTCTTGATCCCGTTCACGCCGTCGGCCGGCACCAGCATCTTGAGGAAGGTCATGTTCTCCGACCCCGATCCCTTCGGCACGCACTTGACGTCGAGGCCGTCCCAGTCGGGGACGAAGTCCCAGTGCACGATCGGCACCCGGTAGCCGACGTTCGGGCCTGTGTTCTCCCGCGTCAGCGTGTGCACGGTGTTCGAGCGCAAGGGATGCTCGACCGTCGCGCGCTCGGTCCCCGCCTTCAGAGAGCGGTAGATCCCTGCAGGGTGGAGTGGGAAGTGCTCGCCCACTCGGCAGTAGTAGACCGCGATGCCCGTGTCCTGGCAGACGAGGTTCTTCTGCTCGTCCGCGATCTCCACGTTCCGATGGATCGTCTCCAGCACCCTGATCCCGGTCACCGACGTCTCGCGCTCCCTCGCGGCGGAGAGCGCGTCGCGCAGGTCCTGCGGGATGTCCTTCAGCGCCCACACGTAGAGATGCGCGGCGGCGTCCTCCACTGCCTGGGCGAGGTCGGTCGTCGTGATCGTGCTCATGCCTTCGCTTTCGTCGCGGCGTTGGCCCCGGCCCGACGGCCGAAGACGACGCACTCGAGGAGTGAGTTGCCCATCATGCGGTTTCGCCCGTGGGTCCCGCCGGCGATCTCGCCGCACGCGTAGACGCCCTCGAGGGTCGTCTCCGCGACCTCGTCGATCACGAGCCCACCGTTCTGGTAGTGGAGCACCGGGTAGGTGAGGATCGGCTCGGAGAGCGGGTCGATGCCGGCTCCCCGATAGCGGCGGAGCATGTACGGAAGGGAGATCTCGGCGTCCTCGCGAGCGATCCGTGTCGTGTCGAGCCAGACCGCAGGTCGGCCGTCCTCGGTTCGCACGCCGCGGCCGGCGTCGACCTCGTCGAAGATCGCCTGTGAGACCTCGTCCCGAGGCCCGAGCGAGTCCGTGAACTCCTCGCGCTCGGCGTTGAGGAGGACGGCGCCGTAGGCGCGCGTGGTCTCCGGGATCGAGTACCCCTGCATCGTCCCCGGCCAGGCGCCGCCGTTCGGGTGGTACTGGAGCGCGTCGAGGTCGCGCGCCTCCGCGCCCGCGTCGAGCGCGATCCGGGTCGTCTCGCCCGTCGCATTCGGATGGTTCGTCGAGAGCTCGCCGCGGGTCGCCGCCTCCGCGAAGCACCGTCCTCCGGACGCGAGCACGACCGCTGCGGCCTCGACGTCGTCCACCCCCTCAGGCGTCTCGAAGGTCGCCTTCCAGCCCGACGCCGTCGGCGCGAGGGCCGCAAGCCGGTGATGCGCGAGCACAGAGCCTTCGCCCGCCTCGAACGCCTCGCGCAACGCCTTGGTGATCGCGTGCCCGGTGCGGTCGCCGACCTGCAGCAGGCGTCGCCGCGACGCGCCGCCGCAGCGGGCCAGGCGGTAGCCTCCGTTGTCCCTCGTGAACGCGCAGCCGAGCTCCTCGAGCCATGCGATCGCGCTGGGCGCCTCGGACGTCAGGACGTCGACGAGCGACCGCTCCGCCGTGTCGTGCGACGAGCGGATCACGTCCTCGGCATGCAGCGCCGGTGAGTCGTCGTCTCCGAGCGCCGCCTGGATCCCGCCCTGCGCCTTCGACGAGTTGTTCGCCTGCAACGTCGTCTTGGTCGCCACGGCGACCCGTGCGCCGGAACGCTCGGCGGAGACCGCCGCCGCGAGCCCTGCAGCGCCGCTGCCGATCACGAGCACGTCGATGTCAGCGGCGCGCGCCACGGCGAGCATGGTATCGGAACCGAGCGATCGCTAATGATCGGAATTAGCGGTTCTTATCGTCCAGCTCGGGCGATAGACTCTCGCCGTGCCGCAGCTGTCGGACGTCATTCGCCCGAATCCGATCGAGGTCGCTCCCGAGGACACACTCGGGGAGGTCGCGGAGCGCATGAGCGAGGCGAACGTCGGCGCCGTCGTCGTCAAGGACTACGGCCGCTTGATCGGCATCCTCACCGAGCGGGACATGCTCAAGGCGATGGCCGAGCGCGTCCACACGAGCGAGGCGCGTGTGCGCCAGTGGATGACCGAGGACCCGATCACCGCGTCGCTCGACACCGACGTCGAACACGCGGCACGGACGATGCTCGAGAACGGGTTCCGGCATCTTCCGGTGACCGATGAGACCGGCCGGGTCGTCGGCATCGCCAGCCTGCGGCGTGTGGTCGCGGCGACGCAGGCCGCCGCCGACCGGGTCTGAGAATCGAGGCCGCTCAGCACGCAGCGGCGGTGCCGCGGGTCAGCGCGACCGCCGCCTGGTCGACGGTGACGTTCATCCGCCGAAGTCGCGCGCGCAGGCGGGCGTCCTTTCGTATGCCCGCCGCGAGCTCGCGCTCCGTCGACGCCCGTGTCGCCTTTGCGAAGACGCAGTCGGCGGCGTTCTTGCGGCCGGCGATCCAGCCCTCCGCATAGAGATACCGGAGCGCCGCGCGGCCGTACGGCGCGTGCGCCATCGTCGCTCGCGCCTGCGCAGCCGGCACACCCTTCGCGTGCGCGCTCTTGGTGATCAGGACCTGCGCCCGCGCCGCCGTGACGGGGAGCTGACGCGCGAGCTGCGCCTCGGGAATCGTCGCGAGCGAGATCGCGAGGCTCGCGACGACCGCCGTGACGAGCGCGTACTCGGCCATCTCCGGATGATCGGCGAGCGCCCCGACGGGGTCAACGGCCCGTCGTCGCGCCCCCTGTGGAAAGACCGGCACGGATTCGAGGCAAAGGACATCTGGTGCTGCACCGCGGTATTTGCGATGTTGGCAACAGTCGTGCACCCAGACATGAAAGGAGCCGTCATGTTCCAGGAGCTGAACGAGGAGCTGCTCGACCTCTCGGCCGGTGTTCGCGGCGTCGGGAACGCCGTGTACGCGGCCTCGCAGGACGACCCGGGCTCGTGCGCACTCTGCTGTTCGTTCGTTCTGTGCTGCTGCTGCGAGCTCTGCTGGTGAGGCAGCTCGGTGCGCGCGGACGCCCTCATCCCCTCTCGTCCCGCGCTGGCCGGCTGGTGTCGCGTCGTCGAGGACGGACCGCGGCTGCTCGTCGAGCACGCCGGGACGCTCGTCACCCTCGAAGGGCGCGCAGTACGGGCACTCCTGCCGAGTCTCCTGCCGCTGCTCGACGGGACGCGCACGCTGGACGAGGTCACAGCGGCTCTCGGCCCACCCGTCGAGCCGGCCGTCCTACGCGCGCTCGCGCTGCTCGCGCAACACGGGCTCCTCGTCGACGGCGACCCCGGTGACCCCGACGGCACTCCGCGCACGGCGGCGGCGGCCTACGTCGCCGCCGTGACCCGCCGAGCGACCGTCGCGGACGCCTCGGCGGCACTCGCCGAGACGAACGTCGTCGTGCTCGGCTCCGGCGTCGGCGCCGAGGCGGCAGCCGCACAGCTCGAGGCCACGGGGTTCGTCGACGTCGAGCGGCAGGCGATCGACGGGCCGGTGGACGCCGATGCATTCGTCGTCGCCTCGCCGTGCCCCGACGAGATGGGACGTCTGGCGCGGTTGAACCGCACGAGGCTGGACGACGAGAGCGCGTGGATGCAGGTCCTTCCGTACGACGGGCGACACCTCGTCGTCGGGCCACTCTTCGTGCCGGGCGTCTCTGCGTGTTCGACGTGCTACCTCATGCGACGCGGCGCGTGCTCAGGCTACGAGGAGGACTTCGCGCGCGTCGAAGGGGTGCCCTCGAAGGCATCCGCACCGCCGTCGCTCGCCACGGCTGCATCGGCGCTTGCTGCCGTGGTGGCCCTGCGCTGGTGCACGGTCCGTGACCCGACGCTCCCCGGCCGGCTGTACGCGCTCGATCCCGGCCCCGTTCTCCGGCTCTCCAGCCACCGCGTCCTGCGCGTACCGAGGTGCCCGGAGTGCGGGCCGACGCGGGCGGTCCCTTCGCCGTGGCACCAGGCGGCGTGGGCATGACCCTCGCCGAAACGCACTTCACGCCGCTCGGTGACTCGCTCCGGCGGCTCGACGAGGCGGTCTCGCCGCTCGTCGGGATCGTGCGACACACCGTGACGACGATGCACGCGCCCGACGAGACCCCGCTGTCGAACTGCGCGAGCGAGCTGGCGTCCACGTTGCGCACGCTCGGCGCCCTCACCGTCGAGTTCGGCAGCGGTGCACACCCGAGCCCGGAACAGGCACGCGCCGCAGCGATCGGCGAGGCCCTCGAACGGTACTCGGCCGCCCTCGTGCCAACCGGTCGCATCTGCATCACGACCGCGCGAGCGCTCGGCGCGGCCGCGGTGGCACCTTCGCGGTTCGGGCTGTTCCACGCGCAGCAGTACGCCGAGCCCGGCTTTCCGTTCACTCCCTTCACACCGGACACGCCGACGTCCTTCGTCGAGGGAACAGCGCTCGCGGACGGCTCCGCAGCCGCCCTCCCCGCGGAGCTCGTGTACCTCCACCCGCCTCCGACCGGAACGAGGCCGATCGGGTACGCGACGAGCAGCGGCCTGGCGTGTGGACCGAGCTTCGGCGAGGCGGCGCTCGCCGCACTGCTCGAGCTCGTCGAGCGGGACGCGGTGATGGTGACCTGGAGCAACCGTCTCTCACTGCCGCTGCTCAGGTGGGACGGTGACCGCCGACTCGAGACGCTCGACCGCAGGTTCTTCGCCGTGACCGGACTCCGCTACTCGGTGGTCGACGCGAGCGCGCTCCTCGACGTCCCCGTCGCGCTCGGAGTGCTGCACGGACCTCCGGCCTCCCGGGCGGCGCTCGCCGTCGGCGCGGGCTGCGCCGCGCACATGTCGGACGCCTGGCTCAAGGCGCTCTCGGAGGCGTTCGGCGTGTACCGCTGGCTCGGCCTGCAGCGCGAGACGGAGCCGAGCCGGCCGCTTCCCTGCAGAGAGGACGTCAGGACGTTCGACGACCACATGCTCTTCTACGCGACCCACGAGCGAGCGCGGCTTGCCTCCTTCCTCGACGCGTCGCCCGCGCGGACGAGCCCGGACGACGCCCGGCCGCTCGCCGGCAACACGCCGCGCGAACAGCTGGGAGCCGTCCTCGAACGCCTCGAGCATCACGGCGTGTCGGCGTATGCGATCGACGTGACCGCTCCGGACGTCGAGAGCCTCGGCCTGCGGGTCGTGCGGGTGCTCGCGCCCGAGCTCTGCGCGCTCGACGTCGCGCATTCGGCCCGGTTTCTCGGGTGCCGGCGGCTGTACACCGCAGCCTTCGACGCAGGCCTGGCGCAGGCGGTGCTCGAGCCGTCCGACCTGAACGACGACCCACATCCGTTCCCGTGAGCGAGCTCGTCCCGGCCGACGAAGCGGCGCCCGACCCGCTGCCGGAGCACGTCCCGACGGTGCGGGTCGCACACGTGACCGGCATCGAGGCGCTCGAGGATCCCGATCCCACCGAGGACTACCACGAGGCGTCACGGATGGACCCGGGCGTCGTGGACCCTCTCGTGAACGGCGCTGCACGCCTGGAGGGGAGCGGCGAGCTGCGTGTCGCCGTCACGAGAGCCGTCAAGCGCAACCCTCACCGTCCGTTCGTGCGACTCCCGTCGCCGGCGCTCGGCGCGGCAACGCTGAGCGACGCGCTCGCTGCGCGACGCTCGACGCGTGAGTACGGCACGGCCGCGCTCCGCCTCGAGGAGCTCGCGACGCTCCTGCACGCTGCGTACGGCGTGACCGGGACGCTCGGCGGCCCGTCTCGACCGGCCCGCGTGGCGCCCTCGGGCGGCGCGCTCTATCCGTTGGAGCTCTACGTCGCGTGCCTGCGCGTCGAGGACCTCGACGTGGCGCTCTTCCATTTCGATCCCTTGCGCCACGGGCTCGAGCTGCTGCGGCCGATCGCGTCGAACGACGAGGTGGCACGGCTGACGCCGTATGTCGAGCTCCTTGCCCCGAGCGCCGCGGTCGTGCTGGTGACCGGGATGCTCTGGCGCTCGCGGTTCAAGTACGGCCACCGGGCGTACCGATTCACGCTCATCGAGGCCGGGCACGCCGCGCACGGCCTACTGCTGGCCGCCGCCGCCCTTCGGCTCGCGGCCGTGCCCGTGGGAGGCTTCTTCGACAGGAGGGTCGACGCGTTCCTCGAGGTGGACGGCCTCTACGAGACGGCGCTCTACCTGCTTGCCGTCGGCGCCGAGAACGCATGAGGAGCGTTGCACGGCTCGCAGCCTGGCTCGTGACGGCAGCAGCCGCGGCGCTCGCGGCACCGTCCCTGGATCCCGCGGATCCGAGCCTCCACCCGGTGGGCGAGGCGCTGGCGTTCGGCGGGGTGGCGGGAGCGGGTCTCTTCGCGGTCCTCGCGCGCCGTCCCGTCCGCGCGGCGGCCGTCGCCGCCGCTCCGCGTCGCCGCCTGCTCGCCCGAAGCACGGTGCTGGCGGTGAGATCGGTGCAGGAGGAAGCGGTCTGGCGGGGTCTCGTCCTCGGCCTGCTCGCGGGAGCAGTCGGACGCGTCGGCGCTCTCGCGCTGAGCTCCGCGCTGTTCGCCTCCGCCCACGCACGGTCTCAGGGGCGGGCCGCCGCCGCACACGTCGCCACCGGGAGCGTGTTCGGCGCTTCGTATCTCGCGACCGGACGGCTGCTCGCCGCGGTCACTGCCCACGGCACCTACAACATCCTCGCCGGCGCAGCAGCCCTCACCGAGCCCGGGGTGTCCGTTTCGGACACTGGCGAGGCCGCAGAGCGGCGCCTAGCATCGACTCGACCCCGCCCGCCCGCCAGGACGTCGCAGGAGACACCCATCGCGCAGGCAGTTCCGCAGGTCGCGGCGCGCCTCGACGGCGTCGTCAAGTCGTTCGGCCCGACACGTGCTCTCGACGAGGTCGATCTCGAGCTTCGCGCGGGCGAGGTGGTGGCGCTCCTCGGTGCCAACGGCGCCGGGAAGTCGACGGCCGTCGCGGTGATGCTCGGCCTTCGCCGACCGGATGCGGGCCGCGCATGGCTGCGGGAGGGAGACCCGCGCGATCCGGTCTCGCGCCGGCGCGTCGGTGCCGTGCTCCAGGACGTCGGGTTCCCGGCGACGCTCCGGGTACGGGAGATCGTCGACCTCGTGCGCGCCCACTATCCAGCGCCGTGCTCGGCGGAGGCGGCGCTCGATCGGCTCGGCCTCTCCGGCGCGGCGCGCCGGCAGGCGGTGGGTCTCTCCGGTGGACAACAGCGGCGGCTCGCCGTCGCGCTCGCGCTCGCCGGCCGACCCGAGGTTCTCTTCCTCGACGAGCCGACGGGAGGCATGGACGCGGGCGCACGACGGGCTCTCCTGCGCGACCTCGCCGCCTTCGCGGCCGAGGGTGGCGCTGTGCTCCTGACGACCCAGCAGCTCGCCGAGGCAGAGGACATCGCCTCGCGGGTCGTTCTGCTCTCGCGCGGGAAGGTCGCGCTCGAGGGAACCGTGGCCGAGGTACGCGCCCGCGCGGGGACGACGCGCGTCACCTTCCGAGCCGAGCGAATACCTCCGCTTGCGGGCATCTCGTCCTCCGAGTCCCACCTCGACCGCCACGTCGTCTTCGTGACGGACGCCGACGTCTTCGTCGCCGCCCTCGTGCGGTCGGGCGTGCCGTTCAGCGACTTGCGCGTGACGCCCGTCAGCCTCGAGGACGCGTTCGTGACGCTGACGCAGGGCGACCACGCGTGAGGCTCGCCGTCGCACACGCCAGGGCCGAAACAGCCCAACTGGTGCGCTATCCGGCGTATGCCCTCCCGACGCTCGCCTTTCCCGCGATCCTGATGGTCCTCTTCGGCGCCCGGTTCGACCGGGGCGAGCCCGAGCGGATGCTGGCCGGCTTCGCGGCGACGGCGCTCCTCACCGTGACGTTCTTCCAGTTCGGCGTCGGGATCGCCACGGCGCGCACGACGCCGTGGGAGACGTACCTCCGCACGCTGCCGGTGAGCGCGACCAGCCGCCTCGCGGGGCGCGTCCTCTCCGCGCTCGTCTTCGCCGCGGCGACCGTGGGGGTCGTCACGGTCGTGGGCACGACGGTCTACGACGCGAGCATGCCCGCATGGCGGTTCGCGGCGCTCGCACTCGCGCTCCTCGTCGGGAGCGTGCCCTTCGCGTTGCTGGGCGTCGCACTCGGATACTTGTTGCCGCCCCGGGCGGCGTTGCCGATCGCCAACATCGCGTTCCTGCCGCTCGTCATCGGCGGCGCACTATGGGCCCGTCCCGAGGGCATCCCGCACGCGGCGGACCTCACCTCGCAAACCCTGCCCACGAGAAGCTGGATGGAGGTGCTCGACTCGGTCGCCACCGGCGACCACGCGCTGCCGCCGCACCATGTGGCGGCCCTCGCCGGCTGGTCGGGCGTCTTCTTCGCCGCAGCCTGGCTCGGCTACCGCCGCGACGAGGGAGAGCGCTTCACGTGACGCTCACCAGACCGTTCGGAGGAGCTCGGCGACCTGCGTCGCCGTCGCGGGACGGGGGTTCGCCCGTGCGCCCGGGCGGGCGACGACGGCCTCGGCGACGAGCTCGAGCTCCGCCTCGGGGACGCCGACGTCGCGGAGCCGCTCGAAGCCGCCGAGCCTGGCGAGCTCCTGGACGCGCGCGATCGGGTCAGTGGCGCCGAGAGCCCTGCCGAATCGCGCGACGGCGTCGGGGACGGCCTCGGCGTTGAACCGAAGGGCAGCGGGAAGGCAGATCGCGTTCGTCGTTCCCTGGGGAAGCCCGTAGCGGCCGCCGAGCGCCTGCGCCATCGCATGACCGAGACAGAGGCCCGACTCGGCGAGGGCGAGCGCCGCACGGAAGGCGCCCTCGAGCAGCCGCGTGCGGCCGTAGATGCCGTCGAGCCGCTCGGCGACGATGGGCAGCGCATAGGCGATCGCGGTGGCACCGGTGTCTGCGTGACGGGCCGCCGCCTCGGTGCAGGAAGGGTGGTAGTACGCCTCGGCGCAATGGGCGAGCGCGTTCATCGTGGTGCCGACCGTCGCAGCGAGCGGGAGGCCGACCGTCAGCTCGGGGTCGTAGATCGCCGCGATCGGGCGGGCTCGCTCGTCCCGGCCGCCGCCTTTTCGCCCTGGCTCGAGCAGGACGCCGAACCCCGACGTCCACTCGGCGCCGGCGTAGGTCGTCGGCACGGCGACGATCCGAGGAAGGGGCTCGAAGGAGCCGGCGAGCTCGGCGACGACGGCCTTGCACGTGTCGACGGCGCTCCCTCCACCGAGCCCGACCAGGCCGTCGGCCTCGGCCTTCCGGACGAGCGCGGCGGCCTCGTGGACGGTCTCGACGGGAACGTGCGGGCGGACGCCGTCGTAGACAGCGACGACGGGAAGGCCTTTCCCCGACTCCGCCCCACGGCGCGAGGCGACGAGCAACGGCTTCGTGATGCCGGCCTCGGCGCAGACCTCCGCCAGCTCGGCGAGCGATCCGGCCCCGAAACGGACGATCCGCGTGAATCGATCGCCCGTCACGCGACGGGCTCGGCTGGTACGAGGCCGAGGCCGCCGAGCGCGGCGATCCGCTCGCGCGCGAAGGCGGCGAACGCCTCCGCGACCCGTGACTGAGCGCGCCCTGTCGCGCGCGCGAGTGAGATCGCGCGCCGTCCGTCCATCCCCTCGATCCGCGCCTCGGCCAGCGTTCCCGCGGCGAGCTCGGACTCGACGGCGGCCCGCGAGATGAAGGTCGCGCCGTAGCCTGCGAGCACGGCGCTGCGCACCGACTCCTGGAGGCCGAGCTCCAGGCGCAGGTCGAGGTCGCGCAGGCGCAGGCCGAGCCGCCGGAGCTCGTCCTCCACGATCCTGCGCACCCCGGCGCCCTCCTGCATCACGACGAGCGTCTCGGACGCCAGCTCGTGGACGTCGAGCGTCCGCCCGGCGAACCGGTGGCCCGGTGGGCAGACGAGCACGACCTCGTCGTACGCGAACGGGTCGAAGCGCACCGCCCGGTGCCGCGGAGCGGCACCCACGATGCCGAGCTCGAGCCGCCGGTCGGCGACGAGCTCCACCACCGTCCGGGTGTCGTGCACCTCGAGCGCGACCCGTACCCGAGCGTGCGCGCGCTGGAACTCGCAGAGGAGCTGCGGGACGACGACCGCCGCCGGGCCGGTCGAGGCACCGATCGACAGCGAGCCCGCGAGGTCGCCGACTCCCTCGGAGACGACCTCGTCGAGCACCTGTTGCTCGAGCGCGAGCAGGCGCTGCGCCCCGCGGTAGAGCCGGACACCCGCCTCCGTCGGCTCGACGCGACGACCCGAGCGGTCGAGCAGCTGCGTCCCGAGGCGCTTCTCGAGCGCACGGACCTGGAGCGAGACGGCCGGCTGGGTGACCCCGAGCTGGTCGGCCGCCTGGGAGAACGAGCGGCGTTCGACCACCGCGCAGAAGGCGCGGAGCTGGCGTGTGTCCATAAGCCGATCTTATAGCGCGATGGTAACGCAACCCCCGATCACGCAGAGATGCACAATGCGGCCCTGCGTAGTGGGACGAATCCGTTCGCGATCGGGACGCCTGCCCGGGAGGACGCGTTCACCAACCGACGGGACGGGATCTCCCAGATCGTGGCGCAGACGCGAGAGCAGCTCGCCCACCTGGCCCGGGAGCAGGTGCCGCCGGTTGACGCGGCGCAGGTCTCGGTCGTCGAAGGCGCGCTCGAGCGTCCGGCCGACGGCTCGTCGACGATTGCAGAGCCGCTCCGCGCCGAGCCGCTCGACCGCGGCGTCGGCGAGCGCCTCGGACGGGGCGGCGAGGCGTGATGCGCGTCTGGATCGATCTGACGAACTCGCCCCACGTCGTCTTCTTTCGGCCGCTCGTCGCGCTCCTCCGCGAGCGTGGACACGACGTGACGCTCACCGCGCGCGACTTCGCGCAGACGCTCGAGCTGCTCGACGATGCCTCACTCGAGCACACGGTCGTCGGGCCTCCGCACGGCGGGGCGTCGCGCGGCGCCAAGGCGACCGCAATGGGAAAGCGGCTCTGGGCGCTCCGCCGCTTCGCGGAGCCGCGCCGGTTCGACGTCGCCCTCTCGCACGCGTCACACGAGCTGCCGCTGGTCGCACGATCGCTCGGCGTGCCGTCGTCCTACGCGTTCGACTACGAGTTCGCGTTCGTCCAGCACGGGCTCGGGTGCCGGGCCGCGACACGGGTCGTCGTCCCGGACGCCATCCCGCAGAACCGGCTCGACCGGCTCGGCGCACCCGCGCGGAAGGTGCGCACCTACCCCGGGCTGAAGGAGGAGTACTACCTGCACGGGTTCGAGCCCGACCCCGCCGTCCTCGAAGCCCTTGGCATCGACCGTTCGCGTGTCCTCGCCGTCGTCCGGACGCCTCCGGACGTGTCGCTCTACCACCGTCACGGGAACCCGCTCTTCACGGCGGTGGTCGACCGTCTCGGCTCCGATCCACAGGTGCGGGCGGTCGTGCTCCCACGGACGCCCGCGCAGCGCGACGCGCTCCGAGCGGCCGCCCTCCCCTCGCTCGTCGTCCCGGAACGGGCAGTCGACGCGCTCAGCCTGGTCGCCCTCGCCGATTTCGTCGTCTCCGCCGGCGGGACGATGAACCGCGAGGCCGTTGCCCTCGGGACGCCGGTCTACACGACGTTCTCGGGGCGCGTTGGAGCGGTCGACGAGGGTCTCGTGCGCGACGGGCGCCTCCGCTCTCTCCAGACAGCCGATGACCTGCGCGTGGAGCGCAAGGCCGAGGGTGCGCGGGCAGAGACGCGGCCAGCCGAGCTGCTGCTCGACCGTTTGCTGTCGGCGCTTGGGGGATAGCCCTCCGTGAACCGAGGGCGTATTGTCGTGCCGTCAACCAGGGAGGGGAGAGACACGATGAAGCGGATCGTCACCCTGGGCGTTGCCGTCGCCGTTGCAGCAGCGCTCACCGCCGTCGCCGTCGCCGGCGACAACGACAGCGGCTTCAAGACCAAGCAGTCGGCGATGCTCACGGGCGTCGCACCGGGCAGCACCGTCACGCCGATCATCACCGTGGGCGACTCGATGCCGGGCGGCTACCGGTTCGAGTCGATTCCGGACGGCATCGCGCTGCACGCGCGTGGTAACGGGCGACTCGACGTCTACGTCAACCACGAGACGTCCACCGTGCCGTTCCCGTACAACGCCAATGCGGCGCCCGAGGCGAATCAGAACGACTTCGACAACGCGCAGCTCAGCCGACTCGCCCTCAACCAGCACTCGGCGGGAGTCCTGAACGCCAAGATGGTGATCCAGAGCAACGAGAACTTCCAACGGTTCTGCTCGAACTACCTCGCGACGCGCGCAGAGGGCTTCGATCGCGACTTGCTGTTCACGAACGAGGAGGCGACGGACTTCGTCTTCCGGACGGGGACCGCCTGGCCGGCTCCCACCACCGATCCACCCGCAGAGCAGGCCGGCGTCGTCGTCGCCTACGACGTGAGGACGGGTCAGCGCAAGCCGATCTACGGGATGGGACGCCACAACCACGAGAACAGCGTCGCGATCCCCGGCTTCGACGACCTCGTCGTCCTCTCCGGGGACGACACGTTCACGAGCAACCCGGCGCAGTCGCAGCTCTACGCGTACATCGCACCGAATGCGAACGCGATCTGGAACGACCAGGGCACGCTGTACGGATTCAAGGCCGACGACCCGACGATCAACGACTACTACGACATCCCGGTCGGGTCGACCGCCTCGTACGACGGACATTTCGTCGCGATCGACAAGGCGGCCGCCCAGGGCGATCAGACCGCGCTCGAGAACGCGTCGGACGCGGCCGGCGTGTTCCAGTTCGTCAGGATCGAGGACATCGCGTACGACAAGCGGTCCGGAAAGTCACACGTCGTCTACTTCGCGGACTCGGGACGCGGCTCGAACGACGCGAGCGGCAACGCGTTCGCGTCGACGAACGGAAGGATCTTCAAGCTCGAGTTCACGGACCCGAAGGATCCGACCGCCGCGACGCTGTCGCTCCTCGTCGAGGGCGACGACAACCCCGTCAAGACGTTCGCCGAGATCCACCAGCCCGACAACGTCGAGACGACCGCGGCAGGAAGTCTCATGGTCACGGAGGACCCGGGATCCTCGCAGCAGGTCCCCGTCGGCTCGTCCGACCCGGCGGCGACCAGCGCTCGCCTGTGGCGCGTCGACCTGAACGCCAGAGTTCCGGACGAGAACAAGTCGATCGCCGCGAAGGTCGACCAGTCCGCGGACGAAGGACCGACGGACGTCGACGGGGTCGATCCGTCCGTGAAGGCGCCCGGAAACCTCGGCGCCTGGGAATCGAGCGGCGTGGTCGATGCGTCTGCCGTCTTCGGGCCGGGAGCATTCCTCGTCACCGTCCAGGCCCACACGCTCTGGATCGAGAAGAAGACGATCGACCCGGCAGACGATCCGGGACCACTCAAGCGGGGATTCACGATCAAGCGCGAGGGCGGACAGCTCGTCCTCCTCCGGATCCCCGGCGCGTAGCGCGCCAGCTAGTGCTCTGCAGCGGGTCGGGCCCCACTGCCCGGCCCGCTGTCGAGCCGCGTCACGAAGCCGGGGCCTCCCGCGAAGAGGCAGTGGTCGACGTTCATCACCCGCCCGTCGGCGTAGAGGAGCGGCTCGCGCACCTCGCGCGGGTCGACGCCGAGGACCGATGCGATGGGCGTATGGCCGTGGACGACGAGCTCGCCCCCGAAGGCGCCGAGCAGCGCGTCCACGGCGTCCGGCTCGGCAAGACGCATCCGGTCGGAGACGATCGCGAGCAGCTCGTCGACCGTCGCCGCAGACCCGTGCGAGAGCATCGCGGCGGTCGCGGAGCCGACTTCCTCGAGCGAGCTGCCGAGCTCGAGGTACGCGCTCGTGTCGGCGTGGACGACGAGCAGGCGGCCGTCGCGTGCGAGCGGAGGTAGCTGCGTCATCCACTCGACGTGGTCCGGCGTCAGGGCA
>DATBIQ010000110.1:0-6755 GCA_036556865.1 Gaiella sp.
GGCGGCTCGAAGCGGTACGACGCGAGCTCGATCAGCAGGCCGAGCGGGTCGTCGAAGTAGATCGAGTCCATGAAGCCCCGGTCCTTGACGCCCGAGTGGCGGATGCCCCGCTCGTCGAGGCGCTCGACCACCTGGGCGAACGTCGCCTGCGAGAGCGAGAAGGCGATGTGGTGCACCGTGCCGGGGTCGCGCGAGAGGCGGCTCGGGTCGGCCTGCCGTTCCTCGTTGGTGAAGACCGTGATCAGGCGCCCGTCCCCGGGGTCGAAGTACAGGTGGCTCTCGGACTCGTTGTCGAGGTTCGGCTGCTCGAACACGAAGGGCATGCCGAGCACGCCCTCCCAGAAGTCGATCGACGTCTGCCGGCCGGCGCCGACGATCGTGATGTGGTGCACGCCCTGGCTCTGGATCTTGCGCATCCTGCTCCTCACCGCTCGACGAGGGTCGACTTGTACTCGCTCCGCTGCAGGCTTCCCCACGGCACGAGCTCCACGCGCGTGGAGACGACGAGCACACCGCGTAGTCTCTCGCGAATCGCGTCGGCGAGCGAGTCGTCGGGGTCTCGCCCGCGCGCGAGCTCGACGCGCACGGGGAGCGGCGGCTCCTGCTTGACGCCCGGTGCGCGCGGCCGGACGAGGATGTGGCCGCTGACGTCGGGGGCGAAGGCGCTCACCACTTCGCGCACGGCCGAGGGGAACACGTTGACGCCGCGGACGATCAGCATGTCGTCGGTACGGCCGACGCACCGGACGCGGGGGCCGGTGCGGCCGCACGGGCAGGCGGTCGTGCGAACCTCGACGTGGTCGTGCGTGCGGAAGCGCAGGAGCGGAGCCGCGCGATGGCGCAGATGCGTCAGGACGAGCTCGCCGGATGCGCCGTCCTCGAGCGGACGCGCGACCCCGGTTCCGGGATCGACGAGCTCGGCGTGCACGAAGCCGCGCGCGCCCAGGTGCATCCCGTCCTGCTCTCCACACTCGCCCCAGAGCGAGGGGCCGATGTCGCCGATGCCCATCGCCTCGGTTACGCGCGCGCCCCAGCCGGCCTCGAGCATCGCCCGGAAGGCGGGCTCGCCGCCGCCCGGCTCGCCGGCGACGAGGACGCGCTCGACGCTCGACGCCGCGAGGTCGATCCCGCGCTCGGCCGCGGCCTCGATGAGGTAGGCGGCGTAGGACGGCGTCAGCACCGCCGCCCGCGGCCGTAGGAGCTCGATCGCGGTCAGCAGCCGCTCGGTGTTGCCGGTGCCGAGGGGGATGTGACAGGCGCCGATGCGGTCGAAGGCGGCGAGCGCCGCCCCCGCGACGAACGGGCCAGCGTCGTAGGTCGAGACGAGCCGCTCGCCCGCCGCGAGGCCGGAGGCGGCGTAGCTCCGGGCCGACCCGGTCACCCAGTTCTCGAGATCGCCCGCAGTCAACGGGATGTAGCTCGGCGCGCCGGTGGTGCCGCTCGTCGAGTGGATCCGGACGAGCTCGTCGGGGGCGGCGCAGAGATGCGCCCCGAACGGGCGCTCCCGCGTGACCGTCGCCCGCAGCTCCTGCTTCTCGGTCAGCGGCAGGCGGGCGAGGTCGTCGAGGCCTCCGGCGTCCGCGGCCGAGCCGCAGCCCGCCGCTTCCAGCTTCGCGCGGTTGAACGGCGAGCGCTCGAAGAGGTACGTGACCTGCGCCCGGTACGAGCGGTCGTCGAGCGCGAGCTGCTCGTGCCACGGACGCGTCTCGACCCCGGGATCGAGCATCACACGGCTCCGTCGTCGCGGCGCTCGTAGCGGACCGCCTCCTCCGCCGCGGCGGCGAGGGCAAGGCCGATCGGCAGCTCGCGCTCCTCGGCGAGGTGCGCCAGGAGCGACGCCGTCCGCGCGAGGATCGGGACCGCCTTCACGACCGATGCGGGGAAGCCGAGGTCGAGCAGCACCGCGGCGATCGGGAGCGAGACGTTCATCGTCAGCGGCCTGGCCCAGAGGTCCTCCGCCGCGCCGCGCAGGCATCGCGCGAGCTCGACGTACGGCCCGCTCGCGCGGCGCTCGTCGGCAAGCTCGAGGATCCGCTCGGCACGCGGGTCGGTCGGGCGATGGACGGGATGGCCGAACCCGGGGAGCCTGCCCCCGGCGGCCCGGACCTCCTCCGCGACGGCCCGAGCCGCGGCTGCCGGCGCGGCCCCGGCCTCCACGCGTGCGCGCGCGTCGGTGAGCAGCCGTGCGCACTCCTCGGCCGTCCCGAGCACGACGGGCCCCGCGCCGAGAATCCCGGCGGCGACGGCGCCCTGGAGGGAGCCGGGGTCGGCTGCGAGCGTCATCCGCGCGGCCACGTTGGTGGGCATCAGGCCGTGCTCGGCGATCGCCACCAGCAGGAGGTCGAGGAAGTACCGCTCTTCCTCGGTCGGCTCGCGGCCGGTGAGCAAGAGATGGAAGTGCTCGGTGAACGTCACCCGGCCCATCAGGTCGCCGGCCAGGTCGAGGCCGCGCACCTCGACACGGTCGGGGTAGGCCTGCGCGATGCGGCTCACGGGCTCGCGTTGCGTGTGGTCGGGCACGAGCCGAGTGTCACACGGGAGGGCTGCGTCCCGCCAACCGGCCGGTGCGGCTACCCCCGCCGGAGGAGGCGGTGGACGGTGCGCGCGGGCACGCCCATCGCGAGTGCGATCACGAGGTAGAGGACGACACCGACCGTCGGCAGCAGCCAGCCGACCGCGATCGCGATCGCGTAGAACGCGTAGCTCGGGCCGCGCCGCAACGCGGCCGCGGTCGTCTCGTCGTCGACCCGCTCGTGCACGTGCCGTCTGTTCTCGACGGCATAGCGCACGAAGACGGTCAGTGCGAGGTCGAGCGCCAGGAGCGTGAGCCCGTAGAAGACGACGGCGACGCGCTCGGGGTCGTCCTCGCCGACGTACTCGGCGACGAGCTTCGTCGGGAAAGGCAGGAACGAGACGAGCAGGAGCACGAGCAGGTTGACGCGGTAGAGCGTCGGGTCGGCGGTGCGGAGCGAGCCCGTGATGCCCGAGTGGACGATCCAGATGACGCCGATCGTGAGGAAGCTCGTGACGTACGCGAGGTACGACGGCCACTCGTCGAGGATCGAGCGGAGCAGGTGCTCGCTGGCGTCCGCAGAGACGCCCAGCTCGAGCACGAGCAGCGTGATCGCGATCGCGAAGACGCCGTCGCTGAACGCCTCGAGGCGCCCGAGCGGGAGCTCCGTCTCGCCCGACGACATGCGCCTCGACGGTAGTGGCGCGGGCGGACGCTGCCGCCTCGGTCCTGGCGGGCCCTCTCCCGCTGACACGTCCAATCCGGCCGTCCGCGTGAGCCGTAGGTCCTGGAGTACCCGCTCCACCCGATTCGAGGAGGTTCGAATGCAGACGCTCGGAACCCGACATCGTCTGGCGCTCTTCATGGGGGCGCTCGCCGTGCTCGCAGCGCTGGCGGCGGTCGGCGCGCGCGGCTCTACCGCCGCTCGCGACTCGTCCACGGCCAAGGCGCACGTCGTCAAGACCGTCGAGAACCGCATGCTCGACCAGGCGGTCCTCGTCAACGTTCGCGGCAGGACGCTCTACTCGTTGAGCGCCGAGACCCGCGGCAGGTTCATCTGCACGACGACGTCCTGCCTGTCGCTCTGGACGCCGCTCGTCGTCGCGCGCGGGACGACCCCGACGGGCGCGAAGCTGCTCGCCACGATCCGGCGGCCTGACGGCCGCACCCAGGTGACCTATCGCGGCAGGCCGCTCTACACGTTCGTCCAGGACCGGAGGCCCGGTGACGTCAAGGGCAACGGCTTCAAGGACGTGGGTGTCTGGCACCCCGCGAGCCCGACCGCGACGAAGGCTGCGGCGCCGCCGAGCGGCGGCTACGGCGGCCTCTACGGCTAGAGGCTCGACGCCACGCTCTCGCTCGGGGCCCTCGACACGAAATGGATCCCGTCGGGGCCCTCGAGCGAGAACGTGTCTCCCCCTCCGGGGGCAACGTCGATCACGAACGAGGGCTCGTTCCAGCGCTCGTACTGCTCACGGTCGACGTAGAACGCACACCCGGCGAGCTCCCCGAGGAGCACGTCCCCGGGGCCGAGGAGGATCTCCCCCTCGGCGAGGCAGACCGGGGAGCTGCCGTCACAGCAGCCCCCCGACTGCACGAACACGAGCGGGCCGTGACGGGCCTTCAGGCGCTCGATCGCGGCGAGCGCCGCGTCTGTGCCCGTCACCCGTCCGGTCCCGCTCGTCGTCATCGTCAGAAGAGCCCGAGCGGCTTCGGGTCGTAGCTGACCAGCAGGCACTTGGTCTGCGTGTAGTGGTCGAGCATCATCTTGTGGTTCTCACGCCCGACGCCGGAGACCTTGTAGCCGCCGAAGGCCGCGTGGGCCGGGTAGAGGTGGTAGCAGTTCGTCCACACGCGCCCGGCCTGGATGCCGCGGCCCATGCGGAACGCTCTCGTCGTGTCGCGCGTCCACACGCCGGCCCCGAGGCCGTAGAGCGTGTCGTTCGCGATGTCGAGCGCCTCGCGCTCGCTCTTGAACGTCGTGACCGCCAGCACGGGGCCGAAGATCTCCTCCTGGAAGATCCGCATGTCGTTGCGCCCCTTGAAGACGGTTGGCTGGAAGTAGTACCCGCCCTCCAGCTCGCCGCCCAGGTGGGCCGGCTCGCCGCCGATCAGGAGCTCCGCTCCCTCGTCGAGGCCGATCCGGACGTAGCTCGCGATCTTGTCGAGCTGCGCGGTCGAGACCTGCGCGCCGACCTGCGTGTCGAGGTGCAGCGGATGCCCCTGGCGGATCTGTGCGATCCGCTCGAGTGCCCGCTCCATGAACGGCTCGTAGATCGACTCCTCGATCAGTGCCCGCGACGGGCAGGTGCAGACCTCACCCTTGTTGAACGCATAGAGCACGAGCCCTTCGACTGCCTTGTCGAGGAACTCGTCGTCGGATGCCATCACGTCGGCGAAGAAGATGTTCGGCGACTTGCCGCCGAGCTCCGTCGTCGACGGGATGATGTTCTGGGCGGCGTACTGCATGATCAGCCGCCCGGTCACCGTCTCGCCGGTGAACGCGATCTTCGCGATCCGCTTGTTCTGCGCGAGCGCCTTTCCGATCTCGCCGCCCGGCCCGTTGACGACGTTGATCACGCCCGGAGGCACGATCTCGCCGATCAGCTCCATCAGCACGAGCAGCGACCACGGCGTCGGGCTCGCGGGCTTGATCACCGAGCAGTTCCCGGCGGCCAGCGCCGGGGCCAGCTTCCACGCGGCCATCAGGATCGGGAAGTTGAACGGGATGATCTGTCCGACCACCCCGAGCGGCTCCTTGAAGTGGTACGCGTAGGTCTGCCGGTCGATCTCCGCGATGGAGCCCTCCTCGCCGCGGATCACCGAGGCGAAGTAGCGGAAGTGGTCGGCCGCCAGCGGGATGTCGGCCGCAAGCGTCTCCCTCACCGGCTTGCCGTTCTCCCAGCTCTCCGCGACAGCGAGGAGGTCGACGTGCTCCTCGATCGCGTCGGCGACCCTGTTCAGGATCCGCGAGCGCTCGGTCGTGGACATCTCGGCCCACGCCTCGCGCGCCGCGTGGGCCGCGTCGAGCGCGAGCTCGATGTCCTCCGGGGTCGACTTCGGCACCTCGGTGAACGGCTCACCGGTGGCGGGGGTGAGGTTCTCCACGTACTCGCCGTGCACCGGAGGGACCCAGTGGCCGCCCACGAAGTTGTCGTAGCGGGGCTTCAGCTCGACGGGGCTGCCTGGTCTCCCGGGCGCCTCGTACGTCGCAACCTTCTCGATGGTTGCCATGCCGTCTCCTTTCCGAGAGGCTCGTGCCCGCACGTAGTGCGCGCATCGTCGCCAGCCTTGCGGCGAACCCGTGCGTGCGCATCGGGGTCGGACCGGATGGCGGTCGCGGAAACCACGCAGCTGCGGGGGGACGATTGGTGTCCGACTTTAAGTCGGACACCCGGCGGCTCAGAAACCGCGGTAGGCGTGCCCGGCCATCGCGTCGGGATCGAGCATCACGTTCACGATTGCGGCCTCGCCCGAGGCGAGGGCGCGCTCGAGCGCGGGGGCGAGCTCCTCCGGCCGCTCGACGTGCTCCGCGTGGCCGCCGAACACCTCGCAGAGGCGGTCGTAGCGGCTCGGCGCGAGGCGCGTCGCGATCTCGCCGTCGGGCCCGTACATGCCGACCTGCGGAACGCGGATCTCTCCCCACGCTCCGTCGTTGCCGACCACGAGCACCGCGGGGATCTCGAAGCGGACGAGCGTGTCGAAGTCCAGGCCGTTGAGGCCGAAGGCGCCGTCGCCCATCACGCAGACGATGCGTCCGCCGAACCCGGCCGCGTGCACGCCGATCGCGTAGCCGGGGCCGACGCCGAGGCAGCCGAACGGGCCCGGATCGAGCCAGTGCCCGGGACGGTGCACCCGTAGCACGCGGGAGACGGCGGCCACGACGTCGCCGCCGTCTCCGATCACGACCGTGCCCGGGTCGAGCACGCGGTCGAGCTCGCGGCCGAGGCGGTAGTGGTCGATCGGCGACGCGTCGGACTCGATCGCCGCGCGATGCTCGTCCCACCAGGCGCTCTCCGCCTCGCGGAGCCGTGCGAGCCAGGCCCCGCGACCGCCCACGGGGCCCGTGACGCCCTCCGCCAGCGCCTCGAGCACGAGCCCGCAGTCGCCCGCTATGGCCGCGTCCGGCACGCGGTTGCGTCCGAGCTCACGCGGGTCGGCATGGACGTGCACGAGCGTCGGCGCCGCGAAGCGGCCGAAGCGGAGCAGGAAGTCGAGGGGCGTCCCGAGCACGAGGACGACG
>DATBIQ010000111.1:0-26100 GCA_036556865.1 Gaiella sp.
GAGGCGCGCGCCTCGGAGTCGATCGACGCGTTCGAGCCCGCGATCGACCGCGTCCGGGAGCTGGACGGATTCGTCGATGCGATGTTCCTCGTCGAGCGGGACGGCAACCACGCGATCACGCTGACGCTCTGGGACTCGCTCGACACGCTCGAGCGGAGCCGCGTGACGGCGTCGAGCGCGCGCAACGAGGCGGCGCGCGGAGTGTCCGCCGAGGTCACGAGCACGTACGAACTCGAGGTGGGCATTCGGGCGACGCAGGACGCCGAGTCGCTGCTCGAGGCGAGAGGCTCGACCGCGTAGCGCTGCGGCCGGCGCCCGATAGGGTGGCGGCCGTGATCGACCTTCGCTCGGATACCGCGACCCGGCCGACGGATGCCATGCGCGCGGCGATCGCGGCTGCCGACGTCGGCGACGAGCAGCGCCGCGAGGACCCGAGCGTGAACACGCTCCAGGAGCGGGCCGCCGAGCTGCTCGGGCAGGAGGCAGCCCTCTTCCTACCGACCGCGACGCTCGCCAACCAGATCGCGCTGAAGCTGCACTCGCGTCCCGGTGACGTGCTCGTCGCAGAGCGCTACGCCCACGTCGTGATCTACGAGTACGGCGGGCCGGCTGCGCACGCCGGCCTGATGATCGAGGCGCTCGCCGGGCGTCACGGCCGTTTCGGGGTGGAGGAGCTCGCCGCCGTGGTCGAGCCCAGCACGAAGTCGGCCGACCAGCGGGCCGCCGTCGTCGCGCTCGAGAACACGCACAACTCGTCGGGCGGCCGCTGCTGGCCCCTCGACGAGATCGAGGCGATCACCGGGCTCGCGCGCGAACGGGGGCTGCGGACGCATCTCGACGGCGCCCGTCTGCTGAACGCCGCCGTGGCCACGGGAACCGCGCCGTCCGCGATCGGGCGGCGCTTCGACACGGTCACGCTGTGCCTCTCGAAGGGCCTCGGCTGTCCCCTCGGCGCGCTCCTCGCCGGCTCGACCGAGACGATCGAGCGGGCGTGGCGCGAGAAGCACCTCTTCGGGGGCGCGATGCGTCAGGCCGGGATCGTCGCGGCGGCGGGGATCTACGCCCTCGACCACCACGTCGACCGGCTCGCCGACGACCACGCCCGAGCCCGCCGGCTCGCCGAAGGCTGGCACGCGGCCGGGCTGCCCGTCGACCTCGACCAGGTGGAGACGAACTTCGTCCAGGTCGACGTCGGCAGGCTCGGGCTCGGCCGCGACGACGCCCTCTCGCGGCTGCGCGAGGCGGGCGTCGGGCTCTCTTCCACGATCCACCCGACGGTCATTCGCGCCGTGACGCACCTCGACGTGGACGACGAGGCGATCGACCGCGCAGTCGCGCTCGCGCCGGAGGCGCTCGGAGCGCGTGTCGCCGCCTGACCGGCTCGTCGAGCGGCTCGACCGGATCGCGGCGACGGCGCAGGCCGAGCAGCGCATGCCCTCGCTCTGCGCTACGGCCTTTCGCGACGGCGAGGTGCTCTGGCGCGCCTCTCTCGGGTGGGCGGACGTCGCGCGCTCCGAGCACGCCACGCCCGACCACGTCTACCGGATCGGCTCGATCACCAAGACGTTCACCGCCGTCGCGATCCTCCAGCTGCGGGACGCGATGGTGGTCGACCTCGACGATCCGCTGCGGACGCACGTGCCCGAGATCCCGGCCGGCCCGACCGTGCGGGACGCGCTCTCGCACCTGAGCGGCTTCCAGCGCGAGCCTCCCGGCGAGATCTGGGAGACGCTCGCACCGCCGACCCGGGAGGAGCTTCTCGCGGGCCTCGAGGATGCGGAGCGTGTCCTGCGTCCCGGCGAGTCGTGGCACTACTCGAACCTCGCGTTCGGCCTGCTCGGCGAGATCGTCGCCCGTCGCAACGACGGCGACTACGAGGCCGCGCTCCGCGCCCGACTGCTGGAGCCGCTCGCGCTCGGGCGAACGGGGTTCGACCCGCCGGGCCCGCGCGCGGCCGGCTACTTCGTCGATCCGTACTCCGACCGCGTCACCCTCGAGGCGGAGCTCCCCGCAAGCGGGCCGATCGCCGCAATGGGCTGGCTCTGGTCGACCGTCGACGACCTCGCGCGGTGGGCCGACTTCCTCGCGACGGGGCGGGACGGCGTGCTCGCCGTCGGGACCCTCGACGAGATGGCGCGCGTGCAGACGATGGTCGACGGGGCGAGATGGTCGCTGGGCTGGGGTCTGGGCCTCGAGCTCTACCGTCGCGGCGATCGCGTCTACGCCGGCCACGGCGGCGCGATGCCGGGGTTCCTCGCCGCGGTCTGTGTGCACCGCCCGGAGCGCACCGGCGCCGCCGTGGTGTGCAACACGGGGGCGGGCGCCCGGCCCGAGGAGCTCGCGCTCGACCTCGCCGAGGCCGTCTGTGCGGAGATCGTGCGGACCCCCGAGCTCTGGCGGCCCGACGACGGCGCGCCTGCCGACGTCGAGCCGCTCCTCGGCCGTTGGTGGTCGGAGGGGAACGAGCTGGTGCTCGCGTGGAAGGACGGCCGCCTGCGGCTCGAGCTCGTCGACGGTCCGCCGGGGCGGGACGTCTCGTGGCTGGCGCGCGAGGCCGACGACCGGTGGCGCATCGTCGAGGGGCGCGAGCTGGGCGAGCTGCTCCGCGTCACCCGCGACGGCGACGGGACGCCCGTCAAGCTCTACGTGGCGACCTACCCGCTCACGAGAGCCGCGGCGGCGTTCGCGCGCGACGCCTCCGGGTGACTCTCGCGGTCGCCGGCCGCGTAGAACATCACGACGACCGCGACGTACGCCACGAGCAGCACGGCCCCGCGCGCCTTCGACGCGCGGCCGCCCCAGAGCGTGGCCGCGGTGACGACGAGACCGAACGCGAGCGCTGCGATCTCCACTTCGCGGAAGCCGAGCGCGAGGGGGTCGATGAACCACGAGAGCAGCGCGACGGCCGGGATCAGGAAGACGGCCACCTGGGCGGCGGAGGCGAGCGCGATCTCGGCGGCGAGCTTGACCTTCCCGCGCCGGGCGACCACGACCGCGCCGCCGTGCTCGGCCGCGTTCCCGACGATCGCGACGATCACCGCGGCCACGAAGAAGTCCGTGAGCCCGACCTTCTCGGCGAACGCCTCGAGCGAGCCGACGAGGATCTCCGCGACGAGCGCCGTCACGACGGTCGCCGCGCCGAGCACGAGGAGCGCCTGCGCCAGCGTCCAGGCCTCGACCGCCTCGTCGCCCGCGACGTGCAGGTCGCGGTGGCGCCGGAGCGAGTAGAGAGTCACCCCGATGTAGACGATCAGAAGCACGATCGAGACCGGGACGGAGAGCTGGACGATCAGGTCACGGTCGGGGTCGCCGTCCCACGACGGCACCGACGGGACGAGGAAGAGCAGGACCGCGACGGCGATCGCGCCGAACGAGAGGAAGCTCGACAGGCGGTCGAGCTCGTCGCGCGGCCCCGCGACGAGCGAGAAGCCGAGCACGAGGAGCAGGTTGCCGACCACGGATCCCGTCAGCGACCCGCGTACCACCTCGGTGAGCCCCTCGTTGACCGCGATGAGCGCGATGATCAGCTCCGGCGCATTTCCGAACGTCGCATTGAGGAAGCCGCCGATGCCGGGGCCAGTGCGCTCGGCGGCGTGCTCGGTCGCCTCGCCGATGAGCCACGCGAGGGGGATCAGCGACAGCGCAGCGAGCACGAACTCGACCGTCTCGTCGAGGTCGAGCGCGTAGTGGACGAGAATCGTGAGCGGCCCGAGCAAGAGGCCGGTGAAGAGGGCGCGGCGGACCACGGGGGCGAACCCTAGTCCGTCGCCGGGGGCGCCAGAGGCGCGTGGCAGGGCCCTGCGCGGCGCCTCCGATCACGGTCTCGCCGCGCGCGCTACCCGTTTCCGGCCCCCGCGTCAAGTCTTGCGCGGGTGGCCGCGACCTTGCCACCATCCGGGCATGACCGATCTCGCTCCCGCGACCGAGGCGCCTGCGGAGATCCCGCTTCGGCCTCAGGACGAGCTCGAGTGCCGCCGCTGCGAGGTGCACTGCGACCGGGTCGTCTACCCCGGCGCGTGCATCGCGCGGAGCTGCCCCTTCGTCTACGCCTACGAAGCGTGGGGGCACACCTACATGGGCTGCATGCAGAAGGTCTTCGACGTCGAGATCGACGTGGACCTGCTCGGCCAGCTCGAAGGTCGCCGCGAGGGATTCGGTGCGGTGAAGGCGAGTCGGGTGCCGCTCCCGATGTGCCACTCGGACATCTCGTCGTGCTACCTGCACCGCGTCGACGAGCTCGGGTGCCGCAACCCGGAGTTCTTCGAGCTGCCGCTCGAGCGTCCGAGCTTCCGGATCTTCGCGACCGTCGACTGAGCTCGTTCAGGCGGCCGCGAGGCCCTGCTCGTGCAGCCGTCGGAGCAGGCGCAGCTCGCCGGCGTAGGAGCCGTCCGCGTCGGGCGTCTCGAGGATCGCCGGGAGGCCTTGGAAGGCGGGGTGGGCGAGGAAGGTCGCCATGCCCTTCCCGATCGTCCCCTTCCCGAGCGTCGTGTGCCGATCCCTGTTCGAGCCGAGCCCGACCTCGGCGTCGTTCACGTGGAGGCAGCGGAGGCGGTCGAGGCCAATCCGGTCGTCGAGCTCCCGGACGGCGGCGCCGAGCGTGGCACGGTCTGTCACGTCGACGCCCGAGACCCACCAGTGGCACGAATCCAGGCAGACGCCGAGTCGTGGATGTGCGTCGAGCCGGTCGACGATCGCCGCGAGCTCGTCGACCGAGCGGCCGATGGTCCCTCCGGCCCCCGCGGAGTTCTCGAGGACGAGCCAGAGCCGGTCACCCGTCAGGTCGAGCAGCTCCCGGAGGGCGGGGACCACGAGCGCGAGGCCCTTCTCGAGCCCGGCTCCGAGGTGCGAGCCGACGTGGAAGACGACCCCGTCGGCGTCGATCGCAGCGGCCGTCTCGAGCGAGGCGCGCATCGCGGCGACCGACTTCGCGTGCATCTCGGTGTCCGAGCTCGCGAGGTTGACGAGGTACATCGCGTGGCACACGACCGACGCGATCCCGGCCTCGTCACGTCGCGCCCGGAAGCGCTCGGTCTCCTCCACGGCGTGCGCGGTCGGCCTCCACATCCGCGGGCTCTGCGTGAACACCTGGACGGCGTCGCAGCCGAGGTCATCGGCCCGGTCGATCGCCTTCGAGATACCGCCCGCCGACGAGACGTGAGCGCCGTACAGCATCAGTGCACGCTACCCCGGCCGAGCGCGCCGCTCGCCTGTGGATCGATCCGCGCAGAATCGGCACGCTTGGCCCTTGACGAAAATCGGTCTCTGAGGCGGATCTTCGTCAAGCGTCTGCGGCGGACGTGACTCGCGGGGACACGACTACCCTCCCCGCGTGGCGATGGCGCTGAGCGGCCGCCTGGGCGCGCTCCGCGAGCGCGACTTCCGCCTCCTCTTCACGGGGACGATGATCACGACCGTCGGCGACCGCCTCGCGGCGATCGCGCTCGCGTTCGCGGTGCTCGACATCGCCTCCGCGACCGCGCTCGGGATCGTCTTCGCCGTGCGCCAGGGCGTGCAGGCGCTCGTCGTCGTCGCTGGCGGCGTCCTCTCGGATCGGCTGCCGCGGAACCTCGTCCTCGTTGGTGCGTCACTCGTTCAGGGCGCCGCGCAGGCGGCGACGGCTGCGTGCGTCCTCGCCGGCGTCGGAGGCGTCGCGGCGATCGTCGCCCTCCAGGCCGTCTACGGCATCGGTCTCGGCCTCGTGCTCCCCGCCGAGGTCGGACTGGTGCCCCAGACGGTGAGCCCCGACCGCCTTCAGCAGGCGAACGCTCTCCAGGGGCTCACGCGGAACATCGTCGGTGTTCTCGGGCCGGCCGTCGGCGGCGCGGTCGTCGTGGTCGGCAGCCCGGGCGTCGCGCTCGCGGTCGACGCGCTCAGCTTCCTCGTCTGCGCCGAGCTCCTCCGCCGGATCCGCGTCGCGGCACCCGAAACCAGGCACGCGCCCGGCTTCGTGGCCGAGCTTCGCGAGGGGTGGCAGGAGTTCACGTCGCGGACCTGGCTCTGGGCCTCGGTCGTGCTCTTCGGTATCGGCAACCTCGCCTTCGCCGGCTGGATCGTGCTCGGCCCCGCGATCGCAGACGACCGCCTCGGAGGCGCCGGCCCGTGGGCGACGATCCTCACCGCGGGTGGCTTCGGGGCAATCGTGGGCGGCGTGCTCGCGATGCGGATCCGACCACGGCGGCCGCTCGCTGCGTGCGTCCTCGCAGCGATGCTCATCTCGCTGCAGACGCTCGCGCTCGCGCTCGGCGCGCCGACCTGGGTGATCGCGGCGGCGGCGTTCACGGGCGGGCTCGGCATCGCGGTCCACCTGACGCTCTGGTTCACGGTCTTCCAGCAGCAGGTGCCCGAGCGGGCGCAATCCCGCGTCGCCTCGTACGACACCCTTGGCTCCTTCGTGCTCATGCCGCTCGGGATGGCGCTCGTCGGCCCCCTCGCCGACGTGATCGGGCTCACCGAGACGCTCTGGATCTGCCTCGCGGTGATGTGGACGTCATGGGCCGGGATCCTCCTCCTCCCGTCCGTGTGGGCGATCCGCAGGCACGAGCCGCTCCCGGCCGCCAGCGCGGCCTGACTACGATCCGCGGCCATGACCGTCCGCGTGCGCATGGCACCGTCGCCGACCGGGCTGCTGCACATTGGCGGCGTCCACACGTTCCTCTTCAACTGGCTCTTCGCCCGCGGCCGTGGTGGTGCGTGCCTGCTGCGGATCGAGAACACCGACACGAGCCGCGAAGTCCACGAGGCGACCGATCAGATCCAGCGCTCGCTCGCCTGGCTCGGGATCGACTGGGACGGGTCCGTGACGTTCCAGCTCGACGCGATGGACCGCTGCCGCGAGCTCGCGACGCGGCTCGTCGAGGAAGACGCAGCCTACGAGGACGAGGGCGCGATCCGCTTCCGGATGCCCGACGACGGCGTCACGCGGTGGGACGACGCGGTGCGCGGACGGATCGAGTTTCCGAACGAGCAGCTCGAGGACGTCGTCATCGTCCGCTCCGACGGCCGGCCGACCTACAACTTCGCCTCGCCGGTCGAGGACATGGACGATGCGATCACGCACGTGATCCGCGGCGACGACCACATCTCGAACACCCCGAAGCAGCTCCAGATCCTCCGCGCGCTCGGCCACGAGCCGCCCGTGTACGCGCACATCGCGAACATCCTCGGCACGGACGGCAAGAAGCTCTCCAAGCGCCACGGCGCCGTCTCCGTGGACGAGTTCCGCCTCGCGGGATACTTGCCCGAGGCGCTGGTGAACTTCCTCGCGCTGATCGGCTGGGCGCCCGACGGCGAGACGACGATCATGTCCCGCGACGAGATCGTCGAGCGCTTCACGCTCGAAGCGGTGAGCGCGAGCCCGGGGACGTTCGACCATGCGAAGCTCGACTGGATGAACGGGGTCTACCTGCGGGCGCTCGCGCCCGACGCATACGCGGACGAGGTCGTGGCGTACCTGAGCGAACGCGGCCTCGAGTGGCCCGAGGACCGCGTTCGCGCCATGGCGCCGCTCGTGCAGGAGAAGGTGGGGCGGCTCGGGGAGATCCCGGACTTCACCCGCTTCCTGTTCGAGGACGTCGATCCCGAGCCCGACCTGCTCGACCGGAGGATCCTGCAGGCGGCGGAAGGGGCGCTCGCGGTGGTGGACGACTGGACTGCGTCCGAGCTCGAGGCGGCGCTCAAGCGCCTCTGCGAGGAGCTCGGCGAGAAGCCGCGCACCGTGTTCGCCCCGATCCGCGTCGCCGTCACCGGTTCGCGTGTGTCACCCGGCCTCTACGAGTCGCTCGAGCTGCTCGGCCGCGAGACCACGCTCGAGCGCCTGCGATTGGGAGAGGAGCTGGCCGCGTGACCGTGCTCGACGCCCGCGCCTTCGAGCAGCGGCTCGACCTCTTCCTGCAGGAGCGCTCCGAGGAGGCCCGTGCGGTTCGGGTGGGCGAGAAGGAGACCTCGGAGCAGGCCGCCATCGTCGCGCGCTACGGCGACCTGTTCACCCGCGAGCAGCTGGACGCGCTGCGAGGGGCCGAGGAAACGACCCAGGGCGTCGCGCGCGAAGCGGTGGCCCGGCTCAGGATCACGTGCCAGGAGGGCATCGTCGAACGGGAGATCGTCGAGCGCGAGGACGCGCTCGAGAACGCGCTCCTGGGGGCGCGGGTCGCCTGGAAGGGCGAGGAGCTCCCCCTCCGGTCGGCGCAGGCGCGCCTCGCCGTCGAGCCCGGCTACGCCGACCGGGACGAGCTCGGCGCTGCGGTGCTCGCGACGTCGTCGTCGTTCAACGACGATCGGCGCGCGCTGTTGCGCGAGCGCCACTCGCTCGAGTCCGACGTGACGGGGATCGCCGAGCCCGTCGCGCGCAACGAGGCGGAGAAGGGCATTGCGCTGCGACCGGTCCTCGGCGCGGTCGACCGCGCCCGAGTCGAGAGCACGCCGGCGTTCACGCCGCAGCGCGAGCGGTGGCTCGACCGTCTCCTCGGTTCCGAACGGGAGGTGACGCCCGCCCACGCGCACATGGCGTGGATCCGTCGCCTGTCGCCCCTCGAGGCGACGTACACGAAGGAGCGGAGCGTCGCCGTCTGCATGGAGACGCTCCGTGCCCTCGGCTTCGACCTCGATGCCGAGAAGGGCATCCGGCCCGACCTCGAGGACCGGCCGCAGAAGTCCCCTCGCGCCTGCGTGATCGCGTCCGACCCGCCGCGCGTCGTCCATCTGATCACGCGAGCGCAGGGTGGCCTCCACGACTACGAGGCCTTTCTCCACGAAGCGGGTCACGCCCTGCACTACGCCGGGTGCGATCCCTCGCTGCCGCTCGCGTTCCGGCGGCTGTCGCGCGACCACGCGCTCACGGAGATCTACTCGTTCCTGCTCGACTCCATCTCCCAGGAGCCCGGGTGGCACGTCGAGCAGTTCGGCCTGAGCGAGGAGGAGGCGCGGGAGAACGCCGACGCCGCGCGCTTCACGAACGCCCTCCTCTTCCGCCGCTACTCGGCGAAGCTCGGGTACGAGCTCGACTTCTGGGCGCGCTTCCCCGCGGACGGCGGGACGCCCGACGGGTACGAGGAGCGGCTGACGGCCGCGACCGGCATCCGCTACCCCGCGGCGAACCACCTCGCCGACATGGACGCCGGCTTCTATTCCGCGGACTACCTCCGCGCCTGGATCCGCGCAGCGCAGCTTCGCGCGCACCTCCGCCGGGAGGTGGGGGAGGACTGGTGGCGCCGGCCGGAGACGGGCGCGCGGCTGCGCGACCTCTTCCGCGAGGGCACGCGCCCGACGACGGAGGAGGTCGCGGAGCGGATCGGCTTCGAGCCGCTCGACACCGCGCCGCTCGTCGCCGAGCTCGGCGCGGCTGCCTGAGGTCACCCAACCCGGACGCGGCCGCCGTCGTCTCAACGATGGGGTCCGGCACGGCGTGACAAGGCGCGCTCGGCGGTCTTGCCTCCGTCGTCCGCGATCGCTATAAGACACCTGAATCGGGTCTCAGGTTTGAGCCCGGACACGTCCAACGGAGGGCACATGAAGCGGTGGCACACCTTTGCGGCGCTCGTCACGGGCATCGCGGTTCTCGCAGGGATCGGGGCGACGGCGCGGGTCGCGGACGCGGCGCCGAGCGCCAACGCGCCGATCAAGGTCGGCATCGTCTACTCGCGCACGGGGCTCCTCTCCGCCTACGGCGCGGAGTACATCCAGGGCCTGCGCTACGGGCTCGCGTATGCGACGAAGGGCACCAACGCGGTCAACGGCCGCAAGATCGAGCTCACCCTCGTCGACGACGCGACCGACCCCGTGAAGGCCGTCGCAGCGGGGAAGGACCTGATCGGCAAGGGCTACAAGATCCTCGCCGGCAGCGTCTCGTCGGGCGTGGCGGTGCAGATGGCGCCCCTCGCAGAGCAGAACAAGGTCCTCTTCATCTCCGGGCCGGCGGCAACGGACGCGGTCACCGGGATGAACAAGTACACGTTCCGCTCCGGCCGCCAGAGCTACCAGGACGTCCTCGCCGCGAGCTCGTTCCTCGGCGGCGGCGCCGGCAAGAACGTGACGGTGTTCGCGCAGGACTCCGCGTTCGGCCTCGGCAACTTCCTCGCCGTCCAACAGGTGATGGGCAACCTCGGCGGGCAGAAGGTGAACCGGATCCTCGTCCCGCTCTCGGCGCAGGACTTCACGCCGTTCGCCCAGCAGGTCA
This sequence comes from Gaiella sp., assembly GCA_036556865.1. Taxonomy (GTDB): domain Bacteria; phylum Actinomycetota; class Thermoleophilia; order Gaiellales; family Gaiellaceae; genus Gaiella. The sequence goes on from DATBIQ010000111.1 coordinate 10,172, forward strand.
AGCAGCAGAAGACCGACCTGCTCTTCGTGGCGTGGGCCGGGACGACGGCGCCCGCGATGTGGCGCGCGCTCGAGCAGCAGGGCGTGTTCAGCTCGGTCGACAAGGTCGTCACAGGGCTCGCCGAGCGCGCCACCTATCCGACGTTCGGGCCGGTCGCGAACAAGATCTCGTTCCTGTCGCACTACGTCTCGAACGCACCCAAGAACAAGGTCAACGACTTCCTCGTCAGGTCGATGCGGAAGCGGGGCCAGGTGCCCGACCTGTTCACCCCCGACGGCTTCGTCGCCGGCCAGATGATCGTGCGTGCCCTCACCAAGGGGTCGCCGGACAACGTCGACGGGATGATCTCGGCGCTCGAGGGCTGGAGCTTCACCGGCCCGAAGGGCCAGCAGACGATCCGCGCGTCCGACCACGCGATGCTCCAGCCGATGTTCCAGGTGAAGCTCGTGCAGAACGGCGACACGTACCGGACGACCGTGGTCAAGTCGCTGCGGGCGAAGTACACGGCGCCGCCGGAGAAGAAGTAGCGGAACGCCCTCCGGCCGACGGGATCGTGTCCACGCAGGCTCCGATCCTCGCCACTCGCGATCTCGGGCTCGACATCGGCGGCGCAACCATCGTCGCCGATGTCTCGCTCGAGGTCGCCGAGGGCGAGCTCGTCGGCATCATCGGCCCGAACGGGGCCGGGAAGACGACGCTCTTCAACCTGCTCTCGGGCACGATCCGCCCGACGTCGGGCCGCGTCGAGCTGGACGGCGCGGACGTCACGCGCGACCCGCCGCACCGGCGGACACAGGCGGGGCTCGGACGGTCGTTCCAGGTCTCGAGCGTCTTCCCGTTGCTGCCGGTCGGCGAGAACGTCAGGCTTGCCGCAGAGGCGCGGATCGGCGGGTCGCTCAGCATCCTGCGGCGCGCGGCGCGCTTCGCCCCGGCGCTCGAGCGGGCATCGGCGGCGCTCGAGCGCGTCGGGCTGGCAGAGCGAGCGCTCTGGCCCGCAGGAATGCTCTCGCACGGGGACAAGCGGAAGCTCGAGATCGCCATGCTGCTCGCCGGCGACCCGCGCGTGATCCTGCTCGACGAGCCGATGGCGGGTGTCTCGGTCGAGGACGTCGACGGGCTCGTCGAGGTGATTCGCTCGGTGCACCGCGAGGAGGGCCGGACGGTGCTGATGGTCGAGCACCGGATGGAGGTCGTCGTCGGTCTCGCGGAGCGGATCGCGGTGATGCACCACGGCTCGCTGCTCGCCTTCGACACCCCGGAGCGCGTGATGGCCGACGAGACCGTCCAGACCGCCTACCTGGGAGAGCCGCTGTGACCGCGGCTCCGACCGGAACCACGACGGCGCTGTCCGTGTCCGGCCTCCACGTCTACCTCGGCGAGTCGCACGTCCTCCAGGGCATCTCGTTCGACGTCCCGGCGGACGGCGTCACCGCCGTCCTCGGGCGCAACGGCGTCGGCAAGACGACGACGCTGCGCGCGCTCATGGGCCTCGTGCCGCGGTCGCGTGGGACGGTGACGCTCGAGGGCGAGGACGTGAGCCGGCTCTCGACCCATGCGGTCGTCCGTCGCGGCGTGGGATACGTGCCCGAGGACCGCGACGTCTTCTCCGGCCTCACCGTCGCGGAGAACCTCCGGCTCGCCGAGCGCGACGGCGAGCCGCGCTACGAGCTCGTCCACGACCTCTTTCCCGAGCTGCGCCAGCGTGCCGGCCAGCGCGCCGGGACCCTCTCGGGCGGGCAGCAGCAGATGGTCGCGATCGCGCGGGCGCTGCTCAACCGCAACCGGCTCCTGCTCGTCGACGAGCCGACCAAGGGGCTTGCGCCGCTGCTCGTGACGGAGGTCGCCTCGGCGCTCGAGCGCGCGGCCGGGCTCACGACGATCGTCCTCGTCGAGCAGAACCTCCAGGTCGTCCAGCGTCTCGCCCGAGACGTCGTCGTGCTCGACGCCGGCCGGGTCGTGCACGCGGGGCCGGCCGCCGAGCTGCTCGCCGACCCCGACCACGTCCGCCGGCTCCTCGGCGTCCACGGGGGCGGGCATTGAGCACCTTTGTCCTGCTCACGATCACGGGCCTTGGGCTGGGGGCGATGTACTTCCTCGTCGCCTCGGGGCTGTCGCTCATCTACGGCCTGATGGGGGTTCTCAACTTCGCACACGGCGCCCTCATCACCGTCGGCGCGTATGCGGCGTGGTGGTTCGGCGACCAGATCGGCGGCGGTGCGTGGCAGCGGCTCCTGCTCGGCGGCCTGCTCGGGATCGTCGCGGGGGCGGTCGTCGCTGCGCTCATCGAGCTCGTGCTGATCCGGCCGCTCTACCGCCGGCCGGTCGAGCAGGTGCTCGTCACCGTCGGTCTCGCCCTGGCGATCGGCGCGCTCGTGCAGGGCATCTGGGGTGCCGACCCCAAGGTGTTCCCGGTGCCCGCGTGGATGATCGACACGACGACGGTCTTCGGGGCGAGCATCCCGAACGACCGCTTCGTGGAGATCGGGGTCGCGGCGGCGGTGCTGGTCGGGCTGACCGTGTTCCTGCGCTACACCCGGTTCGGCCTCGTCATCCGGGCAGGCGTCGAGAACCGCGCGATGGTGGCGGCGCTCGGGATCGACGTGCGCCGCGCCTTCACGATCGTGTTCGCGCTCGGCGGCGCGCTCGCAGCGCTCGCGGGCGTCCTCTCGGGGGTCTACTTCGGCGTCGTCGACCCGGGGCGCGGCACCTCGCTCCTGATCTTCGCGTTCATCGTCGTCGTGATCGGCGGCTTCGGGTCGATCGGTGGCTCTGCGGTGGCCGCGGTGGCCGTCGGCCTCATCCAGCAGTACGCGAACTACTACGCGTCGAGCGGCACCGGAGACCTCGCGGTGGTGCTGCTGCTGGCCGCGATCCTCCTCGTCCGGCCGACGGGCCTCGCACCGAAGGTGGCGCATTGAGGCGCTCGATGAGCATCGTGATCCCGGTCGTCGTCCTCGTGCTGCTCGCGATCGTGCCGAAGCTGTCACTCGACATCCCCGTCGTCCTGAACGGGCCGCTCGACAGCCCCGGCACGCTGCAGGTGCTCGCGCTCTGCCTGCTCTTCGCCGGCATCGCGCTCACGTACGACCTCCTCTTCGGCTTCACGGGACTCCTCTCGTTCGGCCACGCCCTCTACGTCGCGGTGGGCGTCTACGCGACCGCAATCGCCCTGACACGCTGGGAGTGGGGCCTCTGGCCGACGCTCGCGTTCGTCGCCGCGGTCGGCATCGCGCTCCCGCTCGTGCTCGGTGCGGTGAGCCTGCGCGTCAGCGGCATCGCGTTCGCGATGGTGACGCTCGCGTTCGCCCAGGCGGGGAACGTGCTCGTCCAGAAGAACCCATACGGGTGGACGGGCGGCGAGGAGGGCACCGGCCTGAACTACGACGAGATCCCCGACGCGTTCGTCGGCGTGCTCAACACGAAGAACCTCTACTGGCTCGCGCTCGGCTACGCGGTGCTGGTTTTCGTCGTCGTGCGATTCCTCGTCGGCTCGTCGGCGGGGCACGTGCTGCGGGCCGTGCGCGAGAACGAGCCGCGCGTCGAGGTGATCGGGCTGAACCCGTACTGGTTCAAGCTGATCGCCTTCGTCGTCGCGGCGTTCCTCGCCGTGCTCGGGGGAATCGTCTGGCTGCTCCTCATCGGCGGGGCGACGCCGGAGGTGACGACGGCGAACTTCACGCTCGCGCTACTCGTGATGGTCGTCCTCGGCGGTGCGGGCACGCGGTACGGCGCGATGATCGGAGGCTTCCTCTACACGCTCCTCGACCAGCGCCTCGGCGCGCTCGCGGGGTCGACGCGCGTGCAGGATCTCCCGGACGTGCTCCGCGTGCCCCTCTCCGAGCCGCTCTTCCTGCTCGGGACGCTCTTCATCCTGCTCGTGTTCTTCGTGCCGGGCGGGCTCGCGAGCCTGCCGGCGCGCCTGCGTGGCATGCGTCCGCGGCGCGAGCCGCTCCCCGAGGAGGCCGCGGCGTGAGCGTGCGGATCGCCTGGGAACGACGGGGAAGCGGCGTGCCGCTGCTCCTGATCCATGGGCTCGGCTACGCCCGCTGGGGCTGGGAGCCCGTGCTGCGCGGGCTCGCCGAGCGCTTCGACGCGATCCTGTTCGACAACCGCGGGATCGGCGGGAGCGACGCGCCGCCCGGGCCGTACACGGCCGGGGAGATGGCCGAGGACGCCGTCCAGGTGCTCGACGAGGCCGGCGTCGAGCGGGCGCATGTCGTCGGGACGAGCCTCGGCGGGATGGTCGCCCAGGAGCTCGCGCTCGCGCATCCCGAACGCGTCGACCGGCTCGTCCTCGCGTGCACGACGCCGGGCGGGCCGAAGGCGCATCCGATGCCGCAGCAGACCGTGGCGCTGATGGCCGAGGCGGCAACGCTCGAGCCCGCCGTCGCGCTCCGCCGCTTCGTGGAGAACGCCCTCGCGCCCGAGACGGTGGCACGGCGCCCCGAGCTCGTCGACCGGATCATGGCCCACCGGCTCGCGACCGCACAGCGCCCGGTCGCGTGGGCCGCGCAGGCCGCGGCCGGGGCCGCCTTCGACGCCTACGACCGCCTCGGCGGGCTTCGCGCGTCGACGCTCGTCCAGCACGGGAGCCAGGACGTCGTCGTCGACCCGCACAACGGCGACCTCCTCGCCGACCTCCTCCCGGACGCACGCCTCGAGCGGTTTCCGGGCACCGGGCACCTCTTCTTCTGGGAGGAGCCCGAGCGGTTCGTCTCCTCGGTGACGGCGTTTCTCGAGGGCGCGGCGTGAACGAGCTGACGCTCGGCCGCTGGCTCGCCGACCGCGCGCGGACGACGCCCGACCGCGTCGCGATCCGCTTCCACGGGCGCAACCTGACGTACGCCGAGCTCGACTTGCGGGCGGGTCGGCTCGCAGCCGGTCTCGCGTCGCGAGGGCTCCGCCGCGGCGACCGGCTCGCGACCTTGACGGCCACCTCGCCCGACCACGTCGCCGCGTTCTTCGCCTGCGCCCGCCTCGGCGTCGCGCTGCAGCCCATCTCCTGGCGCCTCGCCCCGGCCGAGGTCGCCTACCAGCTCGCGGACGCCGAGCCCGCGCTCCTCCTCGTCTCCGAGGCGCACGAGGATCTGGCCCGAGCGGCAAGTGACACTGTGTCACTTGCCGCCAACCCCCGCTCCGGACGCGGGGTCGAGATCGCGCGGCTCGGAGATCCGGGCCTCGAGGCCGACGGCGGCGTCGCGGACGTCGCCCGCGACGACGATCCGCTGCTGCTCGTCTACACGTCGGGAACCACGGGCAAGCCGAAGGGCGCCCTGCTCACGCACGCCAACTGCTTCTGGACGAACCTCTCGTTCGACCGCACGACGGGCCTCCGCGACGACGACGTCGTCCTGCAGGTGCTGCCGCAGTTCCACGCCGGGGGCTGGAACGTGCAGCCGCTCCTCGCCTGGTGGAAGGGCGCGACGGTGGTGCTCGAGCCGTCGTTCGACGCCGCCCGCGCGCTCCGACTGATCGTCGAGCAGCGCGTCACGACGATGATGGGCGTCCCGGCGACGTACCTCTTCCTCGCGCAGGAGCCGGGCTTCGCCGACGCCGACCTCTCGAGCCTGCGGCTCGCGGTCGTCGGCGGCGCGCCGATGCCCGAGGCGCTGCTCGAGACGTGGCTCGAGCGCGGGATCGAGATCGTGCAGGGCTACGGCCTCACGGAGGCGGCGCCGAACGTCCTCTGCCTGCCGCCGGAGGACGCGAGGCGGAAGCTCGGCTTCGCGGGCAAGCCGTACCCCCACGTCGACGTCGCGCTCCGCGACCCGGAGTCGGGCGAGCTGCGCGACGGCCCCGCGACCGGCGAGCTCGTCGTCCGTGGGCCGAACGTCTTCCCGGGCTACTGGCGCAACCCGGACGCGACGGCCGCCGCGTTCGGCGACGGCTGGCTGCTCACCGGCGACGTCGCCGAGCGGGACGCGGAAGGCTTCTACCGCATCGCCGGGAGGATCAAGGACATGGTCATCTCGGGCGGCGAGAACGTCTATCCCGCGGAGATCGAGGACGTCCTGCACGCGCACCCCGCCGTGCTCGAGGCGGCCGTCGTGGGTGTGCCCGACGAGCGGTGGGGAGAGGCGTGCGCCGCGTTCGTCGTGCTCCGCGAGGGCGCCGCGGCGAGCGCCGACGACCTGCGCGAGCACTGCCGCGACCACCTCGCGCGCTTCAAGGTGCCGAAGTCGTTCTCCCTCGTCGCGTCGCTGCCGCGCTCCTCGATGGGGAAGGTGCTGAAGGACGAGCTGCGCGCGGGCGCGACGGAGATGGTGCGATGAGCGACGCCGCGACGAACGCCGACGGCCGTCCGCTCTCCAAGCGCGGCGAGCGCACGCGCCGCCGCCTGCTCGAGGCCGCGGAGGCGGTCTTCGCCGAGCTCGGCTACCACGACGCCTCCATCGTGAAGATCACCGAGGCCGCGGGCGTCGGGCAGGGCACCTTCTACCTGTACTTCGCGAGCAAGAAGGACGTCTTCGACGAGCTCGTCGTCGACCTCAACCACCGCGTGCGCCAGACGATGACCGAGGCGGCGTCCCGCGGCCGCACACGCGCCGAGATGGAGCGGCTCGGGTTCGCCGGGTACTTCCGCTTCGTCGCGGAGCATCCCGCCCTCTACCGGATCATCCGCCAGGCGGAGTTCGTCTCGCCCGAGATGCTCCACCTCCACTACGAGCGGCTCACGAGCGGCTACGTCGCAGGTCTGCGACAGGCGATGGAGGCCGACGAGATCGCCGCTGGCGACCCGGAGCTGCTCGCCTGGGCGCTGATGGGGATCGGCGAGCTCGTCGGCATGCGCTGGATCCTGTGGGCCGGACGCGACGAGCTCCCGCCCGACGTCGGGGCAGAGCTCGACCGGATCGTCACACGCACGCTCGGCTCCCGGAACGGGAGCAAATGAGCCGGATCGGGCTCCGCGCGACAGCCCACTACCTCCCCGAGCGCTGGATGACGGCGGCGGAGGTCGGCGCGGCCAGCGGGATCCCCGAGCACGTGCTCGTGGAGAAGTTCGGCCTGCGCGGCAAGCACATCGCCGCGGAGGACGAGCACGTGAGCGACCTCGCGGTCGCGGCCGGAGCGCGCCTGCTCGCGGAGCAGGCGATCGACCCGGCCACGATCGGCGCTCTCGTCTACTACGGCTCGACGTGGAAGGACTACGCCGTCTGGCAGGCGGCGCCGTGGATCGCGCACAGGCTCGGCTGCTCGAACGCCTACGCGATCGAGTACGACAACGTCTCGATGGGAACGCCGGTGGCGATGCGCGTCGGGCGAGCGCTCCTCGCCGCCGAGCCGGAGCTTCGGAACGTGCTGCTCGTCGCGGCATGCCGGGAGTCGTACCTCCTCGACTACGCCAACGAGCGCTCGCGGTTCATGTTCAACTTCGGAGACGGCGCCGTGGCGGGCCTGCTCGAGGCCGCCGCCGACCGCAACCTCGTGCTCGGGAGTCACGCGATCACGGACGGCTCGTTCTCGCTCCAGGTGAAGGTGCCCGCCGGAGGAAGCGTCGAGCCGGCGTCCCACGCGACGGTCGACGGACGCCGCCACTATCTCGACGTCGCCGACCCGGCGCAGATGAAGGGCGGCCTCGACGAGGTCTCGCTGCCGAACTTCGTCGCGGCGGCCGAGGGGGCGCTCGCGCGGAGCGGCGCCACGCTCGCGGACGTCTCGTACCTGTGCGGGATCCACATGAAGCGGTCGATGCACGAGGCGATCGTCGGTGCGCTCGGGCTCCCGCTCGGGCGCGCGGCGTATCTCGACGACACCGGCCACATGAGCGGCGTCGACCCGCTGCTGGCGCTCGACCGGGCCGTGCGGGCCGGCGACGTCCGTGACGGCGACCTCGTGCTGCTGCTCGCAGCGGGTACCGGCTACACGTGGGCTGCGAGCACCGTACGCTGGGGTGCCGCGCCGGACGGCGCGGCCACATCGAGCGAGGAGACGCCGAACGGATGAGCGCATTCGAGGAGATGCTCGGGAAGGAGCTCGGCCCTACCGAGTGGTTCGAGATCGACCAGGCGCGGATCGACGAGTTCGCGCGCGCGACGAACGACCCGCAGTGGATCCACACGGATCCCGCCCGCGCCGCCGAGGGGCCCTTCGGCACGACGGTCGCGCACGGTTTCCTCACGCTCTCGCTCTGCGTCCCGCTGATGACGTCCGTGCTCGGCCTCACGGGCTACCGGATGGGCATCAACTACGGCGTCAACAAGGTTCGCTTTCCCGCGCCGGTTCCGTCCGGCTCGCGCATCCGCGCGCGCTTCGAGGTGCAGTCGGTCGACGAGGTGCCCGGCGGCGACCAGGGCGTCGTGCTCGCGACGGTTGAGCGCGAGGGCGGCGACAAGCCTGTCTGTGTGGCCGAGCTCGTCGTGAGGATGATCCGATGAGTCGCTTCGAGGGCGCGGCCGCGCTCGTCACGGGCGGCGCGAAGGGGATCGGCGCGGCCACCGCGGAGCGACTCGCCGCCGAGGGCGCCCAGGTCGTCGTCGCGGACTTCGACGAGGCGGCGGCGACCGAGACGGCCGAGCGCATCGGCGGCCGCGCAGTGCGCTGCGACGTCACGTCGCGTGGCGACGTCGAGGCGGCGGTGGCCGCCGCGACACAGGGCGGACGGCTCGACATCCTCGTCACGTGCGCGGGGATCATCCGCGACAACCTGATCCACAAGATGACCGACGACGACTGGGACGCCGTCATCGCGACGCACCTGCGTGGCACGTTCCTCGCAGCCCAGGCAGCCCAGGGAGTGATGACGCAGGGGGGAGGCGGCTCGATCGTGCTCGTCTCGTCGGTGTCCGCGCTCGGGAACCGCGGCCAGGCGAACTACTCGGCCGCCAAGGCGGGGATCCAGGGCCTGACGAAGACGCTCGCGATCGAGCTCGGGCGCTTCGGCGTGCGCGCGAACTGCGTCGCGCCGGGATTCATCGCGACCGCGATGACGCAGCAGACGGCCGAGCGGATCGGGATGTCCTTCGAGGACTTCCAGGCGGCGGCCGCCAAGCAGATCCCGCTCCAGCGCGTCGGCCAGCCGGAGGACGTCGCCGGCGTCATCGCGTTCCTCTGCTCGGACGACGCGGCGTACGTCACCGGCCAGGTGATCTACGTCAGCGGCGGTCCCTAGCAGTTGAGTCGGGCCGCGCTCGTCACCGGCACCGCGAGCGGCATCGGGCGAGCGATCGCCGAGCGGCTCGTCGGCGACGGCTGGGGCGTGCTGGCGGTCGACGTGGAGCCTGCCGCCGACGGGCCGGGCGAGCCGTTCGCGGCCGATCTGACGACGCGAGACGGGAACCGCGCGGCCGTCGACGCGGCGCAAGGGCGGTTCGGCCGGCTCGATGCGGTGATCCCGAACGCCGGCTTCCAGCACGTCTCCGCGGTCGAGGAGTTCGACGAAGACCGCTGGGACGCGCTCGTCGCGCTCCTCCTCACGAGCCCGTTCCTCCTCGCGCGCTACGCGTGGCCGGCGCTGCGCGCATCGGGCGACGGACGCATCGTGGTGGTGGCATCCGTGCACGGGCTCGTGGCATCGCCGTTCAAGGCGGGCTACGTCTCCGCGAAGCACGGCGTCCTCGGTCTCGTGAAGACGCTCGCGCTCGAGGGCGCGGCGGACGGGATCCGTGCGAGCGCCGTCTGTCCCGGCTACGTGCGCACGCCGCTCGTCGAGCAGCAGATCGCCGACCAGGCGCGCGCCCACGGCATCCCGGAAGAGCGCGTGCTCGAGGAGGTGCTCCTCGCCCCTCAGGCGTTGAAGCGGCTGCTCGAGCCGTCCGAGGTCGCGGACGCCGTCGCGTACCTGCTCGGGCCGGGTGGCTCGCTCTTCACCGGCGCGCCGCTCGTCATGGACGGCGGCTGGACCGCCCGCTGACCGGACTGAGGCAGGGCCGGCCCCACCCTCCGTGCCGTCGGTCGAGGCAGGACCGGCATCGTCAAGCGTGACCCCCTCACCCCGTTCGCGCAACCGTTTCGATCTGAGGTTTCGACTGCGCAGCGGAGGGGTACGGAAGGCGGTGGCAGGCGAGCGCCCATATCCCTCCTGTGGCAGCGCCCCCGGCCACGATGGCCCCCGAGCGGGATCCCCGTGCCGCCCCCCGCCGGAATCCCGCTCGGCGAGGCCCTTTCTCCAGCGGTTCCCGTTTGCACCAGTCGACCCGATCTCGCAAGATATGGGCGGAGCGCGGGCCGGCGCACCACCGAACTCGGTTTCGACAGGCTCCCCCCGGCTTGCCGTGACCCGGTGCGCGCCCGCGCTTCCGACCGGCCCGTCGAGGAGTCGATGTCGCGCGCCGCGGCGGCCGGCCTCTCGGCCGGTCGCCGTTGACGCCGACTAGTACCCGGTGGACGAGCCGCCGCCTCCGAAGGCGACGAGCAGCACCACGGCGATCACGACGACGACCGCGACCGCTGCAGCGATCACGATGCGACGCGCGTTCCCGGCGCCGGCTCCGTGCGGGCTCGTCCGTTCGTCGATGGATGGCATGTGCTGCCTCCTTTGTTGCTTCGCTACCTGGAGATACGAGCCGGGGGCACGTGCGGATGCGCACGGAATACGACGCGACCGGGATCCCTCGACGGAGGGTCTTGCCGCAGGGCGGTCGCGCCGACCGCCCCACTAGCACCCGAGACCACGACTGCGGAGGAACACCATGGGCATGCGGCAGCCCGCCCGGCTCTCAGCGACACTGGCATATGGCCTGCCCGAGGACATCCTCGCGAGCGCCCACTCGAGCAACAGCGGCTCGCGCGGGCTCGGCAGCGTGCTCGCGCTCCTCGTCCTCGTCCTCGGCCTCGCGGCCGCGACCGTCTGGTTCGTCGCGCTCCCGGCGCTCGACAGGACGCCGGTGGAGCCGACGTGCGAGGTCGTCATCCTCAAGTCGGGCGCTCCCGATTGCGTCTCCGACGTGACGCGCGCGTCTCAGAAGGCACCGCAGAAGGCGTCCCGCGCCGCGAAGCGCTGATCAGCTCGTCGGCTCGCCCGGCTCGCCCGGCTCGCCCGCGTCGCTGCTCGACGCCGATCGCCGCAGATCGTGCGGAGGGAAGTGGAACTCGTGAAGGCTCCTCTGTAGGGTCGCGCGGCACGTCCGTTCGCGGGGTCGAGAAAGAGGGGCGGGATGAACGACGACCAGAGGCATGCCCGGATCTTCGGCGTCCTGTTCATCATCACGTTCATCACGTCGATCGGTGCGCTCGCGCTCTTCCAGCCGGTCCTCGACGATCCGGCCGGGTACATCGCGGGTGACGGGAAGGACAACCAGATCTACCTGGGCGCCTTCCTGGAGCTCCTGCTCGTCATCTCGAACGTCGGAACGGCCGTCGTCCTCTACCCGATCGCAAGGCGTCAGAACGAGGCGCTCGCCATCGGCTACGTCGCGGCTCGGATCATCGAATGCGTGTTCATCGCGGCCGGGATCGTCTTCGTCCTCGGCGTCGTCGGCCTGCGGCACGACCTTCCGGGCGGCGAGGAGGCTGCGTTCACGCTGGCTGCGCTGAAGGACTGGACGTTCCTGCTCGGTCCCGGGCTCATCGTCCCGTGGGGGAACGGGCTGATCCTCGGCTACCTGATGTACAGGTCGGGGCTCGTCCCGCGCCGCATGGCCTGGTTCGGGCTGATCGGCGGTCCGCTTCTCCTGTTCGGGAACTTCGGCGTCCTCTTCGACTGGTGGGATCAAACCGGCGCGGTGAGCCTCCTGGTCGTCCCGGAGTTCATCTGGGAGGCGTTCCTCGGCATCTACTGCGCCATCTGGGGGTTCAGGCGCGACGCTCCGATCCTCGCGCCCGCGGCACGCGCCTGACGACTCGGGCCGTCCGGTCGAGCCCGAGCCAGAGATCCGCCGACGGTTCGCCTTCCCGGGCGGCGTTTCGCACGGCATACTGCGACGAAGGATCACCCTTGGGGAGGGGCAGCATGTCGGTGGGGGAGAAAGAGCTCGGCGCGAGCGCGCTCGACGAACGCGTGAACGGTGGCGGTGATCAGGAGACACGCGTGGACCCGGACGAGCAGCGGAGCGAGGAGACCGACGCGCGCAGCGTCGGAACGAGGGGCCGCGCATATCGGCTCGCGATCCTCGCCCTCTCCGGTGCGATGCTGGCGTTCACGGTGGCATGGACGGCGCTCCTCGTCTACGCGGCCGCGTGGATCGTCGGCGCGATCTCGTAGGCGGCGACCGAACGTCCAGGGGCGGAACGGACGATCGGACGGCACGGACTAGACGGCGGGGGAGCGCAGCGCGCATCCCGCTCGGCCGATGATCGGAACATGGTGCTCGTCTGGAAGCGGTTGCGCTGGCGGCTGTCGCCGGCCGCACGCCGAGCGCGGAGAACGCACGCTCAGCGTGTGGCGGCGTTGACCGCCACGAAGCGCACCGCCTGAACCTCCGCGTCCACGCGGTCCTTCCCGCGTCGGCGGTGCCCTGGCGACATCGTCCCCGCGGGGCGGGTGTTCGGCGCCGCAGTGCGCTACGCTTGGGGGCCAGAGCAACAGCCCATTCCTTCCGCTTCTGCACTCACCCTCGAGTCGCGTCAGGTCTGAGCGGAGAGGAGTCGTGGCGATGATTCGTTACGGCAGTATCGAGGTACCTCGCGCGGCGGTGTCACAACTGGCGACCGAGCTCGGGCGCAACGGCAACGGAAAGCGTGCGCTCGGCGTCCAGCTCGGCTGGGCGATCGACAACAACCGCGAGAGCTTCAGCATCCCGAAGCAACAGCTCCACGAGGTCGTCGAGCTCCTCGAGCGCGAGCCGATCGCCGGGCTCGAACCGCTCGCGGAACTGCTGCAGGAGCAGCTCGACGTCGAACGGCGCGGACACGGCCCTCCGCGAGCCACCCGCTAGCAGCATCTGACAACGACCAGTCACCGAACGTGCGAACATACGTTCGGTGACGGCGGAGGGCTCTACCGGCGCAGTCTTCTGGCGCGCGATCCAGCGCGGCAACGTGGTCGTCGCCGAGTCCGTCGCTCGCGAGTTCTCGGTGCTGCCGCTCGACTTCGCACTCGCACTCGTCTACCTCTACGCGGACAAAGGGGATCGGCGGTTCGAGCGCGCGGCGCTTCGCTACCTCGAGCGCTACATCGCCGAGGCGACGCCGTCGCTCGAGGACGTCGCCGGTGTTGCAGCCCTGCTGGCCGAGCGAAAGCCTTCGTGAGACGGACTCGCCGTGAGTGAGCTCGCGCCCCGGAGGCAGCCGCACGGGGGAGGGGGGCGGCACACACTCCGGGGCGCGGCGCACCCTTCAGCGAGCGACCCGCGACTCCTTCAGCTTGTTTGGCGAGACCGCCCTGGGGGAACGCTGTCGCCCGACGGCTCCGGGTTTCGAGCACGACTTGCATGGAGGGGGAAACGGTTTGTGGGGAGCCGGGTCTCCACGCCCGAAAGGGAGCGAGGCGCACGAGACCCGGAGCCGTCCTCCATTGCTCGACGCCGATCGCGCGCAGTCAAGGGAGCCAGCACCTCGAAGGTGAGGCTGCCAGCGTCCCGTCGGACTGGGCTGCTGACACCGTGTTGCATCACGTGTGCTGGTCCTAGCCTCCGAATCTCCACCAAACAGGAGGATCGGAGATGAAGTCTCGTTCGCAACAGGACGAGGTACGGGCGAGCCGTTCGCCCCTACGCGCCGGCTCGACGCACGCTCGCAGGCGCCGGCTGGTCGTGCTGGGAGCTGTCCTCGGAACTCTCGTCACCGTGGCCGTCGCGCTCGGCGTCGGGCGGGCCTCTGCGACACCCGGTGCCTCGATCGTCGGTGGTCCGATTGTCGCTCGCGGCCCACTGATGCACGAGACCGTCATCGGTGTCCCGCAGACCACGACCGTCACGAGGACGGTGCGGGTCCGGGTCGGAAGGAAGACCGTGAGGAAGCGCGTCAGCTTTCAGGTCGAGTCCGTCCAGCGTCTTATGTCCTGTGGTGCCGCGTCCCCGTGCGACCTCGCGTTCCAACAGCTGACGATCGCCGCCGGCGGACACACCGGCTGGCACACCCATCCGGGCCCGACGCTGGTCTCCGTGGCCCAGGGCGAAGGAACGCTCTACCACGGCGTCTCGGGGTGTCCCGCCCACAAGTACGCGACCGGCACCAGCTTCTTCCAGCCGACGACGGAAGTCCACAACCTGAGGAACGAGGGCTCGGAGCCACTCGTTGTCTATGCCCTCTACTACCTGCCGGCCGGGACACCGAACAGCGGGATCAGAATCGACCAGCCGCAGCCTGCGAGCTGCCCGACCATTCCGTAGGTCAGGCAGGGCTGGCACGTGCACAGGGCCGCGCGGTCGACCGGCCCGCGGCCCTGGTGTGAGGCTGGCGCCTCGGGCGACGAGTGCGACCCGGACGCGTTGGTTGAGGGACGGTGGTCCGACTGCGAGACTCGTGCGCCTTCGCACAAACGAGCGAGGAGGGCCCCCCGCGCGTTCTTCACCCCGGAGTTGAAGGCAAAGGTCATCGAGCTGTACGGCGTCGAGCCGAGCGTACGGTTCGCCGAAGTCTCGGCGCTCATCGACAACGAGGTCGGCGTCGCCTAGCCGCAGGCTCGCTCACCGGTCGCAGAGAGTCTGGTCGCCGCGATCCTGGCGCTCACTCAACTACGTGCGCCGCTCCCGCAAGAGCAGACTCGATGGCACGGGCACGAGGGGATCTAGCGGGAGTGGCGTTTGGCGTGCTGCGCTTGGGGGAACGCACGCACTCGGCAGCTCCGGGTTTCGACGACGACTTGCATGGAGGGGGAACGGTTTGTGGGGAACCGGGTCTCCACACCCGAACGGGGAGCGAGGCGCACGAGACCGGGAGCTGCCAAAGGCGACGGTTTGGCCTCTTGACGGATGATGCCGCGAGGGTCGCGCGTGTTTGGCGCCCGGCGCGCCGGGAATCGACGTTGAAATGGTCGTTGCGGGCGTGGAGATCCCCCTCAGCGCTGCTGCGCTCTTGGCGCTTCTCCTAGACGAGGCGGGGGAAGCCGATCTCGCACAGCGGATCGGCCTCGCGATCGATGCGAACAGCCGTGGTGTCGGGATCCGCGCTGACGAGCAGGCCACCGTGTTGGCTGTGCTCGAGAACCCGCCTCCCGACCTTCGTCCGCTTCGAGATGCGCTGCGCAAGCCTCGATCCCGCAAGACCGAGCGGGTCCAGGCGAGCAGCGGGCGCGGCAGCTCTGGTGTGCCGCACGGCGGGGCACGAGGGTGGCCCCAAACGGCGAGCGTGCCTCGCAGGTGCGCGCGTCCCACCGGGGACGGTGACTCGCGGCGGCTCGACCCGAACGAGGGCGCCGAGCCGGCAGGAGTTTGAGACAATCGCGGCCGTGACGCCGCGACCGACCGAGCGGGACCTCGATGAGCTTCGCGAGAAGCGACTCGCCGCGAACGAAGTGTTCTTCCGCGAGCTCAACGAGAAGCTTCAGCGTCAGACCGACGACACCGACACGATGATCGTCGTGTGCGAATGCGCCGACGAAGACTGCGCACAGCGGCTCGAACTCACCCGCCCCGAATACGAAGCCGCCCGCTCCGAGCCTGTCCTGTTCGTCGTGGCGCACGGACACGTTGAACCGGAAATCGAAGAAGTCGTCTCGCGCACCGAGCGGTACGAACTGGTTCGCAAGATCGGCGTCGGACGCGAGATCGCAACCCGCCTCGAGAGCACGACCGAGAGCGGCCCACCACCACCTCGCGACGAGTCGTAGTCCACTTGCTCGATCGGTGCGCGTCGTTTCGTGCCCCGGCCGGGTCAGGGACCAACCCACCCGGATGCCGTGGGCACTCACAGCTCCACCGAGCTCGAAACCCGCCCCTTCGTCACGACCCCGCGGCCTCCCGACGCCGCTTCCGACGTCGTTCGACCTTCCGCGCCTGCGTCGCGGCAAACGCCTCCGGATACAGCTGCCGGGCGATCCGGCAGCGGCACCGGACACGCGGCCTCACGCCTCGCCTTCGTCCGACAACACCACCGGCCGCGGGGTCTGCCGT
>DATBIQ010000112.1:0-70309 GCA_036556865.1 Gaiella sp.
TCGTCGTCACGCTGGAGGAGGAGATGTACGTCGCCGCCGAGGAGCTCCGCTTCGAGTACGCCGCGAAGCTGCGCGACGAGATCAAGGAGCTCCGGCGCGAGCTGAACGCGCTTGCGGACACACCCGTCTAGCGTAATACTGTTGTATGTCGAAAATGATTACCGTGCGTATGTCGGAGGATCGCGTGCGCGCGATCGACGAGCTCGTCGCGGCGGGCCGACCAAGCCGGGCAGCGGTGATCGTCGAGGCGATCGACCGGCTCGTGGCCGAGGTCGAGCGCGAGCGGATCGACCGAGCGATCGCCGAGGGCTACAGGCGCGTTCCGGAGACCGACGAGGAGCTCGAGTGGGCGGAGTGGTCGACGATCGAGTCGATCCGCGAGGAGCCCTGGTGAGACGCGGTGAGGTCTGGTGGGTGGAGCACCCCGCCGCCGGCCGGCGTCCCCACCTCGTGCTCACCCGTGACCCGGCGATCGACGGCCTGGCTCGTGTGCTCGGGGTGCCCGCGACGCGGACGGTCCGCGGGATTCCGTCCGAGGTCGAGCTCGGCCCCGACGATGGTCTCCCGGAGCGATGCGTTCTCTCATTGGACAACTTGCGCGTCGTTCGGAAGGCGTACTTCGTCGACCGGATCTGCACCCTGGGGGCCGAGCGGATGGAGAGTGTCTGCCGAGCCCTTGCGATCGCGACTGGCTGCCGGTAGCTACGCTCGGGCCATGTGCAGGAACATCAAGACGCTCCACAACTTCGAGCCCGCCGCGACGTCGGAGGAGATCCATGCGGCCGCGCTCCAGTACGTCCGCAAGGTGAGCGGCTCGACGAAGCCGTCGAAGGCCAACCAGGCGGTGTTCGACCGAGCCGTCGACGAGATCGCGCACATCACGGCCCACCTGCTCGAGGACCTCGTGACCAGTGCGGCCCCGCGTGACCGCGACGTCGAGGCGGAGAAGGCGCGCGCGCGCGCCGAGAAGCGCTTCGGCCGGGCCGCCGCCTAGGCCAGCGGGCAGAGTGGGGCGGTGAGTCGCCCCGCCGACGAGTCGCCCGACGCGCCGCTCCGTGCGAACGTGCGGCTGCTCGGCGAGATCCTCGGAACGGTCCTCACCGAGCAGGAGGGCGAGGACGTCTACCGTCTCGAGGAGCGAATCCGGCTCCTCGCACGGCTCGGGCGCCGCGGCGACACGGGAGCGACGAGGGCGCTCGCCGAGACGATCGCCGGGCTCGAGGTCGAGACGCAGGCGGTCGTCCTGCGCGCGTTCACCGTCTACTTCCACCTCGCGAACATCGCCGAGCAGCACCACCGCGTCAGGCGCCGGCGGGAGGTCGAGCGGGAGGGCGGCACGCTGCGGGAGTCGCTCGACGAGGCGCTCGAGCTGCTCGCCGCCGAGGGGGTGACGCCCGACGAGGTGGCCGTCGCGGCCCGCAGGGTCTCGGTCGAGCTCGTCCTCACGGCGCATCCGACCGAGGCGCTGCCACGGACGATCCTCGAGAAGCATCGTCTGATCGCCGGCCTGCTCGAGCGGCTGGACGACCTTCGGCTGACGCCCGGCGAGCGTGCCGCCTGCGAGCGCCGGCTCGCCGAGGAGGTCACGATCCTCTGGCAGACGGACGAGGTCCGATCCGAGCGCCCGCGTGTCGTCGACGAGATCCGGCAGGCGCTGTGGTTCCTCGAGGACAGCCTGTGGGACGCAGCCGCCGCGCTTCAGGCCGTGTGGAACGAGCGGCTGCCGGGGACGCCGCTCCGGTTCGGGACGTGGATCGGGGGCGACATGGACGGCAACCCGAACGCGGGCGCCGCGACGGTCCGCGAGGCGGTCGAGCGCGGCGCTGCGCTCGTGCGGCAGCTGCTGCGCCGCGACGTCCGTGAGCTCGCGGCGTCGTGGGGCATGTCGAGTACCCTCGTCGAGGCCGACGACGCCGTCGCCGACGTTCCGCTTCCGGCCGACCGCAACCCGACCGAGCCGTACCGCCGCAGGCTCACGGCGATCTGGGAGCGGCTCGGGGCCGACGGGTACGCCTCTGCCGAGGAGCTCCGCGAGGAGCTCGACCTCGTGGGGCGGAGCCTTCGCGCCCACGGCGGATCACGCGTTGCCGACGGCGGCCTCGCCGAGCTCCGCGACCGCCTCGACCTCTTCGGCCTCACGGGCCCGTCGCTCGACCTTCGCGTCCACTCGCGGTCGCTCCGGGACGACGCCGACGGAGTGCTCGAGGTGCTCCGCGCAGCGGCGGACGTCCAGCGGCGGTGCGGGCGCGACGCGATCGACACGCTCGTCGTGTCCATGACGCGCTCGGCCGACGACGTGCTCGCCGCCGAGGAGCTCGCGGCGAGCGCCGGCCTCGAGCTCACCGTCGCCCCGCTGCTCGAGACGATCGACGACCTCCACCGCGCGGAGGCGCTCGTCGCCGAGGTGCTCGACCGCAGCCCGCGCCCGCGGCTCGAGGTGATGGTCGGCTACTCGGACTCGGGCAAGGAAGGCGGCGTGATCACGGCGCAGTGGGAGATCTTCCGCGCGCAGGAGCGGCTCGCGTGGCTCGCCGGGGAGCGCGGCGTGGAGCTGACGGTCTTCCACGGCCGCGGCGGCAGCGCGGGCCGCGGGGGCGGGCCCACACATGCGGCGATCCTCGCGCAGCCGCCGCATGCCGTCGACGGCAGGCTGAAGGTGACCGAGCAGGGCGAGACGATCGCCTTCAAGTACGGCCTGCCCGGGCTCGCGCGACGGAACCTGGAGGCCGCGCTCGCTGCGACGCTGCTGACGGCATTTCCGAACCGCGTCGTGGAGGAGGCTCCCGACGGCGCCCGTGAGGCGATCGAGCGGGTCTCGGGCGCCGCGCACGAGACCTACCGGTCGATCGTCTGGGACGACCCGGAGCTCCCTCGCTTCCTGCGCGCGTTCACGCCGCTCGACGAGCTCGCGCTGCTCGAGATCGGCTCGCGGCCGGCCTCGCGTCCCGAGGCGGCACGGCCCGACGCCGCCGGCGGGCTCGAGGCGCTCCGCGCCATCCCGTGGGTGTTCGCCTGGACGCAGACCCGTTGCATCGTCCCCGCGTGGCTCGGCGCCGGCGCCGGGCTCGAGGCGGCGCCGGTCGACGAGCTGCGCGCCCTCTACGCCGGGTGGCCGTTCTTCCGCGCCCTCGTCGAGAACCTCGAGATGTCGCTCGCCAAGTCGAGCATGGGCATCGCAGAGCGGTACCTCGAGCTCGTCGACGACGCCGAGCTCGCCTCACGGGTGTTCGGCTCGTTGCGGGACGAGCACGATCGCGCCCGCGCCGGCGTGCTCGAGATCGTCGAGGCCGGGGAGCTGCTCGACCGGCATCCGGTGCTGCAGCAGTCGATCCGGCTGCGGAATCCCTATGTCGACCCGATGAACGCGATCCAGGTCGAGCTGCTTCGGCGGTGGCGGGCCTCCGACGAGGCTGCACTGCGGCCGCTGCTGCGTTCGATCGCAGGCGTCGCCGCCGCGCTGCGGAACACGGGCTGAGCACACGACCGGGCCCTCAGGCCGCGGCGAGCGAGGCGTTCTTGTCCGCGAGGTAGCGAAGGTACGGCTCGGGGTCGATCGGCCCGCCGACGAGGCGCTCGACCATCACGCTCGGCTCGAACTTGCGGCCGTGCCGGTAGAGATGCTCGCGGAGCCACTCGTAGATCTCGCCGAACGAGCCGCGCTCGACCTGCTCGTAGGCATCCGGCAGGTCGGCGACGAGGCGCTCCCAGATCTGGACCGAGAGCACGTTGCCGAGCTGGTACGTCGGGAAGTACCCGAACATGCCGCCCGACCAGTGGACGTCCTGGAGGCAGCCGAGGCGGTCGTTCGGAGGCCTGACGCCGACCAGCTCCTCCATCCGGGTGTTCCACGCGTCGGGGAGGTCCGCGGTCGAGAGCCCGCCGAACAGCAGCTCCTGCTCGAGGCCGAAGCGGAGGATGATGTGGAGGCCGTACGTCGTCTCGTCCGCGTCCACGCGAATCAACGACGGCCGCGCTCGGTTGATCGCGCGGTGGAAGCGCTCGAGCGGCACGTCGGCGAGCACGCCCGCGAAGCCGTCGCGGAACTGGGGGTAGAACCAGCGCCAGAAGGGCAGCGAGCGGCCGATCACGTTCTCCCACAGGCGGCTCTGCGACTCGTGGAGCGCCGACGAGCAGCCGGTCGCGAGCGGCGTGCGGTCGAGCGCGGGGTCGCCGCCGTGCTCGTACAGCCCGTGACCGACCTCGTGCATCGTCGAGAAGAGCGAGTTCCCGTGGAGGTCGTCCTCTGCGTAGCGGGTCGTGATCCGCACGTCCTGGGTGGCGAACGACGTGCAGAAGGGGTGCACGGTCGGATCGAGCCGGAAGACGTCGCCCGCCGCGCCGAATGCCTTTGCGACGGCGAGCGACAGCTCGTGCTGCGTCTCGCGGGGGTAGGGGCCGGACGCGAAGGGCTCCAGCTCCTCGTCCGACGAGGCAGCGACGAGCTCGCGCAGCGCCGGCTCGAGCCGGTCGAACACGCGGCGCACCTCCGTGGTGCGCATGCCCTGCTCGAAGTCGTCGAGGAGGACGTCGTACGGGTCGTCGGTCGCCGGGAAGCACTCGATGTAGCGGTGCTTGAGCTCCAGGGTGCGGTCGAGCCAGGGGCGGAACGCGGCGAAGTCGTCGTTCGCACGGGCTGCGACCCACGCCTCCATGCCCTCCGACGACAGCTTCGTCATCTCGGCGCGCAGATCGGGAGGGACGCGGCGCGCCTTCTCCCAGTCTCGTAACGCGACGGCGATCAGGCACGCGTCGTCCGAGTCGGGGTCGAGGTCGGCTGTCTCCGGTCGGAGCCGCTCGAGCAGCTCCCCGATCTCGTCGCGCACGAAGAGCTCGTGCGCGAGACGGTGCAGGGTCGCGAGCCCCTCGGCCCGTGTCGCGGCGCCGCCCGGCGGCATCATCACGAGCTGATCCCACTCGAGCACCCGCGAGGCGACGACGAGGTCCTCGATCTGCGCCAGCTCGCGGCGCAGCGTGATCAGGGCGTCCGACACGGCTCCCCATGCTAGTCGCCGCGGGCGAGGAGAGCGTGTGTCGACTCGACACACGCAGCGGCGTCTACACGGGCTCGGGATCGATGCGGACGCCGTCGACGCGCCGCGGGTGGTCGGCGAGGGCGAGGAGCTCGTCGTCGCCCTCGGAGTCGCCGTAGGCCCAGAGCTCTGCGCCCTCGAGCGCCGACGCGGCGAGCCACTGTCGCACCCGGCGAGCCTTCTCCGCGCCACGGCAGTTCGCCCCGACGAGGCGTCCCGTGAGTCGTCCGTCCGGCCCGCGCTCGAGCCTCGTGCAGACGATCGCGTCCGCCGGAAGGAGCTCGCCCAGCGGCTCGAGGTAGAGGTCGAGCGACGCCGATGCGAGGAGCACGGTGTGACCGAGCTCGCGGTGGCGGCGGAGGCGCGCGAGCGTGTCGTCGCGGAGCCGAGTCGAGGCGATTTCGGCCGCGAACGCCTTCCCGGCCCGCTCCAGCTCGACCGCGTCCTTGCCGCGGAGCGCGCTGCACGCGAGCTCCTTGAGACGGTCCCGGTCGCGGTGTGCGAGAGCGGCGCCCAGCGTGACCGCACGTCGGAGAAGCGTCGTCCAGAGCCGCAGGCCCGCCGTGCGGCGCAGGAACGGCGTCACGCAGTCGCGGGTCGTCAGCGTGCCGTCGACGTCGAACGCGGCGACGACCGGTCGGTGGCCTGGCGTGGCGGGCACGAGCCGAACGAGGCTATACACTCGATCGCGTGTCCGACGGCCCGGAGATCTTCGACGACCTCTACCTCGGCCTGCAGGCCGGCGGCGCGCTGCGCAAGCAGCGCCGCGGCGAGGAGCTGACCGAGGAGGAGCGGGAGGCGCTCGGCCGCTGGCAGCAGATGTCGATGTGGCGCAAGGGCGTCGCGATCGGCGCGTTCGCCGTCGGCACGTTCGGGCTCGGCTTCACGCTCGGTGGCCTCGTCTTCGGCCGCTGGGCCCGCAAGGCCTGACGCCAGGCGTCGGGCGCCGCCTGCCCGAGTACGAGGTGCGTCAGCGGCATCGGCGTACGTTGGACGAACGTATGTTCTCCCGATAGACTGGACGGCGTATGCCCGCCGACCAGCTCGTCGTCCACGGCGCCCGCGAGCACAACCTGAAGAACGTCACCGTCGCGCTTCCGCGGAACGCGCTCGTCTGCGTGACCGGGCTCTCCGGCTCGGGCAAGTCGTCGCTCGCCTTCGACACGATCTACGCCGAGGGGCAGCGCCGCTACGTCGAGTCGCTCTCCGCGTACGCCCGGCAGTTCCTCCAGATGATGGAGAAGCCCGACGTCGACTCCATCGACGGGCTCTCGCCCGCGATCTCGATCGACCAGAAGACGACCTCGCGCAACCCGCGCTCGACGGTCGGCACGGTGACCGAGATCTACGACTACCTGCGCCTGCTCTACGCGCGCGTCGGGCGGCCGCACTGCCCGATCTGCGGCCGGCCGATCGCAGGCCAGAGCCTCGACCAGATCGTCGAGCAGGTGCTCGCGCTCCCGGCCGGCACGAAGTTCACGGTCAACGCGCCGGTCGTCCGCGACCGCAAGGGGGAGTACCGCGACGTGCTCGAGGAGCTCCGCCGCGACGGGTTCACGCGCGTCAAGGTCGACGGCGAGCAGCGCCTGCTCGAGGAAGAGATCACCCTCGACAAGAAGTTCAAGCACACGATCGAGGTCGTGGTCGACCGCTTGATCATGAAGCCGGATCTCAGGCAGCGGCTCACACAGAGCATCGAGACCGCCACCAGCTTGGCGGAGGGCCTGGTCGGAATCGACGTGGTCGACGGCGAGTCCTACCTCTTCAGCGAGAACTTCGCGTGCCCCGAGCACGGCGTCTCGCTGCCCGAGCTCGAGCCGCGGATCTTCTCCTTCAACGCCCCGCACGGCGCCTGCCCGCGCTGCACGGGGCTCGGCTCCCAGCTCGAGATCGACCCCGACCTCCTCGTGCCCGACCCGAGCCTCTCGCTCGAGGAGGGCGCGCTCGTGCCGTGGACGCTCGGCGGCCAGGGCTTCTACGAGTCGGTGATCAAGGCGATCGCCGACCGCTACGAGATCGACCTGTGCACGCCGTGGCGCGAGCTCGACCGCGAGGCGCAGGACCGCTTTCTCCACGGCACGGGCGGCGACCGGATCCTCGTCACGTACCGAAACCGCATGGGCCGCAAACGGCAGTACACGATGGCGTTCGAGGGCCTCGTCGCGAACCTGCAGCGCCGGTACCGCGAGACCGACTCTTCGCAGCAGCGCGAGCGCATCGAGGAGTACATGTCGATGCGGCCGTGCCCGGTCTGCCACGGCGCGAGGCTGAAGCCGGAGGTGCTCGCCGTCACGGTGGGCGAGAAGTCGATCCACGAGTTCTCGCAGCAGTCGGTGACCGCCGCACTGCGGTTCGTCGACGGGCTGGAGCTGACGCCGACGGAGGAGCTGATCGGCCGGAGGATCCTGAAGGAGATCCGCGAGCGGCTGACGTTCCTCGACGACGTCGGCGTCGGCTACCTGAACCTCGACAGGGCCGCGCGGACGCTCTCGGGCGGCGAGGCGCAGCGCCTGCGCCTGGCCACGCAGATCGGCTCACAGCTGGTCGGCGTGCTCTACATCCTCGACGAGCCGTCGATCGGGCTCCACCAGCGCGACAACGGCCGGCTGATCGGCACGCTGGAGCGACTGCGGAACCTCGGGAACACGGTGCTCGTGGTCGAGCACGACGAGCAGATGATGCGCACGGCCGACTGGCTCGTCGACATGGGGCCCGGCGCCGGGGAGCACGGGGGTGAGGTCGTGGCGGAAGGGACGGCCGCGGACGTGATGCGCAACCGGCGCTCCGCCACGGCGGACTTCCTCTCGGGCAGGCGCCGAATCGAGATCCCCGCGCGTCGCGTCGAGGACCGCGGCTGGTTCCGGGTCGTCGGCGCGCGTGAGCACAACCTGAAGGACGTCGACGTCGAGTTCCCGGTGGGAAAGCTCGTCTGCGTCACCGGCGTGTCGGGCTCCGGCAAGTCGACCCTCGTGAACGAGATCGTCTACAAGGCGCTCGCGAACCGGCTCAACAAGACCCGCGTGAAGCCCGGTGCGCACGACGCCGTCGAGGGGATCGACTGCTTCGACAAGGTGATCGAGATCGACCAGACGCCGATCGGCCGCACGCCGCGCTCGAATCCGGCCACCTACACGGACCTGTTCACGCACGTCCGCGAGCTCTACTCGCTGACGCCCGAGGCGAAGGTCCGGGGCTACAAGCCGGGGCGGTTCTCCTTCAACGTTCGCGGCGGCCGCTGCGAGACCTGCAAGGGCGATGGGCAGATCAAGATCGAGATGCACTTCCTGCCCGACGTCTACGTCCCGTGCGAGACGTGCCACGGGCGGCGCTACAACCGCGAGACGCTCGAGGTGCGCTTCAAGGGCAAGTCGATCGCGGACGTGCTCGAGATGTCGGTCGAGGAGGCGCTCGAGTTCTTCGCGAAGATCCCCAAGATCCGCCGCCGGCTGCAGACGCTGCACGACGTCGGGCTCGACTACATCCGCCTCGGCCAGCCGGCGACCACGCTCTCCGGCGGCGAGGCGCAGCGGGTGAAGCTCGCCGCCGAGCTCTCGAAGGTCGCCACCGGGCGGACCCTCTACATCCTCGACGAGCCGACGACGGGGCTCCACTTCGCCGACATCGAGAAGCTGCTCGAGGTGCTCCAGCGGCTCGTCGACGCAGGGAACACCGTGCTGGTGATCGAGCACAACCTCGACGTGATCAAGCAGGCGGACTGGATCGTCGACCTCGGCCCCGAGGGCGGCGAGGCGGGCGGCGAGGTGATCGCGACGGGGACGCCGGAGCAGGTCGCCGAGGTCTCGGAGTCGCACACCGGGCAGTTCCTGCGCGGCGTGCTTGCCGCGCCGGCGGCCGCAGCCGCCTAGCCGGTACCGACCGCCGGCTGGACGCGGAGCCGGCCCGCTGAGATCCTCGCCCGAATGCGGAGAGGCGATGCGGTTCGGGAACGGCTGGGCGCCGTCGGCGAGCTCTGGGGCAATCGCGACCTGCGGCGCGCACAGCTTGCGTGGGGCGGCTTCCACACCGCCGAATGGGCGTCGCTCGTCGCACTCAGCGTGGTCGCCTACGAGGCGGACGGAGCGCGTGTCGTCGGGCTCGTCCTCTTCGCCCGCATGGTGCCGAGCGCCTTCATCGCCCCGTTCGTGGCGGTCGTCGGGGACCGCTATCGGCGCGAGCGGATCCTCATCCTCGTCCACCTCGTCCGCGCCATCGCGTGCCTCGGCGCGGCCGTGGCGCTCGCGGCCGAGGCGAGCACCACCGTCGTCTACGTGCTCGCGGTGCTGGCGGCGGTCCCGCTCGCGGCGCACCGTCCGTGCCACCTCGCGCTCGCGCCGCTCCTCGCGCGGACCCCGCGCGAGCTCGCGGCCTCGAACGTCGCGGCCCTCACGTTCGAGTCGACGGCCGTCCTCCTCGGGCCGGCGGGCGCCGCGCTCCTCCTCGCGCTCTCCGGGCCGGCGACGGTCTACGCGGCGTGCGCCGCCGTGTCGTTCCTCTCGTTCCTCGCGATCGCCGGGGTGCACCCGGCGACGCTGCCCTCCATCGTCGATCCGCGCTCGAGGGTCGTCCACGAGCTCCGCGAGGGAGCCCGTGCACTCGTCGGAAACCGGCCGGTGCGTCTGCTCGTCGGCCTGTTCGGGGCGCAGGCGTTCGTCCGGGGCGCGCTCGGGGTGTTCCTCGTCGTCGTCGCGATCGACCTTCTCGGGATCGGCGAGTCCGGTGTCGGCGTGCTCACGGCAACGTTCGGGGTGGGCGGCATCCTCGGGGCGCTCGCGGGAATCACCCTGGTCGGCCGGGGAAGGCTGGGCCGCCCGTTCCAGCTCGCGCTCGCAGGCTGGGGCATCCCGCTCGTCGTGCTCGGCGTGTTCCCGGAGAGCGGCATCGCATTGGTGTGCCTCGCCCTGTCCGGCCTGGCGAACAGCCTGCTCGACGTCTCGGGCTTCACGAGCATGCAGGAGCACTCCGACGAGCGGATGGTCGGACGCATCTTCGGCCTCTTCGAGCTCGTCATCATCGTGGCCGTGGCCGCAGGCGCGCTCGTGGCCCCGCTCGCGCTCGACGTGCTGGGGTCCCGCGGCGCGTTGATCGCCGCCGGTGGCCTGCTCGCCGTCCT
The DNA here is from genome assembly GCA_036556865.1 of Gaiella sp. Lineage (GTDB taxonomy): Bacteria > Actinomycetota > Thermoleophilia > Gaiellales > Gaiellaceae > Gaiella. Next base: position 10,141 of record DATBIQ010000112.1, read on the forward strand.
CGCAGCGCTGGCACACCGCGCACTCGGGCGGATCGACGAGGGCATGGACGTGCGCGCCGCCGAGCTCGACCTTCTCGGGCGGACGTCCATCTTCGCGCCGCTCCCGTACGCCGCGCTCCGTCGGCTGGCCGCGTCCCTCGGCGAGCGACACGCCGATGCCGGCGAGGTGCTCGTCCGGCAGGGCGACGCTGGGGATGTCGTCTACGTGATCGCCGAGGGGCGCGTGTCCGTCGACCAGAACGGACACCGGCTGCGCGAGCTCGGCGCAGACGACGTCTTCGGAGAGCTCGCTCTCATCCTCGACGTGCCGCGGACGGCGACGGTCACCGCAACCGAGGCGGTCGTCCTGCGGACGCTCGCGCGCGAGCCGTTCCTCGCGGCGGTCACGGGGAACCAGCTGAGCGAGGAGGCGTTGCGCCGCCTGGTGGCAGCCCGGACGCCCTCGGCTCTCGCCGAGTCGGCCGCCCGGCTCCCGGCGGGCCAGCGCGTACCCTGACTGCATGGCAGAGCAACCTCCCGTGAAGCCCGTGGCGGCGGCGGACCGGGTCGGTGCGGAGCGGGCGCGGGCCGGAGAGCCGGCGACTCGGAGCTGGTGGCGCCGCGTGCCGCGCGTCCTGACGGATCCGCGGACGGTGTTCGCGGCGCTCGCGAACGACGACGACGTCGACGTCGACGCGCGCTCCGAGCCCGTGCTCGCGATCACGATCCTCGCCGGCATCGCCGCGGTGATCCTGACGCCCGCCTGGGGGACCGTCATGGACGACTCGACGGTCGACACGCTCGTCCTGCTCGTCGTGACGTTCGTCGCCGGGCTCTTCTACGGAGCCGCGGGGTACTTCCTGTTCGGTGCCGCGCTCTGGGTCGGCGCGAAGGCCGCCGGTGTGGACGCGCGCTTCCGGATCGCGCGGCAGATCGTCGCCTTCGCCGCCGTCCCGCTCGCGCTCTCGCTCGTCGTCGTCGTGCCCGCGATCGCCCTGCGCTACGGGTGGGACTGGTTCCGAACCGGGGGAGAGGATGCGGGGACGGGGCGGGGCGTCGTCGTCGGAATCGGGCTCGCGTTCGCCGTGTGGTCGCTCGGGCTCGTCGCGCTCGGGCTGCGGACGACCTTCCGGCTCCCGTGGCGCGGTGTTCTCGCAGCGCTGCTGCTCGCGGCAGTGATCGTCGCCGCGTTCGCCGTCCTGCCCACGGCCCTCTGAGGGTCAGCGCGCGGGCGCGACGGCCGCCTCGAACGCCAGGCGCTCCTCGTCGGACATGCCGTACGTGTGGACCTCCTCGGGGAACCTCCCCTCGCGGACGTCGTTCGCGTACGCTGCGACCGCGTCGCGGATCGTCGTGGCGAGATCGGCGTAGCGCTTCACGAAGCGCGGTGAGCGGCCGTCGTAGAGGCCGAGCAGGTCGTGCCACACGAGCACCTGTCCGTCCGTCACGGCGCCGGCGCCGATGCCGATCGTCGGGATCGTCAGCCGCCGCGTGATCTCCCGGGCGACCGCGACGGGCACCGCCTCGAGCACGAGCGAGAAGCAGCCCGCCGCCTCGAGCGCTCGCGCGTCGTCGACCAGGCGGCGTGCGCCCTCCGCGGTGCGCCCCTGCGCCTTGAAGCCGCCCAGGGCGGTCGCCGACTGCGGCGTGAGCCCGATGTGGCCCATCACCGGGATGCCCGCGCCGACGATCGCCGCGACCCGCGACAGGGACGGCCCCGCGCCCTCGAGCTTCACGGCGTCGGCGCCAGCCTCCTTCACGAACCGGATCGCATTCGCGACCGCCTCGGCGTCGGAGACCTGGAAGGAGCCGAATGGCATGTCGGCGACGACCAGCGGGCGGTGCGAGCCGCGCGTCACGGCGCGCGTGAGCACGATCATCTCCTCCATCGAGGCAGGGACGGTCGAGTCGTGGCCGAGCACCGTCATCGCCGCCGAGTCGCCGACGAGGATCAGGTCGACGCCCGCCTCGTCGGCGAGGCGGCCCGAGGGCGCGTCGTACGCGGTGACCATCACGATCGGCTGCCGCCGCGCCTTGAGCTCGGCGAGCTCGGTGATCGGCAGCTTGCCGGGCGCGGGCGTGTTGGGCCCGGGGGTGCGGGGACGGGTGCTCACGATTCCTCCTCCAGGGGGACGTTGTCGATCAGGCGGGTCGTGCCGACGCGAACAGCGGCGGCGAGTGTGGGCGGCGTGAACGGGGCAACGTCGACGTAGTCGACGTCGAGCCCGGCGGCGTCGAGCATCGCGCGGGCGGTCGCAGGGTCCTTGGTCGCGAGCGCGTGGGGGAGCGCGAGCGCCCGGTCGCGCTCCTCGCGCGAGAGGCGGACGTTGCGCGAGGAGAGCGCGAGACCGTCGGCGTCGCGAACGGTCGGGACGACGACGAGCTCGAGCTCGAGGTGCAGGTCGGCGATCATCCGCCGGAGCACCTCGACCTGCTGTGCGTCCTTCTGCCCGAAGAAGGCGAGGTTCGGGCGGACGATCGTGAAGAGCTTCAGGCAGACGGTCGCGACCCCGCGAAAGTGACCCGGTCGGTGCTCGCCCTCGAGCAGCGCGCCGAGCTCCGTCACCTCGACCCACGTCTGGTAGCCCGGCGGGTACATCTCCGCGGTCGAAGGAACGAAGGCGATGTCGACGCCGGCTTCCACCGCGCGATCGAGGTCGCTCGCCTCGTCGCGCGGGTAGCCGTTCAGGTCGGCGGGCTCGCCGAACTGCGCCGGGTTGACGAAGAGGCTCATGACGACGGTCTCGCAGCGATCGCGTGCCGCCGCGAGCAGCGCAAGGTGCCCGGCGTGGAGCGCGCCCATCGTGGGTACGAGCCCGACCGTGCCGCCCGGCCGTCCGCCGACGGCCGCCCTGACGTCGGCCACGCTCCGCGCGACGATCACGAGCGACTCCCGAGTGACACTGCGTCACCTGCCGTCAGGCGCGCCAGCTCGTCATAGGCGGGCAGGAGGTGCGGCGCGTGGGCGGCGATCGCCTCCCGGTGCCGCTCGACCGTCTCCCAGTCGCCGCGCTCGATCGGGCCTGTCAGCTGAAAGCCGTTCTCGATCACGCGCCGCATCAGCGGGTCGAGCGCCTCGTCGGGAACACCCGCGTCGGCGAGGAGCTCGCCGGCGATCCGGCGCAGCGTGACGAGGTAGTTCGAGGCGATGGCCGCGCCGGCGTGGTAGAGCGACCGCCGGTCGTCGTCGAGCGGAAACGGCCGCAGGCCGAGCGTCTCTGCGAGCTCCGTCGCGATGGCGAGGGCCTCGTCGGTCTCGCCGGTCACGGCCGCCCACGCATCGTCGAGCTGCTCGGGCCCGCGATCGTGCGTGAACGTCTGCAGCGGGTGCACCGAGAAGCGCCGCACGTGCGGATCGAGGGCCGTCAGCGGCGTGCCGCCGCTGACGTGGGCGAGCCAGGGCCCCGGCTCGATCGCGGCTGCGACCTCCGCAACTGCGCGGTCGGGGACGCACAGGAGGACGAGAGCCGGGTCGTCCGGGGTCAGAAGGACACCGCGCTCGGCGAGCCGGCTGCTCACAGCGCTCCCGACGCGACCGCGCGCACCGATGACGTTGACGCTCTCGATCATTGACGCTCCAGTTCCTCGCGGATACCGGGCTACGACAAGTGTAACGGTCTGGAGGACCGAGCTAGTCCCGCGCGAGGCGTTCGACAATGCCTCGCTCGACCGCCGGCCACTCGTCGTCGGTGACCGAGTACCAGGCGGTGTCGCGGTTCTCGCCGTCGCGGACGAGCATGTGCTTGCGATGGATGCCCTCGAAGGTCGCTCCCAGCGCCTCCATCGCGCCGCGTGAGCGCTCGTTGAGCGCGTCCGTCTTCAGCTCGACGCGGCGACAGCGCCACGTCTCGAAGGCGTGCCGCAACATCAGGAGCTTCGCCTCGACGTTCACGCCCGTGCCCCAGGAGACGGGATGGAGCCACGTCCAGCCGATCTCGACCGACCGGTGCTCGGGTCGCAGTGCGAGGTAGCGCGTCGAGCCGACCACGCGGTCTCGCGCGAGCGTGGCGAACGGAATCTCGGCGCCGTCCTCGGCGCTGGCGAGAGCGGCCTCGAGCCACTCGTCGAACGCGGCACGCCCGGCGGGCTGGGCGATCGAGAGCCAGTGCCACGTTCGCTCGTCGCGGGAGGCGGCCCACAGCCCGTCTGCGTGGTCCCGCGTGAGCGGCTCGAGGCGGACGAGCCGGCCCTGGAGTGTCGGCGCGAGCCAGGTGATCACGTGTCTAGACTACGGCCGTGCCCATCTACGAATACGCCTGCATGGCCTGCGAAGAGCATTTCGAGGAGCTCGTCCGCTCGGAGGAGCAGGTCGTCACCTGCCCGAGCTGCGGCGCCGCGAAGGTGCTGAAGCAGCTGTCGTCGTTCGCCGTCGTCGGCGCGACCTCGAAGCCGAGCTTCTCCACCGGGTCTGGCGGCGGGGGCGGCTGCTGCGGCGGCGGCTGCGGCTGCGGCCACTGAGCCGGACGGCGACGCCCCGCCGGGGCGGGCCGTACAGTGTCGGTCATGAGCGCCGAGCTTCGTGCGACGCTCTCCGAGGTGGAGGCCGAGGCCGCGGGATGCGTTCGCTGCGCGCTCCACGTCGGCCGGACGCAGGTCGTCTTCGGCGCGGGCGACCCCGACGCCGAGCTCGCGCTCGTCGGCGAGGCACCGGGGTTCCACGAGGACCGCGCGGGAACGCCGTTCGCAGGGCGGGCGCAGGACCTGCTCGAGGGTCTGCTGGCCGGTATCGGTCTCGCGCTCGACGACGTCTACGTCGCGACCGTCCTCAAGTGCAGGCCGCCGGGAAACCGGGATCCGCTACCCGAGGAGACGGCGGCGTGCGAGCCGTATCTCTACCGGCAGCTCGAGCTCGTGCGACCGCGCGTGGTCGCGACCCTCGGCAGCTTCGCGACGGAGCTCCTCTCCGGTCGCGCGCTCGGGATCACCCGGGTCCACGGCCGCCCGCAGGAGGTCACGCTCGGAGGACGCGCCGTCGTGCTCTACCCGCTGTTCCACCCTGCCGCGGCGCTCTACACGCCGTCGATGCTCGAGATCCTGGAACGCGACGTCGCACGCCTTCCGGCGTTGCTCGGCGGGGACGAGACCCCTGTCGACTCGACTCGACGCCGGCTCACGCCGCCCGCCGTCCGCGGGGCCGACTGCGAGGGCACGCGCGAGACGCGGCGACCGGTGCAGCTCGGCCTCTTCTGACGGGTGGGGGCGATCACGGTCGAGACCGCCTCCGCCGACGAGACGGAGGCGCTGGCCGGGCGCCTTGCGCGGCGGCTCGAGCAGGGCGACGTCGTGATGGTGTCCGGTGAGCTCGGCGCCGGCAAGACGACCTTCGTCCGCGGCGCGTGTCGCGCGCTCGGCGTGACCGGACGCGTCACGAGCCCCACCTTCACGGTCGGTCACCGCTACCGCGGCTCGGTCGACGTGTCGCACCTGGACCTGTATCGCTTCCGCGGGCTCTCCCCTGCCGAGTGGGGCGATCTCGAGCCGTACTTCGAGGGGGCGGTGGTCTTCGTCGAGTGGCCCGAGGCCGGGAGCGGCGCGCTCCCGGGGTCCCGCGCCGCGGTCCGGCTCGAGCACCTGGCTTCGCAGCGCCGTCTCGTCACGGTCGAGGCGGAGGACGGAACGCTGCTCCGCGGCCTCGTTGCAGAATGACGCCTTGTTGATCCTCGCCTTCGACACTGCGACGGACGTCGCCACGACCGCGCTGCTCGACGACGACGAGGTGCTCGGTGAGCGCTCGTCGGTGGCGAGAACACTGCTCGAGGACGTGGACGCGCTCCTCCGGCAGGCGTCGGCGCGGCCGACGGACCTCGACGCGCTCGTCGTCGGCACCGGGCCCGGGAGCTTCACGAGCACGCGGATCGGCCTTGCGGTCGCGCGCGGCCTGGCCGTCTCGCTCGGGATCGAGGGTGCGGGCGTCTCGACGCTGGACGCGCTCACGGCGGGCGCGCCGGGTGCCATCCCCGTGATCGACGCGCGGCGCCGCGAGGTGTTCGTCCCCGGTGCAACCGCACTCTCGCCGGAGGACGTCGAGGCGAGGGGCCGCCTCTGCGTCGGGGACGGGGCGGTGCGCTACCGCGAGCTGTTGGAGACGAACGGCGCGGTGATCCCTCCGGACGACGACCCGCGTCACCGACCGCGCGCGGCGCTCCACGCTCGACTCGCGACCGACTTCGGGCCCGTCGACGCGATCGAGCCGATCTACGCGCGGGCCCCCGATGCGGAGCGGTGGCGGCCGTGATGCTCGAGCTGGAGCTGCGACGCCTGGAGCTCGGCGACCTCGACGCCATCGAGCGGATCGAGCGTGCCTCGTACCCGACGCCGTGGTCGCGGTCGATGTTCGCCTCCGAGCTCGCGAAGCCGAGCTCGCTGTCGTTCGGCGCGGTCGACGAGACGGGCACGCTCGTCGGGTACCTCGTCCTGTCGCGCTACGTCGACGCCTGGCACGTGATGAACGTCGCCGTCGCCCCGGAGCGGAGACGTCAGGGGATCGCCTCGGCGCTCCTCCACCGCCTGCTCGAGCTCACGAAGGACGACGCCCTGCGCGGCTACACGCTGGAGGTGCGGATCTCGAACCTCGGCGCGATCCGTCTCTACGAGCGCTTCGGCTTCCGGCGCAAGGGCATTCGTCGCGGGTACTACACCGACAACCGCGAGGACGCGCTGATCATGTGGCGCGACGCGGACGCCCCTGACGCGGAATCCGCCTAGGACCGGGCGTGAGCCTCATCCTCGGAATCGAGACGTCGTGCGACGAGACGGCTGCGGCGCTCGTGACCGACGACGGCGTCGTCCGCTCGTCGGTCGTCGCCTCCCAGGCTGATCTCCATTCGAGGTACGGCGGCGTGGTGCCGGAGATCGCGTCGCGGCGTCACCTCGAGCTCGTGTCTCCGGTCATCCGAGCCGCGCTCGAGGACGCGGGCGCCGGGCTCGACGACGTCGGACGCATCGGCGTCACGCAAGGGCCCGGCCTCGTCGGCGCGCTGCTCGTCGGGCTCTCGGCGGCGAAGGCGATCGCATGGGCGCGGGGACTGCCGCTCGTTCCCGTCGACCACCTTCGCGCGCACGTCGCGACCCTCTACCTCCAGCCCGAGCCGCTCGACCCGCCGTTCACCTGCCTCCTGGCGAGCGGCGGGCACACGCTCGTCCTCGCGGTGCGCGACCGCACAGGCTTCGAGGTGCTCGGGTCGACGCTCGACGACGCCGCGGGAGAGGCGTTCGACAAGGGCGCCCGGCTGCTCGGCCTGGGCTACCCCGGCGGCGCGGAGATCGACCGGCTCGCACGAGAGGGCGACCCGGAGGGGTTCGCGTTCCCGGTCGCGCGCGTTCCAGGGCTCGACTTGTCGTTCTCCGGCCTCAAGACCGCCCTCCTCTACGCGGTCCGCGAGCTCTCGGAGGCGGAGCGCGACGCCCGGCGGGCCGACCTCGCCGCCTCGTACCAACGGGCCATCGTGCGCGCGCTCGTCGCCCGCCTCGAAGCCGCAGCCGAGGCGACCGGCGACAGCGTCGTGGCCGTGGTCGGCGGCGTCGCCGCGAACTCCGAGCTCCGACGGGCGCTGCCCGGGGCCCGCTTCGCGCCGCTGGAGCTCTGCACCGACAACGCGGCGATGATCGCCTCGGCGGCCCGTTTCGCGCCGTCGCTCCGCTCTCCCGGCTACCTTGCGCTCGATGCGTACGCCTCGAGCAGCCTCTAGGAGCGCGCTCGCGGCGCTCGCAGCGGTCGCCGTCGTGGCCACCGGCGGCGCCGCCGGAGCCGCCGACCCGCCCGTCGGCGCCGCGGGATGGCAGGGGCTCCTCGGGAGCCGGCCGGTGCCGCAGCTCGGGGGTCGCTGGGTCGTCGTACTGCGAGCGCCCTCTCTTGCAGATCGTGTTCGACGCGCGGGCGGGACGGCGACCGAGCGCCAGATGCGCGCCTGGACGGCGACGGCTCGCGCGGCCCAACGCCGCGCGATTGCCGGTCTCTGGTCGCGCGGTGCACCCGTCGACCCCGAGCAGTCCTACGTCAGGGTGCTCAACGGCTTCGCCGCGGCGATCGACCCGATGCTCCTTCCGACGATCGAGCGGGACCGCGCCGTCGCAGGGGTCTACCCGGTCCGCGCCGCATATCCGGCAGCCGTGCCGCCGCCGGCGCTCGATACGGAGGCGTTCGGGGTGGCGAGCGGGCGCCGCGCCGGTCTCGAGCTCCCGGGCTTCGACGGCACGGGCGTGACGGTCGCGCTGCTCGACACCGGCGTCGACCTGCGCCACCCGTTCCTCCAGGGCCGCCTTCTCCCCGGCATCGACATCCTCGACGCCGACGGCGACCCGTCGGCGGGACAGAACCCCACGGAGCCGGGGCGGCCGGAGCGGCATGCCACGGGCCTCGCAGGCCTGATCGCAGGCGTGCGCGGGCCGGCGGGGCTCCACGGGGTCGCCCCCGGCGCCTCGGTGCTGCCGATCCGGGTGGCCGGCTGGCAGCCGGACGCCGACGGGAGCGTGTCGGTCTACGGGCGTACCGACCAGGTGCTGGCGGGCCTCGAGGCGGCCGTCGACCCGAACGACGACGGGGACGCGCACGACGGCGCGCGGGTCGCCCTCGTCGGCGTGGTCGAGCCGTTCGCCTCCTTCCCCGACGGGCCGCTCGCGCGCGCGGGGCGGGGCGCGCTCGCGCTGGGCACGCTGGTCGTCTCACCGGCCGGGAACGACGGCCCGGCGGGGCCGGGATACGGGAGCATCGCAGCGCCCGCGGGCACGTCGGGCGTTCTCGGCGTCGCCGCGTCCGACTCGCGCGGCCAGAGCCCGACGGTCCACATCCTCCTCCGCGCCGGCCTGCGGGTGCTCGCGTCGGGCCAGACCGCGCTCGGCGGCGCAGCAGGGCCGGACGACGTCGTCTCGGCCCGAGTCGTCGCGCTTCCACGACGGCAGGTCGTCGCCGTCACCCGCGGGAGCGCCCTCGACCGCCTCTTCGACGCGCGCGGCTACAGCCGCGTGGCCGGCGGAGCGGTCCTGCTGCCGACCGGGCCGACGACGCCCGAGGCCGTCCGGGAGCTCGCTGCGGCGGGCGCGCGCGCCGTGCTCGTCGACGGCCCGATTCCGGCCGGGTCGCTCGGCATCGACGAGCCGGTCGAGGTGCCGATCGTCGGTGTCGCCGCGGGCGTCGCGAGGCAGGTGCGGCTCTCGCTCGCGGCCGGGGTCCCGGTCGAGCTCGGCGTCGGCGCCGCGGCCTTCGGGAGCAACCCGGAGCTCGGGGCGGTCGCGCCGTTCTCGAGCAGCGGCCTGTCGCTCGACGGCGGCGCCGGGGCGGAGCTGGCCGCCCCGGGAGTCGGCCTGGTGACAGCAGTGCCGGGCCGCAACGAGGGTGGGGCTGCGCGTTACGGCACGCTGAGCGGGTCGAGCGCGGCGGCGGCGGTGGTCGCGGGCTCGGCCGTGCTGCTCGCGCAGGCCCGGCCCGATCTCGACGCGGCCGGGCTGCGCTCCGCGCTCGTCGCGACGGCGCGACGACGCGCCGGGGCTCTCGGCCCGGGCACCGTCGACCCGGCCGCCGCGTCGGCCGTCGAGCTCGTCGCAGAGCCGCCGATCGCGGCGCTCGGTGCGCTCGTCGGCAAGCGATCGAAGACGACCGGGCGCGTGCTCGTGCGAAACGTCAGCCGCAGGCCGTTGGTCGTCGAGCTTCGGCCCGGCCCCGCCGCGGCCGGAGTCACCGTGCGGACGTTCCCGGTGCGCGTCGTGGTGCAGCCGGGTCGCGCGAAGCCTGTCGAGCTGTCGGTCGTCGCGAAGGTACGGCCGCAGGCACCGAGCGCGCTCGAGGGCTCCGTCGTCGCCGTCGGGTCACGAGGAACGAGGCTCCGCATCCCGTGGGCGGCCGCAGTGCCCGTGACGCGTCTCCCCGTGATCAGCCGGATCTCGCTCTCGGCCGCGGTCTTCACCGCCAGCGATCGCAAGCCGGCGGTCTTGAGCCTCGTCGCGGGGCGCGTGGACGGCTCGGCGGAGCGTCCGCAGCTCCTGCCGCTCGCCCGGCTCGAAATCGGGCTCTACCGGGGCAAGCGCCGGATCGGAACGCTCGTCCGGCTGCGCGACGTGCTGCCGGGCCGGTACGCGTTCGGCCTCACAGGACGGGGGCCGCGGGGCTCCCGCCTCCCCAAGGGGCCGTACGTCGTCCGCGTGCTCGGCGTGCCCGTCGGCGGCGGCCCCGCGACAACGCAAAGCGTTCACTTCCGCGTGCGGTAGCGGCTAGAGTCCTGCACATCGTGCGAGCCGCGCGAAGCAGCCGATGAGCGCCACCGAGCCGGCGACGCACCTCCGCGAGAACCCGTTCGGGCTCGCCCGCGCCCAGCTTCGCCGCGTCGCCGAGACCTTCGGCGTCGATCCCAATCTCGTCGGCGTCCTCTCGGAGTGCAAGAAGACGGTCGAGGTGTCGGTCCCCGTGTCGATGGACGACGGGACGACCGAGGTGTTCGAGGGCTACCGGGTCGTGCACAACGTGACGCGCGGGCCGGCGAAGGGCGGCATCCGCTACCACCCCGGGGTCACGCGAGACGAGGTCAAGGCGCTCGCGATGTGGATGACGTGGAAGTGCGCGCTCATGGGGCTGCCGTTCGGCGGCGCCAAGGGCGGCGTCGTGTGCGACCCGAAAGGGCTGTCGGCGGGCGAGCTCGAGCGCCTCACGCGGCGCTACACGACCGAGATCATCAACGAGATCGGCCCGGAGAAGGACATCCCCGCGCCGGACGTGGGGACCAACGCCCAGGTGATGGCCTGGATCTTCGACACGTACTCGATGAACGTCGGCCATTCGGTGCTCGGGGTCGTCACGGGCAAGCCGCTCGCGATCGGCGGCTCCGTCGGCCGCGACGGCGCAACCGCGCGGGGTGTCCTCTACTGCATCCGCACGGCGCTGCAGAAGGAGGGGAAGCGCTTCCCCGACACGCGGCTCGCGGTGCAGGGGTTCGGGAACGTCGGCCGCAACCTGGCGCGCCTCCTCTCCGAGGAAGGTGCGCGCGTCGTCGCGCTCTCCGACTCCACCGGCGCGGTCGTCAATCCCTACGGGATCGACGTCGGGGCCGCGATCGTCCACAAGGCAGAGCACGGCGCGCTGCGCGGCCTGCCGGGGACCGAGGACGCGACGAACGACGACCTGATCGAGATCGAGTGCGACGTCCTCGTGCCGGCCGCGCTCGAGCAGGTGATCAACGCCGACAACGCGACGCGCATCCGGGCGCAGATGATCTGCGAGGCGGCGAACGGCCCGACGACGCCCGGGGCGGACGAGGTCCTCGAGGACCGCGGCGTGCTGGTGCTTCCCGACGTCGTCGCGAACGCGGGCGGGGTCGTCGTCTCGTACTTCGAGTGGGTGCAGGGGCTCCAGGAGTACTTCTGGAAGGAGTACGAGGTGAACGCGAAGCTGAACGACATCGTCGTGCGTGCGTTCGAGGAGACCTGGTCGGCCAAGGAGCGCTTCGGCACGAGCATGCGGACGGCCGCCTACGGGCTCGCCGTGCAACGGGTCGCCGAGGCGACGACGACACGCGGCCTCTATCCGTGACGTCCGGCGTTTTCCCGCGCTGAGGATCGGCGTGCAGCACCGGGTCGTCGTCTTCACAGCGCCCGGCTGCCATCTCTGCGGGCCGGCGCTCGACGTCGTGCGATCCGTGTGCGGAAGCGACTTCGAGCTCGTCGATATCACGACCGATAGCGCGCTCGAACGGCGATATCGAGCACGGATACCCGTCGTCGAGATCGGCGGCGTGGAGCGTTTCCGCTACGAGGTCGACGAGGACGCGCTCAGGTCGTACGTCGCCACGTCGGGCTGAGCCCCGTCCCGAGGACGCTCCGCGGGAAGGGAGTGGGCGCCGCCTCTTCCGCGGCGGTCTCCGGCGACTCGGGTGTGACCCCGGCGCGCTCGGCGCCCGGGACGGCGAACCGGCTCGGGCCGGTCTTCGTCAGGTTGCCGTCCTTCGCGAGCCGGTTGAGCGCGATCCGGATCTGCTCGAGATTGACGGCCTGGCCGCGCTGTCCGAACGCCTCGACCACACGAACCGGGGTGATCGGAGACGGCACGGTGGTCGCGACGGCGAGAATCTCGGCACGCGGGATGCCGTGAAAACGGCCGTCCGCCTCCCGGTCGCGCTCCCTCGCGGTGGTCGCAGCCGACGGCGGGCCGTCAGTCCGTCCGGTCGTGCGGCCCCCACGGGCGACGATCGCCTGATCCACGAGTCGTAGCTCGCTCTCCGCCTGGGCGAGCGCCGTGCGGGCGTCCGCGATCCGCTTCAGGAGCTGTCGCCTCATGTCCGCGAGCACGTCGTCGCTCTGCTCGGACAAGATCGCGGAAAGCAGTCCCCCGCCGGCCACGATCGCCAGCGTAACCCATGCCGGGGCTCGTGACAACAGGCGCAAACCGGTTCAAACCCGGGAGAACAGACCTGTTGCGGCGACGGTTCCCCGGCACGTCGGGACGGCAGCGTCGGCAGAATGTGCGCGGTTGTCACAAGCTCGCGTGGAGGTGGTCGTGGCGGAACGTCTGGGCGTCGGGGTCGCGGCGCGCCTGAGTCGGTATCTCCAGGTGCTGACGCAGGCGCGCAAGATGGGCAAGGAGCGGATCTCGTCGCAGGAGATCGCCGAGTACACGAACATCAACGCGACGCAGATCCGCCGCGATCTCTCCGGGTTCGGCAAGTTCGGCAAGCGCGGCGTCGGGTATTCGGTCGACTCGCTGCTCGCGGAGATCCGCAAGATCCTGCGCACACAGGGGCAGCACAACATCGCCCTCGTCGGGGCGGGCCGCCTCGGCGCGGCGATCGCCTCGTCCCCGATCTTCGCCGAGCACGGCATCACGATCGCTGCGGCGTTCGACGCCGACCCGAAGAAGGTGGGGACGACACTCGGCGGCGTGCCGGTGAGCCCGATGGACGAGCTCGACGCGATCGTCCGCGAGCGCAGCATCGTGGTCGGAGTGCTCGCCGTCCCGACGGATGCGGCGCAGCAGGCGGCCGATCACCTCATCGATGCGGGCGTGAAGATCGTCTTCAACTACACGCAAGCGCTGATCGACTCGCCGTCCGACGTGCAGGTGCACACGTCGAACCCGGCGGTCGAGCTGCTCTACGCGCTCTACTTCCACCTCACCTGAGCCGATCCGGAGCGGAATTCCGCTCAGGCTCCTATCCAAGCCAAATTGGGCAAGTTTGGAAACTCTCGCCGCGAAAACTTTCGCGTTCAACAGGCGCGATTTCGCCCGAAGTACCGAATTCGGGGGTAGAAATGTGACGCCTGCGTTCCTACCCTGGCTGACACGACGTCGCGACGAAGAGGGAGAGCAGTCGCGACAGGGGGAGTGGTTCCGCTGTCAGCCACATGCAGAGCGAGGGGGCTCCGTGTCGGGCTTCTCGGCCTGGCCGTGGTCGTCGCGACGCTGGCTGCCGCGCCGGCGGTTCGGGCCGACAACGGCGCGTCGGTGGCGACCGCGGATGCGCCGCAGAGCGCGGCCGCGGCGGCTGCCACGACCCCCGAGACAGGCGGCGAACAGGCGCCCGACGCTGCCGCCACGCCGACTGCCCCGGCCGGCGGCGACCAGTCTGCAGCGGTCGGGGACGTCGCCGCAGGCGCGGGCGAAACGGCCGGCGCGGCGAAGGGCGCGGGCGCGAGCGACGCCGCGCTCGGGAACAGCGATGCGGCTCCTGGTCACACCGATCCTGGCCCGGGGAACAGCGATGCGGCTCCTGGTCACACCGATCCTGCCCCGGGGAACAGCGATGCGGCTCCGGGCCACAGCGACGGCGAACAGGGCGCCTCGGTCGCGCAATCGGCCGATTCGAGCGCGAACGCGCAGCAACAGGGCGTCGGCAACACGAACGTCGACGTCCGGGTCGACACGCCCGGGAACGGCCCACAGGTCTCGCAGGAGAACCGGGCCGAAGGGAGCGCGGAGGCCGCGATCACGGCCGAGAGCTCGACTCCCGCCATCAGCGACCAGTCGGCGGCGTCAGCCGCCGCAGCCTCGCAGGCGGACGTCCAGAACACCGCCGTCAGCGTGCGGGTCGGCAGTCCGGGCGACGACGCGGGCGTGGATCAGTCGAACATCGTCGCCGCCACGGCCTCGACGACGGTCGTGCCGCCTGCAGAGGGCCCGAGCGAGGTCGACGAGAGCGCCTCCGCGGCCGCCACACAGGACGGCGTGGCCAACACGAGTGTGTCGATCCGGGTGTTCTCACCCGGAACGGACGGGCCCCTGACCCAGACGAACGACGCAGCGGCCACCGCGGACACCTCCGGTCCCGGCGGCGCGAGCGCCGCAGCGACGCAGAACGACGCCCAGAACACCCATGTGTCCGTCCGGGTCGAGAGCGCCGGATCATCCGGCCCAGTGAGCCAGCAGAGCGCCTCGTCGACCAGCGCGGGCACCGGCGTCGCGGTCGCGACGACCGGCAACGGCGTCGACACGGATCTCTCGGTCGTCGTGGACGGCGACCACCTCGCGCAACCGGGCGCGAACGGCCTTCAGGTCTGGATCTGGACCTGGCACTGGGATCGGGACGAGTCGGACGCCCTCGGCGGATCGGTCGACGCGCAGCCGTCCACCTGGGACTGGATCTGGAGCGACGCAAACGGGCAGCCGGGCAACGGGTTCGGGCAGGCCACGACCAGGACGGCGACGCAGGACGAGCAAACGCCGGGGTCGTGGACGTGGAGCTGGAGCTGGACGCGCGACGGGCTTCCCAACTGGATGTGGCAGTGGGATCGGCGCGACGCACTGCCGTGCGCATCGTGTGTCTGGATCTGGAATTGGACCTGGAACTGGACCGGTCAACCGGCCCCAACCGGTTCTGCGGCCCCGCCCGTGGAACTTGGAACAGTTCCCGGTGCCCAGGAGCAAGCCAATGTCGTCGTCGCCAACGCGGTGGCGACCGTCAGCGCGGACGTGACGCAGACGATTGCCCAGGACGGTGCCGGCGAGCAGTTCGCCGGCCAGCTCCTGACGGTCGACCAGTTCGCCGACGCCTCGGCGTCTGCGACGCAGTCGGACGTCGCGTCCGTCGCGACGGCCGCTCTCCTCGCACCACAGCTCAATCGCGTCACCGGCCACGCCTCCGTGACCGTCGCGGGTGACCTCGTACAGCGCGTCGAGCAGACGATGCTCGTCGACGAGGACGGCACGGCGGTGCAGTGGAGCGGCCAGGAGATCGACCTCGTCCAGCACGCACGCGCCGACGTCCGCGTGACGCAGCGGGGCGTTTCGGTGTGGACGGCGGGCACCCACGTCGCGGCCGGGGTCTCGTCCGCCGATGCGGCGGCGGGCGTCGACCAGCACGTCGTCCAGGATGCGCTGGTCGGCGGCGGCGAGACCGACCAGTCGGCGGGTCAGCTGACGCTCCTCGAGCAGACCGGCACCGCCGTCTCGATGGTCGAGCAGACCGACGCCCCGGCAGCGCGGTTCGTCGGCGGCACGGCGCGCGCGCGGAGCGCCAGCGGCGCGGTCGCTCGGGTCGACCAGGACGTCGCGCAGAGCGCCGCGCGCGGGGGCGGACTGGGATCGCAGACGGCGATGCAGATCGCGTACGTCGGGCAGACCGGCGTGGCGAGCGCCACCACGTCACAGCGGGCGGGGGGCGCATCGAGCGCCGTGGCCGCGAGCGACGCGACCGCAGCGAACCGCGCGCTCGTCGTCCAGGTCGGCGTCCAGGAGTCGAGCGGCGCCCTCGCGCTCGACGTCCAGGACCTGACGCAGCAGTCGATCGTCGTCCAGGACGCCGTCGCCGTCTCGACGTCTGCGGGCGGCATCGCAGGCGCGGCGGTCGCCGTCAACTGCGCGATCGTGCAGCAGACGGCTGCGCAGTCGCTCGCCGGCGGAACGGTGACCGCCTCGAACGCGGATCTCGCCGCCTTCTGCGCCCCGCCGTCGGCTGTGCCGACCGGCGGCACCGGCGTCGAGCCGGTGCTTCTGTCCGGCACGTCGAGCGTCCTTGCGGTCGAGTCCGCCGCGGGCACCTCGGTGCCCGTGTCGGACGTCGACGTCGCGGTGTCCCACGGACGCCGCTCGGCTGCAGCGCCGGTGCTGCGAGCGCGCGCGACCGCGACGCGCGTCTCGCCGATGCGCCCCGAGCCGGGCGCCGGGCGGCCCGCCACCGGGTTGCCCCTCACCACACAGATTTCCGTCCCGCCTCCCACGCAAGCGCGCCTCGACACGCGCCCGAGGGATCACGCGGGAGCCGGAGACGCCGGCAGGGAGCCGCCACTCCCGCCGGCGGGAGACCCACCCCTGTGGGTCTCCGCGCTCGCGGCAGCAGCAGCGGGCGGCGCAGGGCCGTCGGGGATCGCAGCGATCCTCCTGGCCTTCGCGCTCGTGCCGCCGCTCCTCGTGCGGGCGCGTGAAGGGTCGGTCGTCAGGCGGCCGGCCGGAGCCTTCTCCCAGGTGGACGTCCCGGTCTGACCTTCCGTCACGCCACGTGACTCGCCGGACTCCCGTCCGGCGGGCACCTCGTTCATTCGGCAGTGACGAAAGAAGGTGAGATACGTGTCACGCAGACTGCTCGCACTCGGAGTGCTCGCAGTTGGGCTCGCCCTTCCGGCCAACGCGCTGGCGGACATCGGGTTCAACAAGGACGCTCTGAAGGCGAACGTCCAGGCGTCGATCCAGAGCGCAACGGTCGTCCAGACCGGCGTCGCGACGTCCGGGCCTGCGACCGCCAACGGCGGTGCCGCCACGGGCGGCGCCGGCACCGGCGGCGCCGGTGGATATGTCAACACCGGCAACGACGGGACGAGCCAGAGCCAGAGCGCCACGTCCTCCACGGGCGCGGCGACCTCCGGCGGGATCGACGGCGGCAACACCGCCTCCGTCGGCAACGACGGCGGCTCGATCTCGAACGACAACGAGACGAAGTCGATCGTCGACAACGGCAACAAGGCCGAGAGCGACGTCGACCAGGACGCGAACGGCGGGCTCTCCGCCGCGATCAATGCCAACCACGAGGGCGACAACACGTCCGCGGGCGGCGGCGCTGCGAACCTCTGCGGCGTCATGGCCGGTGGCTGCCAGTCGGCCGACGGTGGCGACAGCGGCCACGGCGGCAACGCCGACACCGGCCGCGGCGGTGACACCTCGTCCGACTCGGGCAACGGCGGCAACGGCGGGGCGGCAGCCTCGACCGGGGCCGGCGGGGCCGGCGGGGGCTCCACGTCCGGCGCGGCGACCGGCACGGCCGGCGCCGGCGGCTCGGGCTCGGGTGGCTCCGGCACGGGCGGCGACGGTGGCAGCCTCTGCGTCACCTGCAACGGTGGCGCGGGCTCCGGCGCAACCGGGACCGGCGGAGCGGGCGGCGCGGGCGCGCCGACTGCCTCGCAGTCGACCGGTGGTGCCGGCGGCAGCGGCTCCTCCGGGGCAACCGGTGGTGCCGGCGGGTCGACCAGCTCGCCCAACTCGGGCGACGGTGGCGACCCCCACGCGATCGGTGGCGACACCGGCCGCGGTGGTGACGGTGGAAGCAACGGCCTCGGCCAGACCGCCACGGGCGGCGCGGCAGGGCCGGTGACCGACACCACGTCGCAGACGGCAAGCTCGTCGGCGAACGGCGGAAGCAACACGAACGGGAGCTTCACGGCGACCCAGACCGCCAATCCCACGACGACGACGACGTCGAACTCGACTCAGGGTGGGTCGACCGGTCGCGGCGGCGACACGTACGGCGCAACGAACAAGACCGGGGACGCCGTCTCCGGAGCGAACACGACTGCCGCGGTCGGCGGCGACGTGATCGCCAGCCAGACCGGCGCGGGCAACGCCTATGGCGGCGCCGGCACCGGTGGTGCGGCGAATGCGAACGGCGGCACCGCGACCAGCGGTCCTGCCGCGGTCTCCAACACGGCGACCGTCTCGCAGGCGTCGACGCAGAACATGAACGCCTGGGACAACGACAACTGGGTCTCGATCTGGGCGTTCAAGAAGAAGCAGCACAGCTGGTAGCACGACGATGAGGGATCGATCGCCCGCGATGACCACGACGTTCGGTGGAGCCGCCGCACGAGGTCGCCTGACGGCCTCAGCTCGGTGCCTGCCCGTCGTCGGGGAACTCGCGGGCGGCCCCCTCTTCGGTTCGGGGGGAGCCGCCGGTGGCCGAGACGCTGCGGACGCGCAGATCTCGTCGCACCGGCGGCCGCACCCTGCACCGGCCCGATGCGGCGCCGGCGCGGGTGTAGCCGGGGGGCTACGCCCGTGCCGGCGGTCGGTCGCGCTGGCGTAGGTCCGTAGGTCGGGGGAGCCGTGCGGCCTCCCCCGCGGGCCTCGTCGGCTTCCACGGCAGGATGTGCGGCGTGCGCATCCTGCTCTGGCACGGGTACCTGCTCGGAGGGACCGGCTCGAACGTCTACACGCGGCAGCTGGCGCGCGAGTGGTCGCGTGCGGGACACGACGTCACCGTTCTGAGCCAGGAGCCGCATCCGGACGCCCACGACCTGGGAGGGGCCGCCACGGTCCGCCCGGACGTCGGGGGCTTCCTCCCCGTCTTCGTGCTCGACCGCTACGAGGGCTACGACGACGTCCGGCGGCTCCCCGACTGCGGGCGGGAGGAGCTCGAGCGCTGGGTCGAGACCAACGCCGCGGCCGTGCGCGAGCTGCTCCCGGCCGACCTCGTCTTCACGAACCACGTCCTCCTCGGCGGCCCCGTCGGCGTCGCCTCCGGCGCTCCGTTCGCCGTCAAGGCGCACGGGTCGGAGCTCGAGTACTCGATGCGGGGGAGGCGAGACCTCTCGACGTGGGGCGCAGAGGCGCTCGCCGAGGCACGGGCGACGTTCGTCGGCTCCGAGCACATCAGGGCGGTCGTCGAGGAGGTCTGCGGGCACATCGAGCGCGTCTTCGAGGTCCCACCCGGTGTCGACGTCGAGCTCTGGCACCCCGAGAGCCGTGACACGGCGTTGGCGGAGCTCCTCGCGGAGGCGGCGCTCGACCGGCCGAACCCCGGAAACGCCGAGGAGCGAATCGCAGACGACGGCAACGCAGCCCGCCTGCGGTCCTTCCTCACCGGCGGAGAGCCGACCGTCGTCTACTTCGGCAAGCTGATCGAGCAGAAGGGCGTCGACGTGCTGCTGCACGCGCTCCGCGGAGTCGATGCGCGGGTTGTCGTCGTCGGGTTCGGGCCCGAGCGTGCTGCGCTCGAGGCGCTTGCCTCGACGACCGGCGTGCGCGCGCTCTTCACCGGGCCGCTCGAGCACCGCCACCTCCGTCACCTGCTCGCCCTCGCGGACGCGTGCGTCGTGCCGTCGGTCTTTCCCGAGGCGTTCGGGATGGTCGCCGCCGAGGCGGCCGCGGCGGGATGCCCGCCGGTCGTCTCGCGCCACTCGGGTCTCGCAGAGGTCGCCTCGGGCCTCGAGGACGCCCTGCCCGCCCCGCTCGCCCAGCTCGTCGCGTTCCCGACCGGCGACGTCGGCGCGCTGCGCGAGCGGCTCCTGCGACTGCTCGCCTTGCCGCTCGACGATCGGGCCCTCCTGCGGACGACGGTGCGCCGCGTCGCGGAGGAACGGTGGAGCTGGGCCGGGATCGCGCGGCGGCTGCTCGAGCTGTCCACCTGACACTGTGTCACTCGGCGGGCACCTCGTCGCGGCACGAGGCAACGCCCGGCCGCTCCGCGCCCGGCGGCACAGCGCTCGTCTAGCCTTCCCGCTCCATGGGTGAGTCCGGCAGCGGCGCAGGCTACGAACAGGTGCTCGCCGAGGCGTACGAGCGCTTCGAGGCGGCGGAGGATTTCACCGTCTCGATCGAGGAGGAGTTCGCGCTCCTCGACCCCGAGACACTCGACCTCGTCAACCGGTTCGAGGAGGTCCAGGCGGCCGCCCGGGGGACGGAGCTCGAGCCGAACCTCGTCGGCGAGCTGATCGCCTCCGAGGTCGAGGTCAAGACGGGGAAGCAGGCGTCGTTCGCCGACGTCCCTGCGGCGCTCGCCGAGCGGCGGGCGCAGCTCGCCGCGCTCGTCGACCCGCTCGGCCTCGCGCTCGGTGCGACGGGGACGCACCCCTGGGCGAGCTGGCGGGACCAGCGGATCATCGACACGCCGCACTACCGTCGCAACGACGAGATCCTGCGGTACGTGGTCTGGCGCAACAACACGTTCGGGGTGCACGCGCACGTCGCGATCAGGGGCGCGGACCGGGCGGTGCGCGTCGCGTCGGCGCTTCGCAACTGGCTCCCGGAGCTGCTCGCGGTCTCTGCCAGCTCGCCGTTCCACGAGGGCGTCGACACGAAGCTCCACTCGGCCCGGACGCAGGTCTTCACGCGCTTCTTTCCCCGGTGCGGCGTCCCCGACGCGTTGCCCTCGTGGAGCGCGTACGCGGAGTACGTCCGGTTCCTGTACGCCTCGGGCTCGATCGACGAGCCGACGCAGCTCTGGTGGAGCGTGCGGCCGCACCTGTCGTTCCCGACCGTCGAGATCCGGATCTGCGACGCGCAGCCCGATGTCGCCGAGGCGCAGGCGCTCGTCGCGCTGATGGTCTCGCTCACGGCGCGCTGCGCGCGGGCGCTCGACGAGGGCGAGCCGCTCCCCGACCATCCGCACCGGCTGATCGAGGAGAACACCTGGCGCGCGATCCGCCACGGCCTCTCCGGCGAGCTCATCGACCTCGAGCGGGGCGACGTCCTCCCGGCCCGAGCGCGGGTCGAGCGGCTGCTCGAGTGGGTGCAGCCGGTCGCCGAGGAGATCGGCGCGTCGCCCCTGCTCCGGCTTCCCGAGCAGAATGCGGCGGAGCGCCAGATCGCGCGGCACGCCGACGGAGCGAGCTTCGAGGAGATCTACGCGGAGCAGGTGGGGCTCACCGTTCCCACCGGTTGAGCCCGCTGCCGGGGCAGCCTTCCGGCTTGTGCTGCATAATCCCCGCGCGTGACGCCGCTTCGGCGTCACTTTGTGCGCCTTGAACCGGAGGATGGATGGACTTCTTCGTTGACCACGCCGTGCTGTTCGCGCTCGTCTGTGCGGGCGTCGCGATCGTCTACGGCATGTACCTGACCTGGTGGCTGCTGCGGCAGCCCGCAGGCAACGCGCGGATGCAGGAGATCTCCCGCGCCGTCCAGGAGGGCGCAGCGGCGTACCTCACGAAGCAGTACACGACGATCGCGGTGGTCGCCGTGGTGCCGTTCCTCGCGATCGGCTTCTACAACAAGCTCGGCTGGGGCACCGCGATCGGGTTCCTCGTCGGCGCCCTGCTCTCCGCGGCGGCCGGCTTCATCGGGATGAACGTCGCGGTCCGCTCGAACGTCAGGACCGCAGAGGCCGGCCGCGAGGGCATCGGCCCGGCGTTCCGCGTCGCGTTCCGCGCCGGATCGGTGACGGGCCTGCTCGTGGTCGGGCTCGGCCTGCTCGGGGTCTCGGGCTACTACTGGGTCCTCACGGACTGGATCGGCAACACGCCGGAGTCGGCGGTCGACGACCTCATCGGGCTCGCCTTCGGCGGCTCGCTCATCTCGGTCTTCGCGCGTCTCGGCGGCGGCATCTTCACGAAGGCCGCCGACGTCGGCGCCGACCTCGTCGGGAAGATCGAGGCCGGGATCCCGGAAGACGACCCGCGCAACCCGGCGGTGATCGCCGACAACGTGGGCGACAACGTCGGCGACTGCGCCGGCATGGCGGCAGACCTGTTCGAGACGTACGCCGTCACCGCGGTGGCCGTGATGCTGCTCGGCACCGCGTTCCCCTCGGGCGAGCTCTGGCTCTACCCGCTCGCGCTCGGGGGCATCTCGATCCTCGCGTCCGTCATCGGAACCTTCTTCGCGTGGGTCGGCCGCGGCGAGAACGCGATCATCAACGCGCTCTACAAGAGCGTGGTCGTCGCCACCATCCTCTCGGCGATCGGCTTCATCCCGGTCACGATGGCGTTCGACGGCGACCGCTTCACCTTCTGGGAGCTGTACGTCCCGGGCCTGATCGGGCTCGGGGTCACGTTCCTCCTCGTCGCGATCACCGAGTACTACACCGGCTCGCGCTGGCACCCCGTGAAGCGGATCGCCGAGGCCTCGAAGACCGGGCACGCGACGAACATCATCGCCGGGCTCGCGTACGGCATGCAGGCAACGGCGCTGCCCGTGCTCGTGATCGCGGCCGGGGTCGTCGGCTCGTACTACGCCGCCGACGAGTCGATCTTCGGGATCGGCGTCGCCGTGATGGCGCAGCTCTCGATGACCGGGCTCATCGTCGCGCTCGACGCGTACGGGCCTGTCACCGACAACGCGGGCGGGATCGCCGAGATGGCGGACATGCCCGAGTCGGTGCGCGGGGTGACCGACCCGCTCGACGCGGTCGGCAACACGACGAAGGCGGTCACCAAGGGCTACGCGATCGGCTCGGCGGGCCTCGCCGCGCTGATCCTCTTCGACGAGTACGTCCGCGGCCTGACCGACGAGGGCCTGAACGTCACGTTCGACCTCGCCGACCCGTGGGTGATCGCCGGCCTGTTCGTCGGCGGGATGATGCCGTTCCTGTTCGCCTCGCAGGCCATGACCGCCGTGGGACGGGTCGGCGGCGAGGTGGTCGAGGAGGTACGGCGCCAGTTCCGCGAGGACCCGGGGATCATGGAGGGCACCTCGCGGCCCGACTACGCGACGTCGATCTCCATCGTCACCGGCTCCGCGATCAAGAGCATGCTCGTGCCGGCGCTGATCCCGGTCGTGATCCCGATCGTCGTCGGGATCATCAAGCCGGAGATGCTCGGCGGCCTGCTGATCGGCACGATCGTGACCGGTCTCTTCCTCGCGATCTCGATGACCTCCGGCGGCGGCGCCTGGGACAACGCGAAGAAGCTGATCGAGGACGGCGCGTTCGGCGGGAAGGGCTCCGAGGCGCACGCAGCCGGCGTCACGGGCGACACCGTCGGCGATCCCTACAAGGACACCGCCGGCCCGGCGATCAACCCCATGATCAAGATCGCCAACATCGTCGCGATCCTGATCATCCCGATCATCGCCTCGATCCACGGCTGACGGGCGACGACGGAGGGCCGGGAGACCGGCCCTCCGTCGTCCGCCGGATCACCCTGCGGTCGCGACCTGGACGAGCCGTCGGTTCGAGACGCCCGCGAGCAGCGGGTCGGTCTGTTTCCGCACGCGGATCCAGAACTGGACGTTGACCCCGTCGTCGAGCGGGAACGTGGCCTTCGGCATCACCCGGAGCCGCAGCCAGCCGTCCCGGCCCGTGGGCTGCTCGCCGAGCGTCGACGTCAGAAGCGGGGTCGACCGCACGAAGACGAGCGCGCCGCGCACCGCGTAGCCGCGCGTGTCCGCGACGTGGACACGGAGCACGAACGGCCGGGTGCGCGACCGCACCGGGTTCGGGAGGAAGACGACCCCGTCGATCACGAGGCGCTCCGGCGGCGAGACGCTCGTGACGGGGACGGAGTACTTCCCGTTCGGCAGGCGGACTGCGCCGGGCGGCAGCGCCGGACCGGCGGGCGGCGGCGACGACGTCACCGTCGCCTGCACCAGCGCCGTCGCATCGGAGACCGCCGTCGCGGTCCCGACCGTGTTCCGCGCCGTCACCCGAACGCGCAGCCGGCGGCCGACGTCGTCCGCCGCAGGCACGTACTGCGTCCCCGTCGCGCCCGCGATCGCCGAGCAGCCGGCCCCGGTGCTCGTTCCGCCGTCCGCGCCGCAGCGCACCCACTCGTATGCGAAGAGCAGCGGCGCAGTGCCGGTCCAGACTCCGGTCGTGGCCGTGAGCCTCTCGCCGCGGGCAGGCGTGCCGAGGATCGTCGGGAGGCGGCTCGAGACCGGTGCCTGGAGCGGCTGCGTGGTCGTCGACGTCGACTGGACCGCCGCGGTGGCGTTCGATGCGGCCGTCTGGCTGCCCAGGGCGTTCGAGGCCGTGACGCGGACACGCATCCGGGAGCCGACGTCGTCGGCGGTGAGCACGTAGGTCGAGCTCGTCGCAGCCGAGACGAACGTGCAGTTGCCGCCGTCGGCGAGGCCGCCGTCGGCGCCGCAGCGCACCCACTGGTACGCGAACGAGAGCGGCGTCTCGCCGGCCCACGTCCCGACACTCGCGGCGAGGACGCGTCCCTGGGCGAGCGTGCCCGAGATCGACGGCTCGGCCGTGTTCCGCGGGGCGCCCGTGGTCGTCGACTGCGTGACAGCGTCCGTCGGGTTGGCCGTCGCGGTCGCGGTCCCGGCGCCGTTCGACGCCGTGACCTGCACGCGAAGCCGCGTCCCGATGTCCGCGCTCGTGGGCGTGTAGGCGGAGGTCGCGGCCCCCGGGATCGACGGGCAGTTCGAGCCGTCCGGGAGCCCTCCGTCCGGGCCGCACCTGACCCACTGGTACGCGAACGTGATCGACGTGCCCTCCCAGGTGCCCGTCGTCGTCGTGAGCGTCGACCCCTCGACCGCAGAGCCCGAGATGAGCGGCTCGGCCGTGTTCACCGGGGTCGTCTGGGCGGTGACGAGAGCGGTCGGCGCGGATTGCGCGTTCGCGGTGCCCTCCCCGTTGGTCGCCGTGACCAGCACGCGGAGCGTCGAGCCGACGTCACCGGCGCTGACGACGTGGGTCTGGGACGTCTCGCCGATCGGTGCGCAGGAACCGCCACCTGCGTCGCAGCGCTGCCATGCGAACGCGTACGAGATGGTAGGCGTTCCCGTCCACGAGCCCGTGGTGGCCGTCAGCGTCTCTCCCGAGACCGCGGTCCCGGTGATAGTCGGCGGCTCCGAGCTCGACGGGACCGCTGCAGAGCGGGCCTCGGCGCCCGTGGACAACAGCGCGGCGGACGCGGCGAGCGCCACGACGAGCAGCGCTCCCACGGTGAAGGCACGCCGGTTTCTCGCGCGTGCTGCGCGCCGCCGGACGGCTTCGGACATGGTCGACTCCCTCCCTCGGTTCGGCCACCGGTCGTAGCAATCCGCACGTTAGGGCGATCCATCCGCTCCGACAAGAGATCGCAGGATCGAACGCGGGTGTAGGCGTCGCCCCGGGTCGCCCGCGACCATACGTACACTCGCGCGCGTGCCCGGGAGCCGACGGCGGCGCGAGGTGCGGATGGAGCGGGTGCTCGGGACGCCCGCGCTCTTCGCCACGGCGTACGGGAACGTCGGCTCGTCGATCTACTACGCGCTCGGCCTGACGGCGGTCTTCGCGCTCGGACTGACGCCGCTCGTCTTCGTCCTCGCAGGCATCGTCTTCGCCGCCACAGCCGCGACCTACGCCGAGGGCACCGTCCGCTTCCCCGAGGCGGGCGGGTCGTCGAGCTTCGCCCGGCACGCGTTCGACGAGCTCGTCAGCTTCGGCGCGGCGTGGGCGCAGATGCTCGTCTACGTCGTCACCATCGCGACGTCCGCGTTCTTCGTCCCGCACTACCTCTCGATCTTCTGGGAGCCCCTGAAGTCGAATCCCTGGGACATCGTCGGCGGCGCTGTCGTGATCGTGCTCCTCGTCTCGCTGAACGTCGTGGGCGTCACGGAGGCCGCCAAGCTCTCGATCGGCCTTGCGGTGATCGACTTCGCGACGCAGGTGCTGCTCGTGCTGCTCGGCTTCGCGCTCGTGTTCAGCCCCGAGACGCTGGTCGACAACGTCCACTGGGGGACGGCGCCGACGTGGGGCAATCTCGCGATCGCGATTCCCGTTGCCATGCTCGCCTACACGGGGGTGGAGACGGTCTCGAACCTCGCCGAGGAGGCGCGTGAGCCCGAGGAGAGCGTCCCGAACGCGTACAAGCTCGTCGCGCTCGCGGTCTTCGCGATCTACTTCACCCTGCCGCTGGTCGCGCTGTCGGCGCTGCCGGTGGAGCTGATCGACGGCCAGCTGACGACGCTGCTCGCGCTGCCGCCCGAGGACGGCGGTTACGCGAACGACCCGATCCTCGGGGTCGTGAACAACCTCGGCCTGGAGGGCGGCCTCCTCGACACGCTCGAGCTCTACGTCGGCGTCCTCGCGGCGACGATCCTCGTGATCGCGACGAACGCCGGGATCATCGGCGCCTCGCGGATAACGTACTCGATGGCCACCTATCGGCAGATGCCGGAGGTCTTCCGCAAGCTGCACCCGAAGCTCAAGACGCCGTACATCGCGCTCGTGCTCTTCGCGGGGGTCGCGCCCATCATCGTGCTCCTGCCCGGTGACGTGGAGTTCGTCGGCACGCTCTACTCCCTCGGTGCCACGCTCTCGTTCACCGTCGCCCACGCGGCGATGGTGCGGTTGCGCATGCGGCCCGACCCGGGCGTGACGTACCGCGCGCGCCCGAACATGTCGCTCGGCGGCGTCGAGTGGCCGGTGTTCGCGATCTTCGGCGGTCTCGCGACCGGCGCGTCGTTCGTCGTGATCCTCGTGCAGAATCCGCTGACCCGCTGGGTCGGGCTCGGCTGGATCGTGGCCGGTTTCGTGGGGTACGCGCTCTACCGTCGCCGGTGGGTGCGCGCGGCGCTTCGTGAGACCGTGAAGGCGCCCCCGGCGTTCGGGGCGGCGCTCGCGCTCGAGTATCGCCGGATCGTCGTGCCGATCGTCCCCGGGCGGCCGTCCGACGACGCGCTCGACGTCGCCTGCCGGCTGGCGGCCGAGCGCGGCGCGCGCGTCGTCGCCCTGACCGTGATCGAGGTGCCGCTCGAGCTCCCGCTCGATGCGGACCTGCCCGACGAGGAGCGCCTCGCGAACGACGAGCTCGACGAGGCGATGGCGATCGGCGACACCTACGGCGTGCGCGTCGTCGGCCGCCTCGTCCGCGGCCGCAGCGCCTCCGTCGAGATCGTGCGCGAGGCCGAGCGGCGCGGCGCGGAGATCATCGTGCTCGGGTCGCCGCGGAAGGACCTGACGAGCCGACGGCGCGGCGTCTTCGGGTCGACGGTCGACCGGGTGATGCGCAGGGCGCCGTGCCGCGTGATGGTGACCGCGACGAGGGAGCGGCGCGCGGCGTGAACTGGTACTCGAAAGCGGTGTACGCCTTCGGCGCGACGTTCGTCGCGATCGGCGTCTCTCTGCTGGTCGTGACGGCGGCACATGGCGGCGGCGTCGTGGGCTTCGTGCTCGGCGGTCTCTTCGTCGCGCTCGGCGTCGCACGCATCCAGCTCGAGCGGAAGCGAGGACGATAGAAGGTGGCGAGGAAGGTCCGCGGCTTCGAGCGCGTGCTCGACGCGCCCGCGCTGTTCGCGATCGCCTACGGCGAGATCGGCTCCTCGATCTACGTCGCGCTCGGGATCGTCGCGGCGTCCGCGCTCGGGCTGACCCCTGTCGTGCTCGCGGCCACGGGGGTGGTCTTCCTCCTCGTCTCGCTCTCGTACGCCGAGGGGACCGCCGCGATCCCGGAGACGGGTGGCGCCGAGACCTTCACGCGGCGCGCCTACAACGACCTCGCCGGGTTCGTCACCGGGTGGGCGCTGTTCCTCGACTACCTCATCGTGATCGCGCTCTCCGCCCTCTTCCTGCCGCACTACGTCGGTGCGGGGCTTCAGATCGACGATTTGCGGAGGTCGCCGTGGGACGTCGTCGTCGCGGTCTGCGCGATCGCGCTGATCGGCGTCGTGCGGCTCGCACGCCGGTCGCGACTCCATCGGCCGGCGCTCGTCGTCGCGCTGCTCGACCTCGTCGTCCAGACGCTGATCGTGCTCATCGGCCTCGCGCTCGTCTTCTCGCCCGACACGCTCACGAACGGGCTCAGCCTCGCGCCCGGACAGGACTGGCTCGACGACCTGCTCTTCGCGATCCCGCTCGGGTTCCTCGCCTACACGGGCCTCGAGACGGTCGCGAACCTCGCGGAGGAGGCGCGCGAGCCCGGTCGCACGCTGCCGCGCTCGCTCTTCTCGGCGATCGGGCTCGTCGTCGTGCTGACCGTGCTCGTGGCCGTCGTCGGCGTCACGGCGTTCCCGGGCGCGAGCGGGTCGTCGGACCTCGGCGCGAAGTGGCTCGAGGCGCCGCTCGTCGGCATCGTCACGGCGTTCGAGGGCGAACTGCCTGCGAACGTGGTCGACCTGCTGCGGGTCGCGGTCGGCCTTTCCGCGGCGCTCATCCTCGTGATGGCGATCACCACCTCCATCTCGGGCTGCGCGCGGCTCGCCCACTCGATGGGCACGCACGGAATGCTGCCCCGCGAGCTCGGGCGGTTCGAGCGCCGCACGCTCGTCTCGCGGGAGACGATCGCCGCGATCACGGTGATGGCGATCGCGATCGTCCTCGTCGGCGCGACGGTCGACGACGAGGCGCGTTTCCTGGCCAGCACCTACAGCTTCGGGGTGCTGCTCGCGTTCACGCTTGCCCAGCTCGCGGTGATCCGGCTCCGCCGCCGCGAGCCCGAGCTGCCGCGTCCCTTCCGGGCGCGTCCCGACGTGCGGATCCGAGGGGTCGCGGTTCCGCTCGCGGCGCTCGTCGGGGCACCGCTGACCGCCGCGATCTTCGTGCTCGCGATGGTCACGCACGAGGGGGCGCGCTACGCGGGTCCCGCCTGGCTCGCGCTCGGCCTCGTCATCTACGCGGTGACGCGCGTCCGCGAGCGCAAGGGGATGCTCGAGGACGTCGACCCACGCGCCTCGCTTCCCGCGGGTGCGTCTTTCCGTCGCATCCTCGTGCCGATGAAGCTCGGCGACATCGGTGAGGAGATGGTGGCGACCGCGGTCGCGCTCGCGAAGGAGTCGAACGCCCGCGTCGAGGCGATCACCGTCGTCCAGGTTCCCCGCGAGCGTGCGCTCGACGCGCCGCTCCCTCCGGCCGTCGCGCGGGAGGCCGAGGCGTCGGTCGAGGAGGCCCGGGCGCTCGGCGATGAGAACGACGTCGACGTGCGCGCCGAGGCCGTCCACGCCCGCTCGATCGGCCACGCGATCGTCGACGAGGCGACGCGCCGCGACGCCGACCTCATCGTGCTCGGCTCGTCGCCGCGCTGGCGGAGGCAGTCGCGGTTCTTCTCGCCCACCGTCGACCACGTCCTCCGGCACGCCCCCTGCGAGGTGCTCGTCGTCGCGTTCCCCGAGGGTGTCTTCGACGAGTAACCTCAACCCATGAAGGCCGTGATCATCGGGTGTGGGCGCGTCGGGGCATCCGTCGCGAGACAGCTCGCCGCGGACGGCTGGGACATCACCTGCGTCGACGACGACGAGAACGCGCTCTCCCGGCTCGGCGAGTGGCGTGGGGGGTTCATCGTCGGGCACGGGATGGACCTCGAGGTGCTCGACCGCGCGGGCGTCGCGACCGCCGATGCGGCCGTCGTGGCGACCGACGGCGACAACTCGAACGTCGTGATCGGCCAGATCCTCCAGCGGCGCTACGACGTCGGCTGCGTCGTCGTGCGGGTCTTCGATCCGCGCCGGGCGGAGTTCTACGCCGAGCGCGGGCTGCGAACCGTGTGCCCGACGAAGACCGCGATCGCGACGCTCACGGACGTCGTGCGCTCGTGCGACGCGAGCCCCGTCGGGAGCACGGGGTAGCGGCCATGTACGCGATCGTCGCGGGCGGCGGGAAGGTGGGGGCGAACATCACGCGCTCGCTCGTCCGGATGGGCCACGAGGTGACGCTCGTCGAGCAGCGCCGCGACCGCTTCGAGCAGCTGGAGGCCGAGCTCGGCCCGATCGTCCTGATGGGCGACGCCACCGAGATCCACGTCTTGGAGCGCGCAGGCATCGCGCGTCCGCCCGAGATCGTCCTGGCGGTCACGGGCGACGACGAGGACAACATCGTCATCTCCCAGCTCGCAAAGGAGGGCTTCGGCGTGCCGAAGGCGATCGCGCGCGTCAACGACCCGCGCAACCAGCCGCACTTCGACATCCTCGGGATCACGCAGACCGTGTGCGCGACGTCCGGCCTTCTCGGGCTCGTCGAGCACGAGGTCCCCGAGCACGACCTCGTGAGGCTGCTCGAGCTCCGCGGCGAGGGGCTCGAGCTCGTCGAGCTCCACGTCCCGCCCGACGCGCCCGCGGCCGGCAAGCGGGTGGCCGGCATCGCCCTTCCCGACGGCGCGAAGCTCGTCTCGCTGATGCGCAACGGCGTCGGCGAGATCGTCCGCGACGACACGGTGATCCGGCCAGGCGACCAGGTGGTCGCGATCCTGAAGCCGGGCGTCGAGGACCGCCTCCGGCGCGCCGTCGTCGGCTGACGCGCGGGTCATCCCGACGGTCAGCCGTCGCCTCCGCGACAATGCGCGGGGATGACGCTCGCCGAGCTCGCCGTGACCATCGGAGTGCTCGGGGTCCTCGGTCTGGCCGCGAGCCGGTTCGGCCTCTCGGCGATTCCGGCGTACCTCTTCGCCGGGATCCTGCTCGGCCCCAACGAGCCCGAGTTCCTCAAGGTCGTGCAGCCGTCGGAGGTGACCGACTTCGTCGCCGAGATCGGGCTCCTCTTCCTGCTCTTCTTCCTCGGTCTCGAGTTCAGCGTCGACCGGCTCGTCCGCAGCGGGCGCCACGTCGGGCTCGGGGGAGCCGCCGACCTCCTCGTCAACGCAGGGCTCGGGCTGCTCGTCGGCCTCGCGGCGTTCGGGCCGACGTTCGCGGCCCTCGTGCTCGCCGCGTGCATCTACGTCTCGTCGAGCGCGATCGCGGTGAAGGCGCTGATCGACTTCCGCCGGCTGGCGGACGACGAGACAGATCTCGTCCTCGCCATCCTGCTGTTCGAGGACATCGCCATCGCGGCCGTGCTCGGCTTCGTCGCGACCGGCGGCGGCACCGTCGCGACGACGGCGGGGGTGACGTTCAAGGCGCTCGCGTTCGTCGCCGCGTCGCTCGCGCTCTCGCGGTGGCTCGGGGGGTGGCTCGGCCGAGTGCTGGGCCGCCTCGAGCTCGAGTTCTTCCTCCTCGCCGTGTTCGGCTTCGTCATCGGGATGAGCGCCGTCGCGAAGGAGCTCGACATGTCGGAGGCGATCGGCGCCCTGATGGCCGGCGTCGTGCTCTCAGACAGCGGCGTCCGGGAGGAGATCGAGCAGCGCTTCTTCGCGGTGCGGGACGTCTTCGCGGCGCTGTTCTTCTTCGCGTTCGCGTTGACCATCGAGCTCGACCGCACCGGCGACGTGGGGTGGATCGTGCTGCTGGCGCTGGTGGCGACGCTGGTCGGCAAGCTCGGGGTCGGCGTCGTCGCGGGCCGGGCCGGAGGCTTCTCGGTGCGGCAGGGCGTGAACGCCGGCGCGGCGCTCGTCGCGCACGGCGAGTTCACGATCATCCTCGCCCAGCTGGCCGCCGGGAACGCCGCGCTCGCGGCGGCACACCGCGATGACATCGTCGCCTTCGCGGGCCTCTACGTGCTCGCGAGTGCGACGCTCGGCGTCGTGTTGATGAAGGAGTCGAAGCGCCTCGGGCGCCTGCTCACCCCTGCGCGGGCGCCGGGGTGAACACCGTGCTGCTTGACTGTATGAGAGGGTCGAAGGAGACGCGATGCCACTCGAGCTGAAAGAGACGCGCCTGCCGGGAGTCGGCGTGAAGTGGACGATGACGCCGGCGAGCGGCAGCCGCGTGACGGTGATCCAGCACAACGACGGTGAACGCGAGGTCTACGTCCACCGGCGTGCGCGCGACGACGAGCCTGCGGTCGTGCTCGAGCTGCACGACGACGAGGCGCGGCAGCTCGGCGCGCTCCTGGGTGGCGCCTACGAGCGCCCGAAGATCGTCGAGGAGCTCGAGATGGCGCTCGGCGAGTTCCAGATCGAGTGGATCAAGGTGCCGAACGGCAGCTGGGTCAACGGCCGCACGCTCGCCGACTGCGCGTTCCGCAAGCGGACGGGAGTGACGGTGATCGCGATCCTGCGGGAGTCGGAGTCGATCGCGGGCGCCCAGCCCGACGACGTGATCCTGGACGGCGACACGATCGTCGTGGTCGGCAAGGCCGGCCAGTTCCGGGAGGTACGGAAGCTGCTCGCCGACGGGCCCGGCGACGAGGAGTAGGGTCGTCGCCTACACGCGCCAGTAGTTGCGCGTCAGCAGCACGAGCACGGGCAGCAGCTCGAGGCGCCCGATCCACATCAGGAGCGCCATCACGACCTTCGAGAAGTCGCCGAACGGGGCGTAGCTCCCCATCGGCCCTGCGAAGCCGAGCGCGGGGCCGACGTTGCCGAGCGTGCCGGCCGAGGCGGCGACGGCGTCCGTGACGTCGAGGCTCACGCTCCCGAAGCGCGCGTCGATCGCGAGCAGTGCCGCGCCGACGATGAAGGTGCCGATGTACATCACGACGAACGCCAGCACCGCGCGCAGCGTCCGCTCCTCGACGGGGCGGCCGTTCAGGCGGACCGGGAGGACGAGCTCGGGGTGGATCGTCTGACGGAGCTCGCGGCGGAGCAGGCGGCCCACGAGCAGGTGGCGGACGATCTTGACCGAGCCGGTCGGCGAGCCGGCCGAGGCGCCGACGAACATCAGCCCGATCATCGCCATGAGGGCAAGCGTGGGCCAGGCCACGTAGTCGGTGATCGCGAAGCCCGTGCCGGTCATCAGCGACGTCGCCTGGAAGAACGACTGCCTGACCGCCTCCTCGCCGGAGAAGAGGCCGTTGTCGACGAGCTCGGCGAAGAGGAGGATCGACCCGAGCAGGAGCAGCACCCCGTAGAGCCGCGCCTCCTCGTCGCGCGCGAGCGCGCGTCCGTCGCGACGAACGAGGGTGCGGTAGAGCAGCGCGAAGTTCAGGCCGGCGAGCGCCATGAAGGCCGCGACGATCCACTGCGTCACGGGCGCGAACCCCTCGAGCGACCGGTTCTCCGTCGCGAAGCCCCCGAGCGGCATCGTCGTGAGCGCGTTCCCGACCGCCTCGAACGGCGTGAGCGCGTCGTCGAGCCCCGTGAGCCAGACGAGGAGCAGCGCTCCGATCAGGACGGCGGTCAACGCGATGTACAGGAGCCAGAGCCGCCGCGCCGTGTCGCGGATCCGCTCGGCGAGCTGGTCGACCTCCGGGCCCGGCAGCTCCGACTCGAACATCTGCCGGCCCCCGATGCGCAGCCGCGGGAGCACGGCGAGCGCGAGCACGATGATCCCCATGCCGCCCAGCCACTGGCTCAGCTGGCGCCAGAGGAGGATCGACCGGTCGAGGCTCTCCACGTCCGTCACGACGGTGGCGCCGGTGGTCGAGAAGCCCGACATGCCCTCGAAGAAGGCGTCCACGGGGCGCGAGAGCTGCGCCTCGTCCGAGAACAGGTACGGCAGGCCGGCGTAGACCGCCGCCAGCAGCCACGTCAGTGAGACGACGAGGTAGCCCTCGCGGAAGCCGATCGAGCCCGCCGCGCGGTGGTCTCCGAGCCGTGTGAGCGCCAGGCCGCCGCCCCCGGCGATCGCGCCCGCCGCGAGAAACGGCCAGAACGGCTCGCCGTAGCCGACGGCGACGGCCGCCGGGACGAGCGACGACAGGCTGAGGTATGCGAGGAGCGTGCCCGTCAGGCGGAGCGCTCCGGCGAGGTCGATGCCGAGCCATGCCCGCCCGCCGATGCGGGCGGCCCGGTAGGGGCTCACAGGACCTTCTCGACGTCGGCGACGCGCGCCCGCTCGGTGAACACGATCACCCGGTCTCCGGCGTCCAGGACCTCGTCGCTGTGGGGGAAGATCGCTCGTCCGTCACGCACGATCGCGCCGATCAGGGCGCCCCGGATCGGCATGTCGCGGAAGCGCAGCCCGACGTACTCGCTCGTCGGCTGCGTCGTGATGTCCAGCACCTCGTACCGGTTGCCCTCGAGCATCGCGACCTGCTGCGTGCGCGGGTCGTGCGCGAAGCGGACGATCTCCTCCGCCGTGACGCCCCGCGGGTTGATCGTCACGTCGACACCCGAGAGCTCGTAGACCTCGGTCGAGATCGTGTCGTGGACGACGGCGATCGTGAACCGCACGCCGTGGACGCGGGCGAGCGTCGCGGCGTAGTGGTTCTTCGCGTCCTCCTTCATCGCGAAGACCGCCGCCTGCGCGCGCCCGATCCGCTCCCGCTCGAGGAAGTCGGGGTCGATGCCCGTGGCGTTGTAGATGCGGCAGCGCGGCAGTTGCTCTGCGACCTCGCGCGCGCGCTCGAGCACCGGCTCGATCACCCGAACGCCGATGCCCTGGTCGGAGAGCGTCCGCGCGATCGCCGCGCCGACCTGCCCGCCGCCGTAGACGACGACGTCCTCGACGACTCCCTCGCCGGGCGCGAGCAGCGCACCCCAGGCCCGCGCCGCGCTCGGGGAGCCGATCACGACGATCCGGTCGCCCTCGCGGATCACGTCCTCGCCGCCCGGGAGCGTCATCGACGGTCCGCGGATGATGGCGAGGACGCGCGAGTCGTCGGGGATCGATGCCTCCCGGAGCGGACGGCCGACGACGGCCGGATCGGCGCCCTCGAGGATCGCGAACTCGACGATCTGCACCTGGCCGTCGGCGAACGTGTCCGTCTGCCTCGCGGACGGCATCCCGATCGAGCGCGCGACGGCGTGCGCCGTCTCGAGCTCCGAGGACACGGCGAAGTCGACGTCGAGCCGCCCCTCGCGCCAGAGGTCGATGTACTCGACGTTCGACGTCCGGATCACGATCGTCGCGCGCGGCGCCTCGACCCGCGCGAACGAGCACGCCACGAGGTTCACCTCGTCGCGCGAGGTGCATGCGATGAAGAGGTCGGCGCTGCTCGTCCCCGCCTGCTGGATCGCGCGGCGGCTGGCTCCGTTCGCCTCGATGGTCCTCAGGTCGTAGCGGTAGGCGAGCGGCTCGAGCCGGTCCCGGACCGTGTCGATCACGGTGAGGTCGTGCTCGCCGTGCAATGCCTCGACGATGGTCGACCCGACCTGACCCGCACCGACGACGACGATCTTCACGGCGGCGGAGCCTACCCCGACCGATACCCTGACACCACGTGCGTGGGGTCTCTCTCGCTCTCGCGACGCTCGTCGCGGCGACCGTCGCCGGTGTCGCGCTCGCCGCAGGGTCGGCGTCGCCGAAGCTCGTGGCGGTCGCTCGAGGGCTCTCCGCACCGGTGCTCGTGACGCAGGCACCCGGCGAGCCGGGCCGCCTGTACGTGGTCGAGCAGGGCGGCCTGATCCGTGTGGTCGAGCGCGGACGCATCCGTTCGAGGCCGTTCCTCGACGTCCGCTCGCTCGTCGTCGCCGGGGGCGAGCAGGGCCTGCTGGGGCTCGCGTTCTCACCCGGGTACGCGCGCGACCGGACCCTCTACGTCAACTACACCGCCCGCGGAGACGGCTCGACGAGGGTCGTCCGCTACAGGGCGGCGAACGGGCGCGCGCTCGCGGGCAGCGCCGACGAGATCCTTCGCGTCGCGCAGCCGTACTCGAACCACAACGGCGGCAACCTCCAGTTCGGCCCCGACGGAAAGCTCTGGGTGGGGCTCGGCGACGGCGGCTCCGGCGGCGACCCCGAGGATCGCGCCCAGAACCCCGACACGCTCCTCGGCAAGATGTTCCGGCTCGACGTGCGCCAGGCGTCGCCGAAGCCCGAGCTCGTCGCGATCGGGCTGCGCAACCCGTGGCGCTACAGCTTCGACCGCCGCACCGGCGACCTCTGGATCGGTGACGTCGGTCAGGGCGAGATCGAGGAGATCGACCGGCTGCCACGCGGCACCACGGGGCTCGTCAACTTCGGCTGGAACGTCTACGAGGGCCGGAGCAGGTTCGGCGACGACACGCTCGGCCCCGGACGCCTGATCCAGCCGGTTGCGCAGTACACGCATGCGGACGGGTGCTCGGTCACGGGCGGCTACGTCTACCGTGGCAAGGCCGTTCCCCGTCTCGCAGGGCGCTACGTGTTCGGCGACTACTGCAGCGGCACGATCTGGAGCACCTCGACGCGCGGCGGAGCGTTGCGGCGCGAGCCGGTCAGCGTCCCGCAGCTGACGTCCTTCGGCGAGAGCCTGAACGGGGCGACGCTCTACGCCGTCTCCGCCGGGGGGACCATCTACCGCTTCGCCCGCTGACCGCCGGTCTCGACGGGCCGGTCAGCCCGCGCGGCGCCGCACCTGCGGCGACTGCCCGAGGGCCGCGTAGGCGACGGCGTTCAGCGAGTCGTTGAGCGCCCGCAGCTCGCGGCTCACCTGGAGCAGCCCCTCGCTCGCCTCGAGCCGCGAGTCGATCCGCTCGAGCTGCGCGGCGATCCGGTCGAGCCGCTCGAGCAGCGCGTCGAGCTGGCGGTCGGGGACGTCTTTGCGTTCCATCGAGGCGATTCTACGGTCCAGCGTCGAGCGTCAGCCCGCCTCGCGGCGTGCCGCGAGCCAGCTCCAGGCGAGGATGCCCACGACGGCGCCGCTCGTGTCGATGACCACGTCGACGACCGCGGCATGGCGTCCCTCGACGAAGTGCTGGTGCACCTCGTCCGAGATCGCGTAGAGCGCAGCCAGCCCGAGCGCGAGGCCGGGCCGTCGCGTCGCGCGCAGGAGGAGCGCGCCCAGGATCGCGTACTCCGTGACGTGCGCGAGCTTCCGCAGGAGGAGGTCCCAGCTGCCAAGGCCGCTCGAGAGGCTCGGGATCGACGAGAACGCGAAGATCACCGCGGCCCAGGCGAGCACGGGGAGCCACGCCGCCCACCCGGACCGGGGTGTTGTCAGGGCCGACGTGGACATCGTCGAATGGTAGTGCGACGATTGGCAGTCGGCGCTGCGGGTGCGCCGTGATCGATCGGGGGGACCGGATCCAGGCGTCTGAGGGAGTCGCGATGTCCTCGCAGGGAGTCGAAGTCGTCGGACGAGAGCGCGAGCTCGACCTGCTGCATCGGTTTCTCGACGCCGTAGCGGAGCATCCGGCCGGGCTCCATCTCGAAGGCGAGGCGGGGATCGGCAAGACGACACTGTGGCAGCGCGTCGTCGCCGGCGCCCGGACGCGGTCGTATCACGTGCTCGTCAGCCGGCCGGTCGATTCGGAGACACAGCTCGCATTCGCCGCCCTGGGCGACCTGCTGGAGGACGTCCCGACCGAAGCGATGTCGGGTCTCCCCGAGCCGCAGAGGCGCGCGCTCGAGGTCGCACTGCTCCGGAGGGAGGCCGAGGGCCCCGCGCCGCTTCCGCGCGCGGTCGCGCTGGGCCTCCTCGGCGTTCTGCGGTCGCTGACCGAGAGCAGACCGGTCCTCCTCGCGGTCGACGATGTCCAGTGGCTCGACCGACCGTCCGCGAGTGCGCTCGAGTTCGTCGCCCGCCGTCTCAGAGAGGGACCGATCGGACTGCTGGTCGCCCGCCGGCTCGAGCCTGGAAGCGTGCCCGGGCTGACCGAGCTGGCGCTCCCGGACGATCGCTTCGAACGGCTGACCGTCGGGCCTCTCGACCTGGACACGCTCGATCGACTGCTCCGGGACCGCGCCGACGTCCAGCTCAACCGCTCGATGCTCGCAGAGCTCCACGGGGCATCGGGCGGGAATCCCCTCTTTGCGCTCGAGATCGCGCGGAGCATCGTCCAGCTCGAGCGGCCGTGGACGCCCGGTGCGCCGCTCCCGGTTCCGGACAACCTGCGCGCGCTCGTCGTGGAGCGCCTCTCCGGCCTCTCGTCCCCGGCCCGTGCCGTCGCCCTGGTCGTCGCGGTGCTGCGGCGGGCGACGGTCGACCTCGTGCGTGCCGCTGCGGGGACATCCGGCACCGACGACGCCCTCGACGAGGGGGTTGGCACGGGGGTGCTCGAGGTCGACGGCGAACGCGTGCGCTTCACGCATCCGCTGCTGGCATCCGCTCTGTACGCAGGTGCAACGGGCGCGGAGCGTCGCGAGCTGCACGCCCGCCTTGCGACGGTGCTCGACGACCCCGAGGAGCGCGCAGGGCATCTCGCGCTCTCGGCTACCGGGCCCGATGAGAAGCTCGCGGCCGAGCTGGACGAAGCCGCCGGCCGGGCCCGCTCGCGCGGAGCCCCCGACGCAGCGGCGACCTTGTGGGAGCAGGCCCGCCGCTTCACGCCGGGCAACGTCGCCGGCGAGGCGGGCCGACGCGGGATCGAGGCCGCCGAGTGTCTCTTCGAGGCGGGCGAGACCGAGCGTGCGCGCGCGCTGCTCGAGGAGATCGTCGCCGCCTCCCCGCCCGGGCGCGATCGCGCCCGGGCCCTCAACCGGCTGGCGTGGGTCCGCGCCTTCAGGGAGGGCTATCACGTCGGCGCCGAGCTCTTCGAGGCGGCGCTCGCCGAGGTCGGCGACGACGTTCGCCTGCAGATCGAGACCGAGCGGGGACTTGCCTGGAGCGTTCACCAGATTGGCAACGTAGCCGCTGCGGTGGATCGCGCGCGCCATGCGCTCGACCTCGCCGAGCAGCTCGGCGAGACAGGAGTGCTGGCGAATGCGCTGGCCGACGTGGCCGTGCACGAGTCGGTGGGCGGTGACGGCATCGCGTTCGCGACGATCGAGCGAGCCGTGGCCCTCGAGAGCGAGATCGGATGGCACCCGATCCTCAGCCGTCCGCGCTGGGTCCACGGGATGCTGCTCCAGTGGGCCGGAAACCTCGACGGGTCGCGAGTCGTCCTGGAGGCGCTGCGCCGAGACATACTCGCCCAGGGCGACGAGCACTCGCTGGCGATCGTCCTCGACCAACTCGCGCGCACCGAGTGCCTGGCAGGCAACTGGCCCGTCGCCGCCCGCTATGCCGAGGCGGGCTTCGTGGCGGTGTCGCAGACCGGCGAGAGCGAACGGCCCTACGCTCTGACGGGCAGGGCGCGCGTGGATTCCCACTTCGGCCTGGTCGAGCCGACCCGCTCGGCGACGGACGAGGGCGTTCCGCTGGCGCTTCGGATGGGAGTCATGCCGGCGTACTTCGAGCTGCTCGCCATCCGCGGCTTCCTCGAGCTCTCGCTGGGAAGCCCGGCGGAGGCGCATCGCTTCCTCGGCCCGCTGCCCGACGCCGTCAGAGAGGCGGGCTTTGGCGAGCCGACGTTCTTCCGCTTCCACGGGGACGCCGTCGAGACGCTGCTCGCGCTCGGTCGCATCGACGAGGCGGCCGCGCTGCTCGCCGAGCTCGAGGAGCGGGGCCGAGCGCTCGAGCGCGTCTGGGCGCTGGCGATCGGGAGTCGCTGTCGCGGACTGCTGAGCGCGGCCACCGATGAGATCGAGCGGGCCGACGTCGAGCTCGAGCGCGCACTCGAGCTCCACGAGCGCCTCGGGGAGCCGTTCGAGCGCGCGCGGACGCTTCTCGTCAGGGGAACGATCCACCGTCGGGCCCGGAAGAAACGGGCCGCCCGCGAGTCGCTCCAGGCTGCACTCGCGGTGTTCGACTCGCTCGGCGCGAGGCTCTGGTCGGACAAGGCGCGCGCGGAGCTGGCGCGAGTCGGCGGCCGAGCCCCTGGACCGGGAGCCTTGACGCCGACAGAGGAGCGGGTCGCGGGCCTCGTCGCCGCCGGACGCACGTACCGCGAGGTGGCCGACGAGCTCTTCATCAGCCCAAAGACCGTGCAGTGGAACCTCTCGAAGATCTACCGCAAGCTCGGCATTCGGTCACGCAGGGAGCTTGCGGCAACGCTCGCCCGGCAAGGCGCCAGCGCAGGGTCGGCGCCGGACGGCGACGGTCAAAGCCCAGCCGTTCCGCCGGTTCCCGAGTAGCTCGGTTCCGCGGAAAACCCGCCGAT
Source organism: Gaiella sp. (assembly GCA_036556865.1). Classification (GTDB taxonomy): domain Bacteria; phylum Actinomycetota; class Thermoleophilia; order Gaiellales; family Gaiellaceae; genus Gaiella. The sequence continues at coordinate 49,477 of DATBIQ010000112.1, forward strand.
GCGCCGATTTTCGCGCGACGGCTGCGGGCGTACGTTCGCGGGTGTCAGCACACGAGAGGGAGGAGCGACATGAACGGACAGCGTGCAGTCGGCCTCATCGCCGGTGCGGTGCTTGCGGCGATGCTCCTCACGACGGCGGCCGTCGCTGCGTCGGAGCCATTGACGCCGCAGGCGATCCGCGCGATGGGCGAGCGCTACGAGGCCATGGCCGAGCACTACGGGGCCAGCTCGTCGCTTCCGCCCGAGGCGATTCGGGCGATGGGGGAGCGCTACCAGGCGATGGCGGCGCGCTACGGGGGATCGTCCGACGCCGGGACGGCGACCGGTCTACCGCCGCAGGCGCTCGAGGCGCTCGGGTCTCGCTGGGTGGCGACCGCCGCGTACTACCGGCACGCGGAGCTCGAGCAGGCGCGGCAGGCCGCGGGCGCGTTCGACTGGCTCGACGCCGCGATCGGAGCGCTCGCCGCCACGGCCGCCGTGGCCCTCCTCGCTCTCGGCGCCGTGGGTCTGGGCGTGCGAGCGCACAGGTCGGCGGGCCCGGCCGTCTCCTAGACCACGGCCATGGGGAGGGCGGCGCCACACCGCCCTCCCCGACCGCGGAAGAAGGCTCCCGGCCACGCTGCGCCAACCTGAGGCTCCGCGGGGAGTGGTAGGCTCGCGCCACCAGAGAGGAGCGCGGTGAGGGAACCCGGTGCGAGTCCGGGACGGTCCCGCCGCTGTGAGGGGAGACGCTCTCCCGCCACGACGCCACTGGCCTCCGGGCCGGGAAGGCGGCGGGGGAGGGAGCCCCGAGTCAGAAGACCTGCCGCTCTCCCGACGCCTCGACCCCCTCGCGGAAGGGAGAAGGAGATGCACCCATGGCACGTCTCGCCCTCGCGGCGGCGCTGAGCGCCCTCGCGCTCGTCCTCGTCCCCGCATCCTCGGCCACCACGTCCGCGACGCCCTCGGCCTTCCCGGCGACGATCACGGCCTTCAACGGGAAGGTGACGGTCGCGGAGCGGCCGACCCGGATCGTCTCGCTCTCGGCCACAGCGACCGAGACGCTCTTCGCGATCGGCGCCGGCAAGCAGGTGATCGCCGTCGACGAGCGCTCGGACTTCCCGACGACGGCGCCGCGCACGACGCTCTCCGGCTTCACGCCGAACGTCGAGGCGATCGCCTCGTACCGGCCCGACCTCGTCGTGATCTCCTACGACCCGAAGGGGCTCTCCGAGGCGCTCGGCAGGCTCGGGATCGCGGTCGTGCACCAGGACGCGGCCGCGACGCTGCGCGGCGCGTACCAGCAGATCCGGCAGCTCGGGAAGGTGACGGGGCACACCGCCGAGGCAAGCCGGCTCGTGACGAGCATGAAGAACCGGATCGCGGCGATCGTCTCCCGGAGCCGCGCGAAGGCGACCGGTGTGACCGTCTACCACGAGCTCGACCCGACGCTCTTCACCCTCACGTCGAACACGTTCGTCGGCCGTGTCTACGCCATGTTCGGGCTCCGGAACATCGCCGATGCGGCGAAGGGCGGGACCGAGTACCCGCAGCTCTCGCCCGAGTACGTCATCTCCGCGAATCCCGGTCTGATCGTGCTCGCCGACACCGTCTGCTGCGACCAGAGCGCACGCACGGTCGCCGGCCGGCCGGGGTGGTCGCGGATCGCAGCCGTGCGGACGGGCTCGGTGGTGCGCCTCGACGACTCGATCGCCTCCCGGTGGGGGCCGCGGCTGGTGAACCTCGTGCGGGCGGTCGGCACGGCGCTCCAGCGGCTCGGGCGGCAGTAGCGCCGGGTGGAGGCCGCCGCCGCACCGGCGCGCGCGATCCGCGTCCGCGGCGTCACGCCGGGGTGGGCGCTCGGCGCACTCGCGTTTCTCGTCGTCGCGTTCGTCGTCGGCATCGTCGCCGGCCCCGTGGACATCGGGGTCGGCGAGGTGCTGCGCTCGCTCGGCGAGAAGCTCGGCATCCCGGGCGTGACCTCGCCGCTCGACGCAACCCAGGAGTCGATCCTCTGGGACCTGCGGGTGCCGCGTGTCCTCCTCGCCGCGCTCGTGGGCGGGATGCTCGCCATCGCGGGCGCGACCTACCAGGGCGTGTTCCACAACCCGCTTGCCGATCCCTATCTGCTCGGCGTGGCTGCCGGCGCGGGGCTCGGCGCGACGCTCGCGATCGCGTACCTCCCGCACGCGCTCGCGGGGCGGCAGGTGCTGCCGTTCGCGGCGTTCGCGGGAGCGGCCCTCGCCGTCGTGCTGGCGTACGGAATCGGCCGCGCGGCCGGTCGCGAGCGTGACTCCGCCACGCTCGTCCTCGCCGGTGTGACGGTCGCGAGCTTCTTCACCGCGCTGCAGACGTTCGTCCAGCAGCAGAACACGGAGACGCTCCAGGAGGTCACCTCGTGGATCCTCGGGAGCCTCCCGAACACGGGGTGGAGCGACGTCGTCGTCCTCGCGCCGTACGTCCTCCTCGCGACGGCCGTGATCGTCGCCATGCGACGCGTCGTCGACGTCCTCAGCCTCGGCGACCTCGAGGCCGCGAGCCTCGGCGTCGACGTGCGGCGCACGCGCCTCGCGCTGGTCGTCGCGGCGACCGTCGGCACGGCCGCGGCCGTGGCCGTGTGCGGCCTGATCGCCTTCGTCGGGATCATCGTGCCGCACGCGATCCGGCTCGTGGTGGGGACGTCGTACCGCGGCCTGTTGCCGCTCTCGTTCGTCGTGGGGGCGGGGTTCCTGATCCTCGCGGACGTCGTCGCGCGGACGGCGCTCGCCCCGGCGGAGGTTCCGATCGGCGTGGTGACCGCGCTCTTCGGCGCCCCGTTCTTCGCCTTCGTGCTGCGCACGCGTGGGAGCCGCGCGTGAGCGCCATCGAGCTCGACGGCGTGACCGTGCGGCTGGGCGGTCGTCCGGTCGTGCGCGAGGTGACCGCGCGGGTGGAACGCGGCGAGTGGGTGGCGCTGATCGGCCCGAACGGCGCGGGGAAGACGACGCTCCTGCGCGCGATCGCGGGGCTCGTGCGCCATGAGGGGCACGTGTCGCTCTTCGGGCGGGCCGCCGCCGACCTGGAGCGGCGCGAACGGGCACGGCTGCTCGCAGTCGTGCCGCAGGAGCCCGAGACACCACCCTGGCTGACGGTCGCGGAGTACGCGCTTATGGGCCGGACGCCGCACCTGGGGCCGCTCGCACGCGAGGGCGCCGCCGACCGCGACGCGGCCGCGCGCGCGCTCGACCGGCTCGGGCTCGAGCCCTTCGCCGAGCGGGCGCTCGGGACGCTCTCCGGCGGCGAGCGCCAACGCGTCGTCGTCGCCCGCGCCCTCGCCCAGGAGGCGCCGATCGTCCTCCTCGACGAGCCGACCGCCGCCCTCGACATCGGTCATCAGCAACAGGCGCTCGAACTCCTCGATGCGCTCCGCTCGGCGGACGGGCTGACCCTCGTGGCGGCGATGCACGACCTCACGCTCGCGGCGCAGTACGCCGATCGTGTGCTGCTCCTCGCGGAGGGACGGATCGTCGCCGACGGGACGCCGGCCGACGTCCTGACGGAGTCGGCGCTCGCGGAGCACTATGGTGCCTCCGTGCGCGTCCTGCTGCTCGACGACCGGATCGCCGTCCTGCCGTCGAGGGGCTCCTAGGACGGCTCGCCGTGCGCCGCGCGGCTGCCGTCGCCCTCGCGTCCGTCGTCGCGCTGAGCCTCCCGGCCGCCGCGGGCGCCGCAACGGTTCACCTGGAGCAGTTCGTCGCCACCGGCGGGTCGGTGCAGGTCAGCGTCGTCGTGCGCAAGCCCGCGTCGTTCTCGGTGCTCCTCCGCACGCGGACGACCGGCCGTACACAGCTCGTCCTGCTCGGGAGGCACGCGCCGAGGGGTGGCCCGCTGCTCGACACGGCGACCACGCGCTGCGACGGTGCGGCGGGCTCGTACTACTGCAGCGGCTCCTACGAGCCGCTGCCCCCCGGGACCTACACCTTCCGCGTCCGTCGCCCGTCGGGCTTCGGCACGCACGTCGAGCTCACGGTGCGCTGGTAGCGGCCGTCGACGTGCGCTCCCACTCCAGCCGGCGCGCATACGGCCGGTAGCCGAGCTTCGCGTTGACCGCGAGCATGGGCGCGTTCGTCTCGTCGTTGTCCGTGAGAGCGATCGTCGCCCCGAGCCCCGCGGCACGGCGGAGGCTGTGCGACTTGAGGAGCAGCGCGAGCCCTCTGCCCCGGTGGCGCCGGCGAACGCCGCAGAGGTTGTTCTGCGCGCGGCCGCTCGCCCGGTCGACACGGATCATCGTCATGCCCGCGAGCTCCCCGTCGACGAACGCGACGAGGCTCGCGTCGTCGTCGATCAGGGGGCTCCTCCAGAACTGGGCCTTCCAGTCGTCGAACTCGATCGCGTCGAAGTCCTCGTTCGGGATGTCCTCCCCGACCTCGAGGTCGAGCTCGTAGACCGGCTCGGGGTCGTCGAGCTCGGCCAGGGGGACGAGCTCGACCCCTGCGGGGACCGGGCGTGGCTCGATCGTACGGGGATCGACGCCCGACACGGTCGCCGCCGCAATCTCGGTGAAGCCGCGCCCCGAGGCGAGCGCGCGCGCCGCGGGCTCGTCCAGCGAACCGGCGCGCGTCGTCCGGACCTCGAGCCGGGCGAGGTGCGCGTCGGCGGCTTCGGCCAGCGCCGTGCCGATGCCCTCGCCGCGCCGCGACGGCTCGACCGTGATCGAGAGGATTCCGGCGGCTGGATCCGCGTGCCACCACGATCGGCCCGCGTGCGCCCAGCCGAGGAGCTCGCCGCGGTCCTCCCATGCGAGGAGCGCATGCTCGGCCCGCGGCGGGATGCCCGAGAGCCAGTGGCGCATGCCCTCCTCGGTGACGATCGATTCCGGCCAGGCACGCTGGCGCAACGCCGCGGCACGCGGGATGTCGTCGAGCGTTCCCTCCCGGAGCATCGCGGGACCGTACCTGCGGGTTTGTCCGGATGGGCCGAGCGTCGATCCGCGTAAGATCGGCCGCATCATCGATTATCGAGCGTGAAGGGAGCCAGCATGAGCGAGATGCGCGGCGCCGACCTCGTCGTCGAGTACCTGATCCGGGAGAAGGTGCCGTACCTGTTCGGGTACGCGGGTCACGGTGCCGTCGGGCTGCTCGACGGCGTCTTCGACCGCCAGGACGAGATCTCGGTCGTCTTCCCCCGCATCGAGACCGGTGCGGCCTACATGGCCGACGCCTACTACCGCGTCAGCCACGAGGTGATCCCCGTCTACACGTCGACCGGCCCGGGGCCGATGCTGCTCACGGCCGCAGTCGCGAACGCCTTCTACGACTCGTCGGCGCTGATCGCGATCACGGGGCAGGTGGCCACGACGCAGTACGACTCCGGCGCGCTGCAGGAGGAGTACCGCTACTTCCAGGCCGACTATCCGAGCATCGCGAAGGTGATGACGAAGCGAAGCTTCCAGGCGCACTCCGTCTCGGACCTCGGGAAGTTTCTGCCGAAGGCGTTCAAGCTCGCACGCGAGGGGCGCCCGGGCCCCGTCCACATCGACGTGCCGTACGACCTCTGGGTGACGAAGGCGGACGTCGAGGTGCCCGACCCGGCCGAGCGCTCGCTCCAGCTCAACTGGCGCACCCCCGGCTCGCCCGAGGCCGTGGCGAAGGCGCTGGAGCTGCTGGTCGGCGCCCGCCGGCCGCTCATCCTCGCCGGCGGAGGCGTCGTCTGTTCCGAGGCGAGCGAGCAGCTCGCCGCGTTCGCCGAGCACGTGAACGTGCCGGTCTACACGAGCTTCATGGGCAAGGGCGCCCTCTCCGCACGGCACCCGCTCCACCTCGGGATCGCGGGCTGCTGGGGCGAGTACCCCGCGCAGGAGGCGGCGCGGAACGCCGACGTGATCCTCGCGCTCGGCTGCCGCTTCTCGGACATCCACAGCTCCTCGTGGCTGCCGGGCTACACGTACAACATCCCGCCGACGAAGCTGATCCACGTCGACATCGACCCGCAGGAGATCGGCCGGAACTACCCGACCGAGCTCGGCATCGTCGGCGACGTCCGCGAGGTGCTGAAGCAGCTTCTCGCGCTCGCGGAGCAGCAGGGCCCGAAGCGCGACCGCTCGCCCTGGCACGACCAGGTCGAGGCCTACAAGGAGGAGTGGTCGAACTTCATCGAGCAGGAGAAGGCCTCCGACGCCGTCCCGATCGATCCGCGTCGCGTGATCAAGGAGCTGCGGGCCGCCGCGCCCGACGACACGCTGATGATCACGGACACCGGGAACCACCAGACGTGGGTCGAGCAGTACTGGGACGTCTACGGCCCGCAGACGGTCTTCACGCCCGGCGGCTTCGCCGGCATGGGCTTCGGCACGTACGGCGTGCTCGGTCTCAAGCTCGCGCGACCGGAGCAGCCCGCCGTGTGCGTGACGAGCGACGGCAGCTTCATGATGTTCCCCGGCGCCGTCGCGACTGCGACCGAGTACGGGATCCCCGCGATCTGGGTGATCCTCAACAACTACACGATCGGCGTGATCCGCGACCTGCAGCGGTTCTACATGGACGGTCGCGAGATCGGCACGAGCTTCGTCAAGCAGTCGACGGGCGAGTTCTGGAACCCGGACTTCGCGAAGATGGCCGAGGCGATGGGCGCCGGAGGGATCTCGGTCGAGGACCCGGCCGATCTGGGCTCCGCGTTCGAGACCGCGCTCGCCGCGGGCACGCCGTACGTGATCGACGTGAAGGTCAACCGCGACACGGCCGTGCCGCTGATCGGGACATGGCACTTCGCGCCGATCCCACAGGCCGAGCCGACGTTCGGGAAGCCGCTCGTCCTGTCGTGAGCCTCTACCCGTTCACGGCGATCGTCGACCAGGAGCGCCTCGTGCAGGCGCTCCTGGTCAACGCGGTCAACCCCGCTGTGGGCGGCGTCCTCGTCGAGGGGCCGAGCGGCACGGGCAAGTCGACGGCCGTGCGCGGTCTCGCCGAGCTCCTGCCGGAGATCGACGTCGTCGCGGACTGCCCGTTCTCGTGCGACCCCGCCGACCCGTGCCCGGCGTGCCGCGAGCGGGTCGAGCGCGGCGAGCACCTGGGCTCGCACCTGCGGCGCGTGCGGGTCGTCGACCTGCCGCTGAACGCGACCGAAGATCGTGTCGCCGGCTCGGTCGACATCGGCCGCGCACTCCGCGAGGGCGTCATGGCGCTCGAGCCCGGCCTGCTCGCAGAGGCGAACCGCGGGATCCTCTACGTGGACGAGATCAACCTGCTCGACGACCACATCTGCGACGTCCTCCTCGACGCCGCCGCGCTGGGCGTCAACGTCGTCGAGCGCGAGGGCGTCTCGGTGTCGCATCCCGCCCGCTTCCTCCTCGTCGGCACGATGAACCCCGAGGAGGGAGAGCTCCGCCCGCAGCTCGCCGACCGGATCGGCCTGCGGGTCGTCGTCGAGGCGCTCGCCGACCCCGGCCGCAGGGCGGAGGTGATCCGCCGTCGCGAGGCGTACACCGCCGACCCGGCCGGGTTCGCGGCGGGCTGGGTCGAGGAGCAGTCCCGGTGCGCGGCGACGATCCGCTCGGCGCGCGACCGCGTTGCGGACGTCTCCGTGGCGCCCGACCTCTATCGGGCCATCGCCAGGCTCGTCACCGGCGCCGGCGTCGCGAGCCATCGCGCCGACGTGACGATCCTCCAGTGCGCGAAGGCGCTCGCCGCGCTCGCCGGGCACGAGCGCGTCGAGCCCGGCGACCTGCTCGACGCGGCAGCGCTCGCGCTCGGGCACCGTGTTCCGGTCGACCCGTTCGAGCCGGGCTCCGGGCTCGACGACCGGCTCCTGCGGCGCATTCTCGAGGACGCTCTCGACGCGGAGACGAGCGAAAAAAAAGCGGCGGTCCCGGTGAGGCCGGGACGGACACGGCACTAGACGAGCTGGAGGGCACGCCCGGCATCGCGGAGCTCGAGGTCGACGCAGGACGCGTGCTCGACCGGCCGGGGCCACCCGACCGCCTCGAGCGAGGCGCGATCGGCCGGCGCGACCGGTCGCTCGTTGCCCTGCGCCGCGGGAAGTACTCGCGAGCGCGGATCGCCGGGCGCCGCGACCGGGACATCGCGTTCGACGCGACCGTTCGTGCGGCCGCCGCGCGGGCAGGACGTCGCGCACAGCCGTTCGCCGTCGCGAAGGACGACCTTCGCCGCAAGGTGCGCGAGCATCCGGTGCCCCTGGAGGTGTGCTTCGTCGTCGACAACTCGTACTCCCTCCACGCCGACCGGCTCGTCGAGCAGGTGAAGGGGCTCGTCTTCCGGCTCCTCGAGGACGCCTCGGCGCGCGGCGACCGCGTCTCGGTGGTCGCCTTCCAGAGCGGGCTGCCGGAGGCGGTCGTCGCGCTGCGGCCCACGCGCAGCCTGAGGCTGGCCGCCGAGTCCCTCGGCCGGGTTCCCCTGAGCGGCCGGACGCCGCTCGCGGGCGCACTCGACCTCGCGCGGCGGGTCGTCCGCCAGGAGCTCCACAAGCGCCCGAACGCACGACCGCTCGTCGTCTGCGTCACCGACGGCCTCCCGAACGTGGCGTTGCGCCGCGGCGGCGATCCGCTCGCGGATGTCCTCGCCGAGGGACGCCTCCTACGACGCAGCCGCGTCGGCTGCGTGGTGGTCGACGCCGTCCCGCCCGAGCGAGCGGGCGAGAGTTGCGGACCCGCGCTGGCGGAGGCCTCCGGCGGCCGCCATCTCTCGATCGGAGACGTCTCCCCGGACGTGTTCCTGGGAGTCGTCAGGGGCAGCGCGTAGAACGTGTCCGTGCTCTCCCGGCAACAGGCGGAGGTGCTCGAGGCGCTCACGGACGAGCGGATCGGCGCGCTCCCCGAGGGTGCAGCCCGGGGCGGCGTCCTCGACGACCTGGAGGCCGAGGGCCTGCTCGAGCCGGTGCGCCGCGACGACGTCCTTGTCGCGCTCGGGCGCCGGGCGTCGTCGCGGCCGGTCGAGTGGGGCGCCCGCTCGACGACGCAGGGAGAGGTGCTCGCCGGCTTCGCGCAGCACTGCCGCGACGAGCTCGACGACGTCGAGGTCGTCAGCGACGAGGACACCCGCCTGACGGTCCGGTGGAGAGCGGAGGAGAGCCGCTTCGAGCTCCGGAACGGCTTCCTCGGCGTCGACCGGCTCGCGACGGACACGCCGACGATGCTCCTGGGCGACATCGAGCCCGACCTCGCCGCGCTCGTCTCGGTGTTCCTCGACCGGCCCGAGCTGCGGTCGAGGCTCACCGTCTGCGATCTGGCACGGCTCGAGCGGCTCGGAACGGTGCGCTCGAGCGCCTTCGTCTACTTCGAGTGGTTTCTACGCGACGCGTACGGCGTCAAGCTCGTACCGGTCCCGGCGTTCACGCAGGGCCTGATCGACCGGGGCGTGATCTCGCTCGGTATGGGCTGACGGAGGCCGCGGCTAGCATCGACCTCGTGACGGTCACGCCGCACGAGGAGCTCCTCGCAGGCCTCAACCCGGCGCAGCGGGAGGCCGTGCTGCACGTCGACGGGCCACTCCTCGTCGTCGCGGGCGCCGGGTCGGGCAAGACCCGGGTGCTCACCCACCGGGTCGCGCACCTGATCCGCGCGCACGGCGTGAAGCCGAACGAGATCCTCGCGATCACGTTCACGAACAAGGCCGCCACCGAGATGCGCGAGCGGCTCGAGCGCATCCTCGGCCGCACCGCGCGTGGGATCTGGATCCTCACCTTCCACGCCGCCTGCGGGCGGATCCTGCGCCGGGAGGCCGAGCGGCTCGGCTACCGGTCGTCGTTCACGATCTACGACCAGGCCGACCAGGTGCGGCTCGTCAAGGCCTGCCTCGAGGAGCTCGGCAAGGATCCGAAGCGATTCACTCCGCGCGGCATCCACGCGCAGATCTCCAACGCAAAGAACCAGCTGGTCGGGCCCGAGGAGTACACGTCCCGCGTCGCGTCCTTCTGGGACCAGACCGTCGCCGAGGTGTACGAGCTCTACCAGCGGCGCCTGTTCGCCTCGAACGCGGTCGACTTCGACGACATGCTGATGCTCACCGTCGACGTCCTCGAGCGCTTCCCCGAGGCGCTCGAGCGCTGGCAGTCGACGTTCCACCACGTCCTCGTCGACGAGTACCAGGACACGAACAAGGCCCAGTACCGCCTCCTCCAGCTCCTCGCCGCGCAGCACCGGAACGTCTTCGCGGTGGGCGATCCCGATCAGAGCATCTACGCGTTCAGAGGCGCGGACATCCGCAACATCCTCGACTTCGAGAAGGACTTCGGCGGGGCGGACACGGTCGCGCTCGAGCAGAACTACCGCTCGTCGAACGCGATCCTCGAGGCGGCCAACGCGGTGATCGACAACAATCGCGACCGCAAGCCGAAGCGGCTCTGGTCGGAGCTCGGCCAGGGTGACCCGGTCGAGGTCGTCGAGGTCGAGGACGAGCATGCCGAGGCGCGTTTCGTCGCCGCCGAGATCGCGCGGCTCGTGGAGTCGGGCTACTCCGCCTCGGAGATCGCGGTCTTCTACCGCACGAACGCCCAGTCGAGGGTGCTGGAGGACGTCCTCGTCCGGCAAGGCGTCCCGTACCAGGTGATCGGGGGGCCGCGCTTCTACGAGCGCGCCGAGATCAAGGACGTCGTCGCGTACCTGTCGGTCCTGAACAACACCGACGACGCCGTTGCGCTCATGAGGATCGCGAACCGCCCGCGGCGTGGAATCGGCGACACGTCGATCCAGCGGATGGTGGCGCACGCGACCGCGCTCGGGATCTCCCTCTGGGATGCGACTGCCGATCCGGAGGCGGCAGGGGTCGCGACCGCGAGCGCCCGCGCGATCCGGAGCTTCCGCACGATGATGGAGTCGCTCATGTCGGCCGCACAGGAGCTCGAGGTGGACGAGCTCGTCGAGGCCGTGCTCGACCGCTCGGGGACGATCGAGGCGTACGAGGCGGAGCGGACGATCGAGGCGCGGGGACGGATCGAGAACCTCTCCGAGCTCGTCGGCTCGGCGCAGGAGTACCGTGCCCGTGCGGACGAGCCGACCCTGTCGGGCTTCCTCGAGGAGGTGCAGCTCCAGTCCGACCAGGACACGCTCGCCGACGACGAGGCCCAGGTCACCCTGATGACGATCCACAACGCGAAGGGCCTCGAGTACCGCGTCGTCTTCCTCATCGGGATGGAGGAGGGGATCTTCCCGCACGCCCGCTCACTCGAGGAGAACGAGGTCGAGGAGGAGCGCCGGCTCGCATACGTCGGCATGACGCGCGCGATGGAAAGGCTGACGCTCACCCACGCGACGGCCCGGTCGCTCTACGGACGCCGCGAGTACAACCTGCCGTCCCGGTTCCTCGACGAGCTTCCCCCGTCCGTCGAACGCGAGCGCCTCCAGCCGGCGTCCTGGTCGGGCTACGCGCAGTCGCCGCGGCAGGTCACACCGCGCGAGGAGGGGGCCGTCCCGGCGCTCTCGACGGGCGACTCCGTGCGGCACGGCTCGTTGGGCGAAGGAGTGGTGACGCGCATCGAGCCGGACGGCGTCGTCACCGTGCGCTTCGCTGCGGACGGCAGCGAGCGGCGGCTGATGCTCGACTACGCGCCGCTCGAGAAGGTCTGAGCACAGCCGCGGCGGCATAGGATCGCCGCATGGCCTACCGGGTCCGCACGACACGCGACCTCGACGAGTGGGCCGCCGCCGCGTCCGCCATCGGGCACTACTTCGGCTGGCAGCCCACCGAGGAGGACGCCGCCCGTTTCGCGAAGCTGCTGCCCCTCGACCGCATGCACGCCGTGTGGGACAACGGCGCCGTCGTGGCGGGGGCCGGCGTGTTCCCGTTCGGGCTGACGGTACCGGGAGGCGAGCTGCCGTGTGCGGGAGTCACGATCGTCGGCGTCCTGCCGTCGCACCGGCGCCGTGGCCTGCTGCGCCGGATGATGGACGTACAGCTCCGCGATATCCGCGAGCGCGGCGAGCCGATTGCCGCGCTGTGGGCGTCGGAGGAGACGATCTACGGCCGCTTCGGATACGGGCTCGCCTCGACCTCGCTCAACCTCGACGCCGACCGCAGCGCGGTGTCGATCGCGCGCGGAGCCGGGCCGCACGCCTCGGTCCGGCTCGTGTCGCACGAGGAGGCGTCGACAGAATTCCCTCGCGTGTACGACCGGGTGGCGCGGGCGAGGCCGGGGATGATCGCCCGTACGCCCGAGTGGTGGGCGTCGCGTCGCCTCGACGACGCACCGGAGCGCCGCCGTGGAGGGGGCCCGCTCTCCAGGGCGCTCCTCGAGCGGGACGGCCGTCCCGTCGGATACGCGCTCTACCGGCTCGTCCAGGAGGGCTCGACGCCGGAGAACTGGACGAAGATCGTCCGCGTGGTCGAGGCGTTCGGCCTCGACGACGCGGCGACGCGTGACGTGTGGCGCTTCCTGTTCGAGATCGACTGGACCGACCGGGTTGCCGCCTACCACCTCCCGGTCGACCACCCGCTCCCGCTCATCGTCGACCGCATCAACAAGCTGCGGCTCTCGGTGTGGGACGCGCTGTGGCTCCGTGTCGTCGACGTCCCGTCGGCCCTTGCCGGTCGCACGTACGCCGTGAGCGGTCCGGTCACCCTCGAGGTGGTTTCCGATCCGCATTTCGCGGACAACGTCGGGACGTGGACGATCGAGAACGGCAGGGTGCGTCCGGCGCGACGGCGACCGGACGTCCGGCTTCCCGTCGCGGCGCTCGGCGCTGCGTACCTCGGTGGACACTCGTTCGCCCAGCTCGCGGGGGCCGGTCTCGTGGAGGAGGCGGCGCGGGGGGGCATCGCTCGGGCCGACGCTGCCTTCCGGAGTGCGGCCGCTCCATGGTGCCCGGAGACGTTCTGATGCGGTGACACCGTGATCGTCGTCACCGGTGCGAGCGGCCGTGTCGGCGGCCTCGTGGCGCAGGAGCTGGCCCGGCGCGGCATTCCCTTCCGCGCCGTCACGCGGAACGTCGAGCGCCTCCCCGACCTCGGCGGGGCGGAGATCGCGCTCGCAGGCTACGACGAGCCCGACGCCCTGCTCGACGCGCTCGAGCCGGGTGATCGCGTGTTCATGGTCTCGATGCACGAGCCCCCCGAACGTCGCATCGTGCTCCACCGTGGCTTCATCGCCGTCGCCGCCCGGCGGCACGTTGCCAGGATCGTCTACCTGTCGTTCGTCGGCGCGAGCGCGGACGCGACGTTCGTGCACGCCCGCTCGCACGGCGCGACCGAGGCGATGCTCGCGGATTCCCGCATCCCCTACGTCACCGTGCGGAACGGCATGTACGCGGACGAGATCGCCACGTGGTTCGACCGCCAGGGACGGATCACCGGCCCGGGCGGGGATGGCCGGATCAGCCTCTCGTACCGGCCCGAGCTCGCGGAGGCGATCGCCGTCCTCCTCACCGATCCCGCGCACGACGGGCGGCGCGCGGTGACCATCACCGGGCCCGAGTCGTTCTCGCTCGCGGAGCTCGCAGCGACGGCGTCGGACGTGACCGGCGACAGCTACCGCTACGAGCCGCTCGAGCGGAGCGACTGGATCGCCTACCGCCGCTCGCTCGGGCGGCCGGAATGGTCGATCGACGCCGGAATCACGTACTACGACGGTGTGGCCGCGGGTGAGATGGACGTCGTCTCGAGCGACTACCAGGCGCTGACGGGCAAGGCGCCGCTGCCGATCCGCGAGGTGATCGCGCTCGAACGCGACCGCATGCCGCTGTCGTCGACCCGCGTGGGCACCGAGCCGCGGCGGCCCTGACCCGGTCGTCAGAGACGGCGGCGGTAATGCCAGTTCTCGTCGGCCAGCAGGAGCTCCCGCACCGGCTCGAGCTCGGGTGGCGCCTGCTCGAGCGCCTCCAAGATCCTGTCCTTCTCGTCGCGCGTCAGCGCCACGATCTCGGCGCGGAACAGAAGTGCGTGATCGAGCTTGCTCCCGAGCGGTCTGCCCAGGATCGCGGCAAGGCGCCGCACGAGCCGATCGTCGACAGCAACACCACCCAGCACCATGCCCGCAGCCTCCCCTCCGAGTTCCGCAGGAGATCATTATTGCCGCCCGACGTCTGCGCGAAACGGTCCGGCGGGGCTCGCGCGCCCGGAACGGCTAGGATGCACGGCCCGGGCGCTTAGCTCAGTTGGGAGAGCACCAGCTCGACAAGCTGGGGGTCACTGGTTCGAGCCCAGTAGCGCCCATTCCGGCCCCGAGCGCGTGGGCCCGTTCTTCTGGTTGTGCACCAATGTGGCCTGCACGACAACCTTGAACGCGGACTCGTCGGTGCGCTCGCCGTCCCCCAGCGGGACATCAGAGCGCGGCAATCGGGCCGCGACTCGTGTGCCTCTGCGGCCCGATTCGTGCTGCCGAGGCGACACGCGCGTGAATCGCGCCCGCGGTACCGCGCGAACCTCTTGTTAGCCTCCAGCGACGAGCCCTGCTTCGAGCCGGGCGGTTTCGAATTCTGTTTCGTCATGCCTCACAGCAAGCCGACGAAGAAACGGGCGGAGACGTCCGCGACGGGGTTCACCGCGGAGGAACGTGCCGCGATGAAGGAGCGCGCCCGCGAGCTCAAGGCGGCGAAGAGCAAGGAGGACGCCGAGAAGGACGTGCTCGCGAAGATCGCCGAGATGCCGAAGCCCGACCGCGTCATGGCGGAGCGCCTCCACGCGATCGTCAAGGACACCGCCCCGGAGCTGTCGCCGAAGACCTGGTACGGGATGCCTGCCTACGCGAAGGACGGCAAGATCGTCTGCTTCTTCCAGAGCGCCGCGAAGTTCAACTCGAGGTACGCGACCTTCGGCTTCAGCGACACGGCGAAGCTGGACGACGGCGCGATGTGGCCCACGAGCTTCGCGCTCAGGGAGCTGGGCGCCGCCGAGGAGAGGAAGATCCGGGCGCTCGTGAGGAAAGCGGTGCGCTGAGGCAAGGCGAACGCCGCGGTTTGCGGTGTGGAGCACGTGGGTACGGCGTATGTCATCATTCCCCGGCTGGGAGGTGCCGCCGTGCGTCAGACAGTCGTGCTGGAGGAACCGCTCGTCGTGAGGGCGCAGCCGCGTGGATCATTGCTCGTCGTCTGCTCGGCCCCTGGGTGCACGACGCTGACCATGGGAGGAACGTGCGTGGCGCACGACCCGCCCGTGACCATGACCTACGCGCGGGGGCGGCCCTACGTCCCGAAGGCCGCGACCGTCCAGACGGTCACGATCGGCGCCTGACCGGCCGGACGATCCCCCGCCCGAGGGATGCGGAGTGGCGTCCGCGTCCGAACGGTGAGCGCATGGGTGCTTCCTCCGGCTGGAACCTCGTGGCGCGTCGGCCGCCGCGTCTCCGTGCGGCTCCGAAGCCGCCGGCGCGCCACCTCAGGCTCGTCCCGCGTGTGGCGGGCGCCGACCCCGACCGCACCCGGCCGGACCGGACGCCGCCGTCCGAAGGCGACTCCGAGCCGACCCGCGACGCCGGCTGACCGCTCGTCGAGCTCAGGCGAGCCGCCGCTCGAGGTACGCGGCGAGCCGCGTGAGCGGGAACGAGATCACGAAGAAGAGCAGCATCACGAACCCGAAGATCTCGACGGCGTGGATCTCGCCGATCCCGGCGGGCGGGAAGAAGGTCAGGCGCTCGGTCTGCGCCTTCGCGGACTGGAGCAGGTCGATCCCGCCGATCACCGCGGCAAGCGTCGAGTTCTGGATGATGTTGACGAGCAGGCTCACGAGCGGCGGCAGCAGCCGGCGGAGCGCCTGGGGGACGATCACGTAGACGTGGCGCCCCACCCAGCCGAAGCCGAGCGCGGCCGCGGCCTCGTGCTGCTCGCGCGGGATCGACCCGACGGCGCCTCGGGTCGCCTCCGCGACCTGGGCGCTGCCCCAGAGGATGAGCGCGAGGATCGTCGCCGGGACCGGCCCGAACTCGAGCTGCGGCGAGAGCGCAGGCAGCCCGAAGTAGACGAGGAAGACCGTGACGAGGATCGGGAGCCCGCGAAAGACCTCGATGTAGCCGCGGATCGCCGTCTTCGACGCCCAGAACTCGACCGTCAAGAGCGTGCCGAGCAGGATCCCGATCACCGTCGCGCCGAGCACGGCGAAGGCCGAGATGCGGAGCGTCGTCGGGAGGCCGACCTCGAGGATGTAGCGGACGACCGGCCCCGACCAGTCGGGAAACAGCGCGAGCGCGGCACCCGTCATCTACCGCATCTCCGGGATCGCGAGCTTGCTCTCGAGCATCCGGATCGCCGCGGAGAGCCCCCAGACGAGCGTCAGGTAGACGATCGCGAGCACCGTGAGCGCCTCGAGCGTCTCGAGCGTGAGGTTCGCGATGTTGATCGCCGTCGTCGTCAGCTCCGGATAGCCGATCACGTACATCAGGGACGTGTTCTTCACCACCGAGATGTAGGTGTTGATCGACGACGGCAGGGCGATGCGGCCGCCGATCGGCAACGTCACGTTCAGGAAGGTCGAGATCCCGCCGAAGCCCAGCGCGTACGCGGCCTCGCGGTAGCGGTACGGGACCGCCTCGAAGCCGGCGCGGAAGTTCTCGGTGTTGAACGCCCCGCCCCAGATCATCACCGCGAGCCACGCGACCGTGAACGCGTCGAGGCGGATGCCCGCCTGCGGCAGCGCGAAGAAGATCATGAAGATCTGGACGAGGATCGGCGTGTTCCGGATCACCTCGACGTAGACAGCCGCGAGCTGGCTGACCACGGGGACGCGGTAGGCCCGGGCGGCGCCCAGGACGATCCCGATCACCGCCGAGCCGGCGATCGCGATCAGCGACACCTTCAGCGTGTTGACGAGCCCGTCGAGCAGCTCGCGCCAGTTCTCGGCGACGAACGTCCAGAGGTCGTAGACCGCGAGCATGGTCGGGATCCGCGGGTGGTGGCCGCGGCGCGGCGGCCACCACCCGTCGGGACGTCGTCAGGCTACGGGCACACCGTGTCGACGCTGGGGAGGCTCGGCGACCGGTACGTGAAGTCGTTGTTCGGTCGCAGGACGTTCTTCAGGAACGCCGGCACGAAGCGCGGCGCGATGTTGTTGCGGATGATCGGCACGAACAGGTCCTTCTTCTTCATCAGGTTGAGCCTCGCGTCGACCCATCGCTTGAGCTCGACGTTCCCCTGCTTGATCCCGATGCCGTAGGGGGCCTCCAGGAACAGGTCGTCGGTGAGCTTCGACGACGGGTCCGTCGCCGCGATCAGCGCCAGCGAGGTGTCGTCGAACATGACCGCGTCGGCGCGACCCTGGTTGAAGGCGAGTACGGCGTTCGTGACGCTGTCGACGACCACGACCTGCGTGTCCGTGAAGCAGCGCTTCATCCAGCGGTCGTAGATCGAGCCGCTCGTGGTCGCCACCCGCTTGCCGCGGATGTCGGCCAGCCTCTGGATCGTGGAGTTGTTCTTGACGAGCACCCTTCCCGTCGCGTTGTAGTAGGCGCGGGAGAAGTCGATTCGCGTGTCGCGGTCGGCCGTATACGTGAACGTCGAGATGACGAGGTCGACGCGGCCGGTGGTCAGCAGTGGCTCGCGTGCCGCCGTCGGTGCACAGACGAACGTGAGCCGCTGTGCGCGACCGAAGGCGTAGCGCGCGAACTGCTTCGCGATCTCGACGTCGACGCCCGCGTTCTTGCCCCGCACGTCGATGTACCCGAACGGCGGCGTGTCGCACTTGACGCCGACGATCAGTCGCTTGCGGCTCGCGATGTCGGCGGGCAGCTTCGGCAGCGGCGGCGCCTTGGCGGCGGTCCGTGCCGTGCTCGTCGCGGCGGTCGGCTGTGCCGAGCCGAACGCCGCAGCGACGACCGCGACGAGGGCGACCCCGGCCGTCGCGAGGATGATCCTCTTCATCCGGCAGCTCCTTCCTCGTTGGTGACTGTCAGGTCTTCGAGCGAGTGCGCGAGCTGGAGCGAGCGCCGCAGGAACCGCTTCGTTCGCTCCTCCCGCGGGTGGTCGAGGACGTCGGACGGAACCCCCTGCTCGACGATCTTGCCGCCGTCCATGAAGACGACGCGGTCGCCGACCTCGCGGGCGAACTGCATCTCGTGCGTGACGACGAGCATCGTCGTCCCGTGGTCCTGGGCCAGGTCCCGCATCACGACCAGGACCTCGCCGACGAGCTCCGGGTCGAGCGCCGACGTCACCTCGTCGAAGAGGACGACGTGCGGCGACATCATCAGCGCGCGGGCGATCGCGACGCGCTGCTGCTGCCCGCCCGAGAGCTGGTGCGGGTGTTGTGATGCCTTCTCCGGGAGCCCGACGACCTCGAGCAGCTCGCGGGCACGCGTCTCCGCCTCCGCCCGCGGCAGCTTCCGGATGCGGCGGGCCGCGAGCGTGAGGTTCTGCATCACGCTCAGGTGCGGGAACAGGTTGAACTGCTGGAAGACGATGCCGATGCGCTGGCGAACGGCTGTGACGTCGACGCCCTTCGCGGTGATCTCCTCGCCCTCGAAGAAGATGCGCCCGGCCTGGATCGGCTCGAGGAGATTGACGCAGCGCAGCAGCGTGCTCTTGCCGCTGCCGCTCGGGCCGATGACGACGAGCACCTCGCCGGGCGTGACGTCGAGGTCGATCCCGTCGAGCACCAGGTTGTCGCCGAAGCTCTTGCGCACGCCCTCGAGGCGCAGCACGGGCTCGCGCTGCAGCGCCGGCGCGCCAGCGACGTTCATCGGCGCGCCTCGTCGTGTCGTCTGCTCGGGTCGAGCCGCGTCGTCATCGGATGAACGATTAGAGGCGACCGACACCTCGAAAGTCAAGAGCCGCCTCGATTCGTCGACCCCCCTCGACTGCGGCCGATGGGAGGTCTATAGTCGGCCGGCGCGGCGGCAGGCAACGCGTGGAAGTGCGGCGAGGTCTAACCCTGGAAGGGGGGACAATCGAATGAAGTACCTGGCACTGACGTGCGCCGTGGTCGCGGCGCTCGCGGTCGCGGGCGCGGCGAGCCCGGCGCAGCACGCGCGCTCCGCCACGACGTTCACGGTCTACCTCGGTGAGTTCGCGCAGCCACCGGCGAGCCTCAAGAACGTCCCCGGGACGATCAACCAGTTCCTGCCGGCGAAGGTCACTGTCGCGGCGGGCGACAGCGTGACGTTCTCGAGCGCGTCGTTCCACTCCGTCACGTACAACCCGAAGCCCATCCCGCTGCTGATGCCCGACCCGAAGAAGGGCACGTACACCGGTCTGGTCGACGCGGCCGGGGCACCGTTCTACTTCGAGGGCCGCCCGAAGCTCATCTACAACCCTCAGGCGTTCGGGCCGTTCGGCCCGAAGACGATCTCGCCAGGGACACCTGTCTCGAGCGGCGCAATGGGCCCCCAGGGGCCGAAGGACCCACCGCAGACCGCGACGTACGCCTTCCCGAAGCCGGGGACGTACACGCTCTTCTGCACGCTGCACCCCGGGATGAAGGGGACTGTGGTCGTGAAGCCGGCGGGGTCGGCCTTGCCGAAGACGCCCGACCAGGTGAAGGCGCAGGCCCTCACCGCGCAGCAGGCTGCGTATCCCAAGGCGATCGCGCTCAACAAGACGAAGGTCGCGGCACCCAACACGGTGGCGATGGGCGTCGGCGCCGGGGTCTCGATGATCGCCTTCTACCCGAAGACCCTCAAGGTGAAGGCCGGCTCCACGGTGACGTTCGTCAACAAGTCGCCGAGCGAGGTGCACAACGTCGTGTTCGGCCCGAAGAAGTACGTCGAGCAGTTCCAGAAGAAGACGGACCTGTTCCCAACCGGGCCCACCAGCCCGAACCAGGCGTCGCCGGTGCTGCCGTTCGGCACGGACGCCACGCCCTACAAGTACGACGGCGCGACGACGCACGGCAACGGGTTCTTCGTGACGCCGCTGACGGCTGGAGCGCCGATCGGGCTCCCGCGCTCGTCGAGGGTCACGTTCTCGGCGCCCGGGACGTACAAGTACTTCTGCTGGATCCACGGTCCTGACATGGGCGGGACCATCACCGTCACGCCGTGAGCCGTCGTCGGTCAGGGCCGCGGGCGCTGGCGCTCGCGGCCCTCGCCGGCGCCCTGGCGGTCGTCGGCGGGACGGGCGTGCTCACGTCCGTCGCGTCGGGCGGCCCCGAGCCGGCCGGGCACGTACGCGAGTACTGGGTCGCGGCCGTCCCCGTGACGTGGAACGTGGTGCCGAACGGGCGGAACGCGATCGAGGGCGAGTCGTTCGCGCCGGACAAGACGGTGTTCAGGACGATCGTCTACCGGCAGTACACGAAGGACTTCGCCAATCCGATCGCCAACGCGGCCGGCGATCAGGGCATCCAGGGGCCCCTCCTCCGCGCACGCGTGGGGGACACGCTGCTCGTCCACTTCCGCAACCTCGACACGCTCACGAACCGTCCGCACTCGATGCACTTCCACGGCGTGCGCTACCGCTTCGGCTCCGACGGCGCGTACATCCCGGGGTTCTCTGGGCCGGGGGCGAACGTCAAGCCCGGCGAGACGTTCACGTATCGGCTCGTCGCGGAGCGCGCGTCCGCAGGGGTCTGGCCCTACCACGACCATTCGCCGTCGATGATGGAGTCGATCGAGGGCGGCCTCTACGGCGCCCTCTCGATCCTCGGCCCGAACGAGGAGGCACCCGACAAGGAGTTCGTCGTGTACCTCTCCTCACACCTCGGGTTCATGACGATCGACGGCCGCGCGTTCGTCGGGAACACGCCGGTCTTCCATGCGAAGGTCGGGGACGTCGTCCAGTGGGACGTGCTCGCGATCGGCGACGACTTCCACACGTTCCACGTTCACGGGCACCGCTGGCTGACGGCCGACGGGCCGCGGGACACGCAGGTGATCGGCCCGGCGGAGAGCTACAAGATCCGGTGGCGGGAGGACACGCCGGGGACGTGGCTCTACCACTGCCACGTCGAGAGCCACATGATGAACGGCATGATCGGCATCTACCGGGTGAGCCGGTGAAGCGCGCCGC
>DATBIQ010000113.1:0-21209 GCA_036556865.1 Gaiella sp.
CATCACCACGAGCGGATGGACGGCGAGGGGTATCCCGATCGGATCAAAGGCGACGATGTGCCACTGATCTCGCGCATAATTGCCGTGGCGGACGCGTACAACGCCATGACGTCCGACCGGCCCTACCGATCCGCAATGGACTACACAGTTGCCAGGGACCGACTGCTACAGGCGATGGGAAGCCAGTTCTTTACCGACCCCGTCGTGACGTTCCTTTCGATCCTCGCGGAGGCGGACGACGACTATCGCGGAGCGCGGGGGCAAGGGTTCGGCGGAGTCCCTCAGCCCGCTTCCTCGTCGTCCGATGGGTTCGTATCAGCGGGCGCCGCATAGCGTTCGCGCGCCGAATTGAGCGCGAGCGCAGTCCTCGAGCGAATGCCGAGCTTGTCGAAGACGTGGTGCACGTGGACCTTCACGGTGCCCGGAGTGATGAAGAGTTGACGGCCGATCTCTGCGTTGGACAGTCCTTCGCATAGAAGGTCATAGACCTCGCGCTCGCGGGGAGAGAGGGAAATCACCGGATCCACCAACGCAGCGGACGACATCCCGAGCGTCTCTAGGCGGCCATCGTCTCCAGCCCGCCTTACGAGAAACACCGTTCGGTCGCGGATGCGCGCCGATGCCAGCAGAGTCGACAGAAGCTCCGGATTGGATCGGTAGGCCGTAACGGCGAAATCGCATGATCCAGCTTCGAAGACATGGTCTACGAGTCGTTCGCAGCGCTCAAGAACGTCGTAACTCCGTTCCTTGACCGCGCTCACCGCCGAGACCGCGTACGAGAGCGCACGCGCCTCGATCCCAAGCGTCGCGTTTCGTGCTTGTTCGGCGAGTTCCGCCGCTTCTGCGACGCGGCCGATGGTGGCGAGGGCGAGAGCTCGCGATCCGAGCACTTCGCCCTTCATGCTTGGAAGAGCGTCTGCAAGGTCAGGCGGCTCAGTGGCGCAAGCCTCGGCGGGTGCGCCTGCTTGCAGAAGCGCGCGCACGCGAATCGCGTAGGCATTTTGAACCCCATTCGTATCGTTCAGTCGCCGTGCGTGACGGTGCGCCTCGTCAATCATCCGAAGGGCGTCGTCTGCCCGGCCAAGCCCTGAAAGCGCTACGGCCGACGTCGCGGATCCATATGGAAGTGCCGGATCAACCCGAAAGTCGGTCGCATGTTGAAGAAGACGCGTCGAAACCGCCAACGCATCCTCGTAGTAGGCACCGAGGGCAAGCGCCCAAGCGTGCATACTCAGGAATGAACAGCGAATCAGGGGATCATCGACCTGATCGACCAACTCAGATGCGATACGGCTATCTGCAAGGTGTTTGACGTACCCAAAGCGGAAGCCGACGCTTAGCTGCTTGTCGGCCATTCGCACCTGGTCACGAGCGTCAGACTGAACGACGGACTGCTCAAGTCTTTCTAGAAGGGCGTGTGCCTCCGGGCGTTCTAGCGCGGCTGTGCACATCAACTCCCCCCACTGCGCTTCGCGCTTCTGGAGTCGCGTATGGGCGGACGCCAACGCTCGGCGGTAGTAGTCCAAAGCATCGGTTTCACGCGATCCCACATGAGCTGCTCGAGCTGCTGCAATCGACAGTCGATAGTCGACCTCGCCAGTCGCCGTCCCCGCGTCCATCGCTGAACGTGCGACGGTCAGCGCCGTTACATGACGCCCGTGTCGAACGTGGAGCTCTGCTTCGGCGACTGCGAATACCGGATGAGGCGAAAGCTTCTTGGCTCGTGCGTAGCGGAGCCACTCTTCGACGGCAAGCAGTCGGCCGCTGTACATCGTCTCGTCGACAGCCTCGAGAACAAGTCCGGGAAGCTCATTCTGAAGATCGTGTTCGCGGACGAGCTCAAAGGCAGAATCCCACTCACGGCGCCCCCGGTATAGCGTCAGCGCCTCGCGCGTGGCTGCCGATAGTGCAGAGACGTCGCGAGCCGTATGGGCCTCGAAGAATGAGCGCACGAGGGGGTGCAGCTCGAGGCGGCCTTCTCGTTCCTCGAGGATGCCGAGGCCGAGGGCCTCGTCGCAGACGCGGGCGGCTCGCTCGGGCCCGAGGATCGTCTCGGCGAGCTCGCGATCGACGAGCGGCATCGCGGCGAGGACCGCGAGACCGGCTCGGACGGTCGGGTCGAGCCCGCGGTAGAGCTCGTCCGCGAAGAACTCGTACAGCGTCTCGGGACGGTCGGCGTCCGGGTCAGGGGCATCGGGGGCCATGCCCGCAAGACCGACGACCGCAGGCCAGCCCCCCGCGAGCGCGAGGAGACCGGCGGTCAGCTCCTTGCGGGCGCCGTCGAGAACCTCCTCGATCTCCTCGGCTCCCATCGCAAGGGCGGTCTGCGGTATCTCGAGCACCTGGCCGTCCAGGATGCTGCGGGCACTCACCCACGAGGGACGGGCGCGGCTCGCAAGGAGCATCTGCACGTTCGTCCCCTCGACCACGGTCTCCACGAACGCCTCGGACGCGGCCGAGACGGCGAGGTGCTGGTAATCGTCGATCGCAATCCAGCCGTCGTCCGGCCATTCCTGCAAGTCCTCGACGAGCATGTCCGCGAGGAGGAGGGCCTCGCGCTCCGGGTCGTCCGTGACCGTCAGGCGCTCGAGCATGCGTCGGCCGGCGCCGTCGACGTTGACCGCGGCGGCGGCCGCGAGACCGCGAGCGACGACGGCGACGTCTGCAGCCGAACGGCGGGCACGGAACCAGCCGACCGACCGGCCGTCGCGGGGAGCCCACTGCTCCGCCAGCGTCGTCTTCCCGTAGCCCGAGCTGCCCACGAGCATGCGGAGCCGGGCGCTCGACCGGTCGAGGGCATGAATCAGTCGGGGCCGCTCGATGATCCGGCGCCGACGGATTCTCGGCTTCCGTGGCTCATCTGCCATCCGGGATCGACGAGGTGAACCTACACGCCCCTTTCCTGCCTGCGAGGAAGTGGCGCCCGCGGCCGGCCTGGGCGGGCCGCGGGCGCCTGCCGTCAGCGGCTCCGCGGGGGCCGGAGCCTGACGAGGGCGGGGACGTAGGGGTCCTCACCGGTGAGCAGGCGGAACGCGGCGGGGATCTGTCTCCGGCGCGCGACGCCGAGCTTCACACGCAGCGCGTCGCTGTGTGCCTTTGCCGTACGTGAGGAGATCCCGAGGGACCGCCCCACCTCGTCGTTCGAGCACCCGGCTGCGATCAGCGCGACGACCTCGCGCTGGCGGTCGGTGAGCGGCGCGTCGGCGGTGGTGGTGGTCGCCCTCGTCATGGCGCGGATTCTTCCGTCCCTCGTTCGAGGGATCCATTCGTCGGCGGGTGTAAACCAGGGTGTATCCGGCCGTTCCGCCGACCGCTCCACGCGGTCGCGGGCACGATGCGACCGTGAAAGACCGCATCCTCGCGATCGTCTCGCTTGCGGCGATCCTGGCCGGTGGAGCCCTCTGGCTCCTCGATCAGCCCGGCTGGGCCGACACGGTATGGGGCCTCGGTGCGGCGGTCGTCCTCGTGCCGCTGACGGTCGACACCGCGCGCAGCCTCGTCAAGGGCGACGTCGGCGTCGACGCGATCGCGCTGGTCGCGATCGCGGGCGCCCTGATCCTCGGCGAGCAGCTCGCGGGAGCGATCGTCGCGCTCATGATGTCCGGCGGCGGCGCCCTCGAGGCGTGGGCCGCGGGACGCGCCCGCCGGGAGCTCCGGCTCCTGGTCGAACGCGCTCCACGGATCGCGCACCGCCACGGAGCGGCCGGCGTCGAAGAAGTCGCGGTCGAGGAGCTCGGGCCGGGGGACGTCGTCGTCGTCCGTGCGGGCGAGATCGTGCCGGCGGACGGCATCGTCTCGGGCGCCGACGCCGTCGTCGACGAGTCCGCGCTCACCGGCGAGCCACTTCCGGTGACGATCCACGAGGGCGGCGACGTCCGTTCCGGATCGACGAACGCCGGGAACGCGTTCGACATCCGCGTCGCACGGTCGGCGGCCGAGAGCGCCTATGCGTCGATCGTGCGACTCGTCCGGACGGCGGAGAGCGACCGGGCGCACTTCACGCGCCTCGCGGACCGGTACGCGGCGGTGTTCCTGCCGTTCTCGCTCGCAGTCGCAGGAGTCGCGTGGGCTGCCTCCGGCGACCCCACCCGCGGGCTTGCGGTGATGGTCGTCGCGACGCCGTGCCCGCTCATCCTCGCCGCCCCGATCGCGTTCGTCGGCGGGCTTTCGCGCGCGGCACGCGCCGGCGTGATCGTCAAGGGAGCCGGCGTTCTCGAGCGGCTCGGAACGACGTCGACCGTGCTCCTCGACAAGACCGGCACGATCACGAGCGGCGATCCGGAGATCGAGGAGGTCGTGGAGGTGGGAGCGATGCCCGGCGAGGAGATGCTCCGTCTCGCGGCGTCACTCGACCAGCTGTCGGCCCACGTCCTCGCCGAGAGCATCGTCCGCGGAACGGTCGAGCGCGGAATTCGCCTCGCGACGCCGACGGGCGTCAGCGAGGAGCCGGGCAGAGGGATCACCGGCGTCGTCGACGGCCGCCGCGTGACGCTCGGGTCGAGCGGCTGGCTCGAGGCCCACG
The DNA here is from genome assembly GCA_036556865.1 of Gaiella sp. Lineage (GTDB taxonomy): Bacteria > Actinomycetota > Thermoleophilia > Gaiellales > Gaiellaceae > Gaiella. The sequence goes on from DATBIQ010000113.1 coordinate 4,523, forward strand.
GTTTCGACTCCGTGCGCGACCATGCGCGTGCACTCGACGACGGACACGGCGCAGGGAGGGCGAAGATCCTCGTCGGGATCGACGGGAAGCTCGAGGGAGTGATCGTGATGGCGGATCACCTCCGTCCCGGGGCCTCGGTCATTGCACGTGAGCTCCGTGAGGCCGGCGTCCAGCATGTCGCGCTCGTGAGCGGCGACCGGATCGAGGTCGCGCGCGAGGTCGCGTCGTCGCTCGGGATCGACGAGGTCTACGCGGAACAGGGGCCGGAGGACAAGCTCCAGGTGGTGAGAGACGCCCGTGACCGCGCGTCCGGAACCGTCGTGATGGCGGGCGACGGCATCAACGACGCGCCGGCGCTCGCCCTTGCGGACGTCGGCATCGCGATGGCGAGCAAGGGCGCGACCGTCTCCTCGGAGACCGCCGACGTGGTGGTCGTCGTCGACCAGGCCGACAGGATCCCGCTCTCGGTGGCAGTCGGAAGGCGCTCTCTGCGGATCGCGCGCCAGAGCGTCGTCTTCGGCCTCGGGCTCTCGGTCGGCGCAATGGTCGTCGCCGCCTTCGGGTACCTGCCTCCCGTCTGGGGAGCGCTCTTCCAGGAGGTGATCGACGTCGCGGTGATCCTGAACGCACTGCGGGCACTCCGCCCATAGCGCGCGGCGTCTCGCGGGCCGGGTTGCGCTCGGCGTCGGTCGTGCCATCATGGAAGGTCGTGGAGCTCAAGCGTCCGAGGACGCCGCACTACGACGATCCGGCAGCCGTCGGTCGTCGGTTGCACGAGGCCCGCGAGGCCGCGGGGATCAGCCAGCGCGAACTTGCCTTCCCGGGGTGCAGCGCCGCGTACATCTCGCGGATCGAGCGTGGAGAGCGGATCCCGTCGCTCCAGGTGATCCGCGAGCTCGCGCGCCGGATCGGGGTCAGCGAGTCCAGTCTCGCGTACGGCCGCGAGCGGATCGACGCAGGCGTCTCGGACGCCGTGACCGCGGTCGAGGCCGCGGAGGCGGCAGGCGACCGGGACGCTCTCGTGAAGGCGTACCGGGCCCTGGCCCGCGCCGCGACGCAGGCCGCCAAGGCGCGTCCGGCGGCCTGACGCCGCGTACGATCGCCGGGTGCCGCGCGACGCCGACATCGTCGTGGTCGGGGCCGGCATCGCCGGCGCCGCCACCGCGCGTGCGCTCGCAGGATATGCGGGCACCGTCCTGCTGCTCGAGCAGCTCGAGATCGGCCACGCGCGCGGCTCGAGTCACGGCACGTCGCGGATCTTCCGGCTCAACTACCCCGACGCGCGCTTCGTCCGCATGGCCCTCGGTGCCGACGCCGAGTGGCGCCGGCTCGAGGACGGTTGCGGCGAGCGGCTGATCGAGCGCGTCGGCTGCCTCGACCTCGGGCCCGTCGCGCGCGAGACCGAGCGCGCGCTCTCGGGGTGCGGCGTTCGGTACGAGCGGCTCTCCGCCGACGAGATCCACGCTCGGTGGCCGATTCGCCTCGACGCCGACCAGACCGCCGTGTTCCAGCCGGACGGCGGCGTCACGCGGGCCGACCGGGCGCATACGGCCCTCCTCGAGGAGGCGATGGCCGGCGGTGTCGAGCTTCGCGAACGCGTGCGCGTGCGCGCGCTTGCGCTCGATCGCGGCGAGGTGCGCCTTGCCACCGACGGCCCGGAGCTGACGGCGCGCGCGGTCGTCGTCACCGCCGGCGCGTGGGCGCCCGGGTTGCTCGCGACGGCGGGAATCGAGCTCCCGGTGGTGCCGACGCGCGAGACCGTGGTGTACCACGACCTTCCGGGCGCCGACGCGGTCCCGCCGGTGATCGACTACGACGGCGTTCCCAGCGTCGGCGAGGGCGGCATCGCGCGCGTGGGACAGTCCGCGTACGCGCTCGCGGCGCCGGGTGTCGGGCTGAAGGCGGGCCTGCACCACTCGGGCCCCGTCACGGATCCCGAGGACGAGTCGGTTCCCGACGATCGGGTCGCGTCGTGGGTCTCCGAGTGGGCCGCACGCCGCTTCGCCGATGTGGGCGCGAAGCTCGGTGCAGAGACGTGTCTCTACACGAACACGGCCGACGAGGGATTCGTGCTCGAACGGCACGGCCGCGTCGTGATCGGCTCGGCGTGCTCGGGCCACGGGTTCAAGTTCGCGCCCGTCGTCGGCCGCACCCTGGCTGCGCTCGCGCTCGAGGCCGCGCACTGATTTCCGAACATCTCGCGTGCACGATGCGGGCGATGCCGCGTCGAACGAGGCCCCTGCTCGCAGTCGTGCTCGTTCTCGCAGGGCTTGCGGTGTCCGGCTGCGACGGCGGGAGCGATCGGCCCCGCGCCACCGAGACGACACCGACGACGTCGACCGCGGGGACGACGACGACGCCCGCGCAGTCCTCCGTCGCGGTCTACTTCCTCCGCGACGGAAAGGTCAGCCCCGTGCGACGGGCAATCTCCGCAACTCCTGCAGTGGCGCGGGCGGCGATGGGCGCGCTGCTCGCGGGCCCGACGGAGAAGGAGGCGGCGGACGGCCTCGCCAGTGCCATCCCGCCGGCGACGAACCTGCGCGACATCGCCGTCGCGGACGGCGTTGCGACCGTCGATCTGGACGGGAGCTTCGACGACGGCGGAGGCAGCGCGTCGATGCTCGGCCGCGTCGCGCAGGTCGTCGCGACGCTCACGCGGTTTTCGACGATCCAGCGTGTCGCCTTCCGGATCGACGGCGAGCCCGTGGAGGCGATCGGGGGCGAGGGCGTGATGGTCGACCCACCGATCGGTCGCGCCGCGATCGAGGACGAGACGCCGCAGATCCTCGTCGAGTCCCCGCTTCCGGGCGACAGCGTCACGAGCCCGATCCGGCTGCGGGGCACGGCGAACGTGTTCGAGGCCACCGTCTCGCTCGACGTGCGCGACGGCAACGGCAAGCTCCTGAAGCGGACGTTCACGACGGCGACCTCGGGCACCGGTACACGCGGCACGTTCGACACGACGGTGACCGTGCCCGCCCACGAGGGCGACGTGACCGTGGTGGCCTACGAGGCGTCGGCGGAGGACGGCCGTCCGCTCCACGTCGTCGAGGTGCCCCTCGAGCTGAAGCCATGAGCTGCGGACGACTACTGACCCCCGTCCTTCCCGACACAGGCAGACTGACGCCCGATGCCGCCCAAGCCACGTAAGCCGCCGCCCGCGAAGGGGACAGGTAACCGCAACCTCCTCATCGCCGCCGGTGCAGCCGCCGCCGTCGTCGTCGTCCTCGTCGTCGCGAGCCTCGTGCTCCGCGGCGGCGACTCGGGCAACGACGGCGGGTCGACCGTGGGCTCGGGCGAGGTCTCGACGCTGCTCGACGGGATTCCGCAGGACCGCGCGGTCCTCGGCTCGCCCGACGCGAAGGTGACGATGATCCAGTTCGAGGACCTCCAGTGCCCGATCTGCCGTGACTACCAGCAGGAGGGCTTCCCGGGCGTCGTCGAGGAGTACGTGAAGCCGGGCAAGGTGAAGCTCCGCTTCGTCGGGATGGACTTCCTCGGCCCGGACTCGACGAAGGCGCTCAACTACACGCTCGCAGCAGGCGAGCAGGGCAAGCTCTGGCAGTTCGCCGACTCGCTCTACGCGAACCAGGGCGCCGAGAACTCCGGCTGGGTCACCGACTCGCTCCTCGAGAAGATCGCAGGCGAGCTCGGGCTCGACTTCGCGAAGCTCACGACGGACGCGTCGTCGGCCGTCGTGCGGCAACAGGCGCAGTCGATGGCGGCCGAGGCGACGCAGCGGCAGGTGCCGGGCACGCCGACGTTCTACGTGCAGGTCGGCGACGGCGAGCCGTACCAGGTGCACCCCGGGTCGTTCGCGATCGAGGAGTTCCGCACGATCCTCGACGACGCGCTCTCGAGCTGAGCAGCAGGTCGTGAGCGACCGCGCCCTCCGGGTCGCCGTGGCGCTCGTCGCGCTTGCGGGCGTCGCCGTCGCCGGCTACCTGACCTACGTCCACTACCAGCCCGACGCGCTCATCTGCACGAGCGGGGGCGGCTGCGAGACCGTCCAGGAGTCGTCGTACGCCGAGCTCGCGGGGATCCCGGTCGCGCTGCTCGGCCTCCTCGGCTACGCCGCGGTGCTCGTTCTCGTCGCCTGGGACAGCGAGCTCGCCCGGACGCTCGCCGCGGCGATCGCGCTCACCGCGGCGGGCTTCGCCGTCTACCTCATCGTGCTGCAGGCGTTCGTGATCGACGCCTGGTGCGTGTGGTGCCTCGTGAACGACCTCGTGATCGTCCCGCTCCTCGCGATCACGACCGTCTGGCGGGCCTGGAGCCTCCGGGAAGCCGGAGCCGCTTAGGTCATCGGGACCTGCCGGAGGATGCTCGACTCGATGCGGTCGAGGATCTCCGTCAGGGTGTCGCCCGTAGCGGTGATGCCGTGGTTTCGCAGGCCGATCACCGCGTGCGCGGGGTCCGGCTCGCGGTCGATCAGCTCGGAGACCGACTCGGCGAGCTCCTGCGTGCCGCACGGGTAGTTGATGTCCGTCGCTGCGATGCCCTGCATCCACGCGTGCACATGGAGGATCGCGCCGACGTCGGGGTGCGCCTGGTAGATCATCCAGTGCTCGATCGCGTCGACCGAGACCCGGCGCGGCTCGATGCCGGGCGGGACGCTGATCACCATCTTCGCGTTCGGCTCGTCGTAGCCCGTGACCAGGAGGATGTCGCGGCCGGCGACCTCGAGCTGGGACTTGTCGACGCCGCTCGCGCTCATCCAGAACCGCGTCGCGTCCTTGCGGGCCGAGAGGTTGCCGTACGACAGCCCACCGACCTGATAGAGCCGCATCACGTGGCGGAGGTCGCGCTCGTCGAGGTACTCGTGCACCGGGAAGGGCGCCGGGAGCAGGTCGAGGTCCTGCATCCGCTTCCCGGCCGCCCCGATGTCGGCGGTGACCTCGTCCCCGTCCCAGAGCTCCGGCTCGAGGTCGGCCACGAACTCGTTGTCGATCACGAGCTTGGACTTCGCGAGCGGCGCGAGCCGCTCGAACACCTCGTGCGGCTCGTCCGAGATCTTGTACGTGCCGCGCTCCATCGTCGTGAACCAGACCCCGTGGCCGGGGACGTGGAGCACGACCACGTTGGCGAGTGTCCGCACGAGCATCGGGTAACTCGTCTTGAGCACGTCGTCGGGCACCGCGTCGAGCTCGTAGAACGAGGCCGAGTACGTGCCGCGCGACTGACGCCGGAACGCCTTCGGCTCGCTCGCGTCGAACATGTTGAGGACGAAGTCCGCGTCCGCGATGTCCTCGACGAGCCGGAACCCGTCCGACTCGAACTCGGCGCCGATCGACCTGACCCAAGCCTCGTGCGCGGGCGACGTCGCGGTACCCCAGATCGCGTACGTGCGCATGGCGCAACTCTACCGCCCCGAGGGGCGAAAACCTGCCTGTCGTCAGCGGAAGAGGTCGCGCTCGCGCGGCATGACGAGCTGTGCGGCGCTGCCGTCGCCGCGGGCGTCGACGCCGCGCACGATCGCCGCCGGAACGCCTCGCGCCTTCCCGAGGACGAGCTCTGCCGCACCGGCGATCTCGTCCGCGACGGCGATCTGTGTCGTCTTCAGCTCGCGACCGCGGGCGTCACGGGAGCCGCGGAGGTCGAGGAGCGGCGCGATCCCGGCCACGCCGAGCGCGACGTCGGTCGTGCCCTGCCGCCACGCGCGCCCGAAGGAGTCGCTGACGACGACGCCGACGTCGGCGGCGCTCAGGTCGACGAGCCTCTCCCGGAGACGCCGCGCGGATGCGTCCGGGTCGAGCGGCAGCAGGACGACGGTGTCGTCCGCGGGCGTGTTCGACGCGTCGACGCCTGCCGACGCGCACACGAACCCGTGGCGCGTCTCGGCGATCACGAGCGGCGGCCGGGAGCGCACGACCTCGATGCTCTCTCGGAGGATCGCCTCGATGTGGCGTGGATCGCCGTCCGGGCCTGCGAGCTCGATCGCCCGGGCGGACGGCTCGACGTCCGCCAGCCGGACGACACGGCCCTCGACCTTGGACACGGCCTTCTGCGCGACGACGACGACGTCGGCGTCCCGGAGGCCGCCGACCCGCTCCGCGACGGCGTGCAGCAGGAGGGCGAGGTCGTCGCTCTCCTCGAGCTCGGGCAGCCCCTCGAGCGGGATCACGCTGACGACGCCGGGAGGGCTGACGTCTCGACTCGTCACGCTTGCCGCGCGATCCCTCAGGGGATGCCCGAGAGGCGGACGCCCGCGTGGGCCTTGTAGCGCTTGTTCACGTTGACGATCACGGCGGTGAGGCCCTCGAGAGCACGCGCGGAGCCGAGCGGGCCGCAGTCGACCGCGCGCCCCGCCGTGATCCGCTCGGCGAGCTCGAGCACGATCGCCTTCGCCTCGGCGTCGTCGCCGCAGACGAGCGCATCCTCTTCGGGCGGCTCGTCGCGGCCGAGGTTGCGGGCGGCGAGCGAGTGCAGCCCCGCGATCACGGGCGCCTCGACGACGTCCTGCACGCGGGCCGCGACCGAGGTCGCCTCGGGCGTCGGAAGGACGCCGTTCGACCCGAACGTCAGCTCGGCGGCGACGGAGAGGACCGGCGTCGAGCCGATCGCCTCTCGGAGCTCGCGGGCGGTCTCGACCGCCGCCTCGGCCTTCGTGGCGAGGACGACGAGGTCGGCGTCGCGACACGCGCCGGCGTTCGCTGCGCCCGTGACGCGGCCGATCCCGGCCGCCGCCTCTGCGGCGCGTCCTGCATCGCGCGAGCCGATCACGACGTCGTACCCCGCGGCCGCCAGGCGCCGCGCGAGGGCGAGCCCGAAGCTGCCCGTCCCGCCGACGATCGCGACCCTCAAGGAGCCGCCTCGAGCACCGTCTCGGCGAGACGTCGGGCAGCGGCGGCATCGCTCATGAGCGTCTCGGCGACGACCACCCGGACGTCGGCGTCGGCAGGAGCGTCGGCGCGGTCGATGACGAGCGCGTCGACCAATCCCGGGTAGCAGGCGGCGACGTGCCCTGGTGACGTCCCGCCCGCCATGCGGGTGAGCATACGGTCGACTGGGCCCTTCACGGCGCGGCCACCGACGAGCGGGCTGACGGCGACCGACGGCACGCGACGCGAGGCGAGCGACTCGCGCACCTCGGCCACCGCGAGGATCGGATGGATCGAGGTGAACGGGTTGCTGGGCGCGATCACGAGCAGGTCGGCGTGCTCGAGCGCGTCCACGACGCCGGGCGCCGCGCGCGCGACGCCCGCGCCGTCGTAGACCATCCCGTCGACCTCGTCCTCGTGCCGGCGCGCGACGAACCACTCCTGGAACGAGAAGGTCCCTGCGGGTGTGACGACCGACGTCCGCACCGGGTCGTTCGTCGCCGGGAGCAGCCTCGTCGCCAGACCGGCCTGCTCGAAGAGGTGCGCCGTGACGGCGGAGAGCGTCTCGCCGCGGCGGAGCGCCTGGGTGCGAACGAGGTGGAGCCCGAGGTCGAGGTCGCCGAGGAGGAACCACCCCTCGCCGCCCCAGGCCTTCGCCGACTCGAGCGTGCGCCAGGTCTCGCCGGCCCGTCCCCAGCCTCGTTCCTCGTCGTTCAGGCCGGCGAGCGCGTACAGCACCGAGTCGAGGTCCGGTGAGACGTGGAGGCCGAGCACCTCGACGTCGTCGCCGACGTTGCCGATCACCGTCAGCTCGCCGGGGCGAAGAACGTCGTGCAGGCCGCGCGCGAGCTTGGCGCCGCCGACGCCGCCCGAGAGGCAGACGACCCTCACCGCGTGATCGCGTCGAGCAGCTCCGCGGTGCGCGATCCCGCCCGCGCGCCGACGCGCTCCAGGTCGAGAAGCGTGTCGACGTCGTCGACGAGGCTCGAGAGCGTCAGCTCCTCGAAGTCGAGCCCGAGGGCGACCGCATGCGCGCGAAACTGACCGGCGCTTCCCGGGCCGTAGAGCGGTGCGAAGAGGGAGGGCCGAGGCAGGCCCAACGCATTCGTCGTCCCGTCACGGGCCTCGACGATCCCGAGCTTCCCGAGCAGCGCGGGAACGGCCAGCGCGTTCAGGTCCGAGGGCCGCACACGGGGCAGGTCGGCGTTGACGACGAGGCAGAGCCCCTGTGCCCCCTCGAGTGCAGAGGCGACGGCCGCGCCCTGTCCCTCCCCGGGGTCGTCGACCGCCTCGGCCCCGAGGTCCGTCGCCACGAGCCTGCCCGCGGGGTCGCTCGTCACCACGCGAACGTCGCCGATCGACACGGCGGACTCGACGACGTCGCCGAGCATCGCGAGGGCGACCTCCCGCCGCAGCTCCTCGGGCAGCCGGCTCTTTCCCCCGGCGCGAAACGGGATCACGGTCAGCACGAAACGAGCCTACGTGCGCGGATCGTGCGGACTCCTCAGGCGGCGTGGGGGGCGGCGCCGCTCGAGCCGGCGTCCGCGCCCGGCCCGGTCGTCGCCCACTCGTTGACCTCGAACCAGTGCGTCCCCTCGAGCGCGGCGACGACATCGGGGTGGGTGTGCGCCGCGTTGACGACGTGGTGCTCGACGTCGCAGCAGATCTCCACCTCGTCGAGCGAGAGCGCGCTCGGGATCTTCCCCACCACCTCGAACGGGAGCTGCGCCTCGCGGACGGTCATGTGCTTGAACTGGAGGTCGGGGGCGAGCTCCATCAGCGCCGGCCAGTCCGGACAGGTCTTGTAGCTCACGGGCGAGGCTCGCTCATGGGGATCCGTCCTTCGCGCCGCGACGCCAGGTTCCTTCGAGACGAACGAGGCCGCGGCTCTCGTCGTCCGGGTACACGAGCAGCGGCAGCGGGCTCGGCAGGCGGTCGAGTAGCCGGCCGTCCTCGGCGACGAGGGCGAGCGTGACCTCGAAGCGCCCGAACTGGAGCGGCGGCGAGCCGACGTCGAACCGCAGCGTCAGGCCCCCGTCGGCGGCGTCCCAGCCGAGCGCCGCCGTCTCCGCGACGTCCTCGGCAACGAGCAGCCCCGTGCCGTCGCGCACCTCGACGTGCAGCCGGGGCGGGGCCGCGGCGCCCGCCAGCGTGATCTCGAGGCCGAACGGCTCACCGGCGAGGAACCGGTCGCGCGCCGCGCCGTCCGGGCCGACGATCCGTGCCTCGGCGACGCGCGCCTCGCCCGAGCCCGCCGCCGCGCGGCTGCCGTTGGCCGAGGACAGCTCGCCCTCCTCGGCGAGCGCACGCCGGTAGCGCGTGATGGCATCGTGCACGGGGCCGTCGAAGGCGAGCCGCCCGTGGCGGAGCAGCACGGCGCGGTCGCACAGGCGCTCGACCGCCGACGCGTCGTGGGAGACGAAGAGAATGGTGCCGCCGCGCTCCTTGAACGCCGCGATCACGCCGAAGCACTTCCGCTGGAAGCTCTCGTCCCCGACGGCGAACACCTCGTCGAGCAGGAGGACGTCCGCCTCGAGGAACGCGGCGATCGCGAAGCCGAGCCGCATCGTCATCCCGGACGAGTAGGTCTTCACCGGACGGTCGATCGCGTCCTCGAGCTCGGCGAACGCGACGATCTGGTCGAACCGCTCGCGGATCCGCGCGCGCGAGAGGCCCTGGAGCGCTCCGTTCAGCTCCACGTTCTCGCGGCCCGTGAAGTCGGGATGGAAGCCGGCGCCGAGCTCGAGCAGCGAGCCGATCCGGCCCTCCGTCGCCACACGGCCCCGGGTCGGGCGGATGATGCCCGCGATCAGGCGCAGGAGGGTCGACTTGCCCGAGCCGTTGCGCCCGACGAGCCCGACGGCCTCGCCGGGCGAGATGCCGACGGAGACGTCCTGCAGCGCCCACACCTCCTGCGCCTCTGCGCGCCCGCGGGCGACCAGGAGCTCCTTGAGCGTGTGCGTCTCGCGGGCGCGGACGACGAACCGCCGCGAGACGCCCTCGACCGCGATCTCGCCCGGGCGCACGTGTCCGCCTAGGCCGCCACTGCCGCGAGCTCGCGCCGGACGATCGTGGCGAGCATCTCGACGAACTCCGGGTCGGCGTTCGGCATCGCGATCCGGCCCAGCCGCATGCCGAGCGCCCGAGCCCGCTCCGCGGCCTCGACGTCGATGTCCCAGCGGATCTCGAGATGGTCGGAGACGAACCCGACGGGGCAGACGACCACGTCCTCGACGCCCTGGCCGTGCAGGCTCGCCAGGTGGTCGAGGATGTCGGGGCCGAGCCACGGCTCGCCCGTCGGCGACTCGCTCTGGAAGGCGAACGACCAGCCAGCGATCGCTGCGCGATCCGCGACGAGGCGAGAGGTCTGCAGCAACGCCTCGGGATACGTGTCACCGGTGTCGAGGATCCGCGCCGGCAGCGAGTGCGCAGTGAAGACGACGTGCGACTCCGGCGTGGCTGCGGCGCGAACGCGCTCAGCCAGGAGGTCGACGAAGCCGGGCTCGGCGCCCCACTCGCGCACGAAGCGCGTGTCGGCGCGGCCCGCGACCGCTCGCTCGAACAGGTCGAGGTACTTCGCGATCGAGAGCGACGACCAGTGCGGCGCGAGCACGAGCCCGACGAGCGTCTCGTGGCCGCGCTCGAGCGCCTTCTCGACGGCGGCGCCGATCCGCGGATGCCAGTGGCGCATGCCCGTCAGCACCGGCAGCCCGAGCGCCGCCTCGAGCGCTGCGCGGGTCTCCTCCGTGATCGCGTTGAGCGGCGAGGGCGTCCCGGAGTCGTCGATCCCGAGCGCGCGGTAGCGGGCGACGAGGTCGTCCAGGAGCTCCGGCCGCACCGGGCGGCCGCCGCGGATGTCGGCGTAGTAGTCGGGCACGTCGGCCAGCCGGTCGGGCGAGCCGTACGCCATGAGGATCACGGCGGGTCCGGTCATGCGGCGACCGTCGCCCCGGTCCGCTCGTGGACGAGCTGGGTGAGGCGGGTGAGGACGTCCGGGTCGGTTTCGGGCAGCACGCCGTGCCCCAGGTTGAAGACGTGCCCCGGCCGCCCGGCCGCTCGGGCGAGCACGTCGGCGGTCTCGCGCTCGACCGCCTGCCACCCGGCGAGCAACGTTGCGGGATCGAGGTTGCCCTGCACCGCCCGCCCGCCGACGAGCGCCCAGCCCTCGTCGAGCGGCAGCCGCCAGTCGAGGCCGATCACGTCGCCGCCCGCGGCGGCAAGGTCGGGGAGCAGGTGCGAGGCGCCCGTGCCGAAGTGGATCGTCGGCACGTCGACGGCCGCGAGGACCCGCGCGCTCCACCGCGCGACACGCTCGCGATAGAGGCCGGGCGAGAGCGTCCCGACCCACGAGTCGAAGACCTGGACGACGTCCGCTCCCGCGCGCACCTTTTCGGCGACGTAGGCCGCGAACGTGTCGGCGAGCTTCTCGAGCAGCGCGTCCCAGGTCTGCGGCTCGGCGAGCATCAGCGCCTTCGTCCGCGGCAGCTCGCGGCTCGGCCGTCCCTCGACGAGGTAGCCCGCGACCGTGAACGGCCCGCCGCAGAAGCCGATCACGGCGCGCTCCGGCTCGAGCTCCGCGCGAACGAGCCGCACCGCCTCGAGGACGTTGCCGAACGCCTCCTCGGGGTCGGGCACGCGGAGCCGCGCGACGTCGCGGGCGCTCCTGATCGGCCGGTCGACGACCGGGCCGACGCCCTCGACGAGCTCGACGTCGACCCCCATCCCGAGGACCGGCGTCATGATGTCCGCGAACAGCACCGCGGCGTCGACGGCGTGCCGGCGGACGGGCTGCAGCGTCACCTCGGCGCAGAGCTCGGGCGTTCCCGCGACCTCGAAGAACGAGTGACGCTCGCGGAGGGCGCGATATTCCGGGAGCGAGCGGCCGGCCTGGCGCATGAACCACACGGGCGTGCGCTCGACCGGCTCGCGCCGCGCGGCACGGACGAGGAGCGGATCTGCCACGACGGGAGCGTAGCCCCCGCGCTCCGTACACTCGCCCGCGTGGAGCCGCTCGCACCCGTCTGGCGCGAGACGATCCTCGCGCCGCAGCGCGCGGGTGCGACGACGACCGCGCACCTCGTCCTCGAGAACGGCGGCGCGGCGACATGGCGCTCGCGCGGCGAGGAGGGCCTGCAGCTCTCGTACCACTGGCTCGACACGCGCGGCAACGCGATCGTCTGGGACGGCACGCGCACGCCCTTCTGCCGCCCGGTCGCGCCGGGCGAGCGGATCGCGCTGGACGTGCGCCTCGACGCACCCCGGCCGCCCGGTCGCTACGTCCTCCGCTTCGACCTCGTCGAGGAGCACCGCTTCTGGCTCTCCGAAGTGGGAGTCGAGCCGCACGACGTCGAGGTCGACGTCGCGCCCCTGATCGCAGACCGGCGCCTGGCCGTGGTCGTCCACGGCGGCTCCGATCCGCGTACCGAGCGGGCGCTCGCCGCGCAGGACGAGGCGGTCGTGGTCGACCAGGCGTCGGCGACCGCGCATCTCGTCGCCGGCGCGGAGCCTGCGCCGGACTGGGCCCGTCTCGTGCTCGACGCCCATGCCGAGGGCTGGCGGGCCGTGGGGCCGGCGCTCGTCCCGAGCGGTGGAGCGCTCGAGCGGCGCCGCGCCGCGCGGACGCTGCATTCCTGGGCGCCCGGCGGCCGGAATCCGCGTCTCGGCGCGCCGCTCCTCCTCCCCTCGCTCGTCGACGGCCTCACGCCGGACGAGCACCGCGGGCTGCCGGCCTACGAGGGCGAGGGCCTCTTCGAAGGGCGCGCCGTCGTCAGGCTTCCGACGCGATCCGGTCGTCGACGGACCTGAACACGAGCGCGCCGAGCGCGAGCGCTGCGACCGCCGCGACGCACACGTAGACGGTGTCCGCTCCGGACGGGAGCTCGCCCTCATAGAGCGGGGCCCGGTATGCCTGGATCGCGGGCGTGAGCGGGTTCCCCCACTGCAGGAGATCGACGAGCCAGGGCCGCGATGCCGCACCGGGCAGGTCGTCGAGCTGGTAGAGGATCGGGGTGAGGAAGAACCACGGCAGGAGCGCCGCAGAGACGACGAACTCGACGTCGCGGAAGATCGCGTTGAGCGAGGCGAGGGCGAGCGCCACCCCCGCAACGAACACGACGATCACCGCTCCGATGGGAATCGCGAGCCAGGCGACGTCGCGGCTCTCGGGCCGGAACCAGAGCGAGAGCCCGAGCACGATCGCCGTCATCGCGGCGAAGGCGACGACCTCGGTGGCGACGACGGAGAGCGGCACGAGCTGCCGCGGAAAGCGCACCTTCCGGATGATCGGCGCGTTCTGCACGATGCTGCGCGCCCCGCTCTGAACCGACGTCGCGAAGAACACCCACGGCGGCAGGCCGCAGAGGAGGAACAGCCAGTAGTCCTCGGTCTCCGTGGGCTGCGCCTTCCAGAGCACCGCGAAGACGACGAGGTAGACGAGCATCAGTACCGCCGGGAGCGCGAGCGTCCATGCGAGGCCGAGCAGCGAGCCCTTGTACTTTGCGCGCAGGTCCCGGCGGAACAGGCTGCCGAAGAGCTCCCGATGGCGGAGCAGGTCCGCGTACACGCTCATGGCGCGCGATTGTAGGGCCGTTCGGGACGCCCGCTACCCTTGGGCGCACCGTGGAAGCGGCCGTCACGATCGCCGCACTGCCTGTCGCGGCGCTCACCCTGTGGGCCCTCCTTCGCGCCCCCGCCGCACGCTCGCTGCTCGTCGCGCGCCCGACCGGCGAGCGCTGGCACGATCGGGCGACGCCGACGTTCGGTGGAGTCGGGATCGCCTGCGGGCTCGGGGCCGGCGTCGCGCTCGCGGTGGCGGTGGAGGCGGTCGACGCCTCCTGGCAGCTCGCAGGGATCCTCGCCGGTTGCGGCCTCCTCTTCGCAGCCGGCCTGCTCGACGACGTCCGGCACCTGAGCCCGCTCGCGAAGCTCGTCGCGCAGTTCGCCGCGGCCGGTATCGCGATCGCGGCGGGGCTGCGCGTCGAGCTCGTGACGAACGACGTCCTCGCGGCGGCGATCGCGCTCTTCTGGCTCGTCGGGATCACGAACGCGTTCAACCTGCTCGACAACATGGATGGCCTCGCGGCGACGCTCGCGACGGTCGCCTGCTTCTACTTCGCGATCGACGCGACGACTGCGCATCCGAACGACCTCGTGCTCGTCCTCGCGCTCTCGCTCGCGTTCGCGTGCCTCGGCTTCCTGCCCTTCAACCTCCGCCCCGGAGACCGCGCGCGCGTGTTCATGGGGGACGGCGGGAGCCAGCTGCTCGGGTTCCTGCTCGCGGCGCTCGGACTCGCGGCGAGCTGGACGACGGCAGGGACGACGGTCGCGACGATGCTCCTGCCGCTGCTCGTCCTCGCGATCCCGATCCTCGACACGACCCTGGTCACGGTGCGGCGGCTCGCGGAACGGCGCCCGGTGACGCAGGGCGGGAAGGACCACACCTCCCACCGTCTCGTCTACTACGGGCTCTCCGAGACGAAGGCGGTGGCCCTGCTCGCACTCATCGCCGTCGCGCTCGGGGCGACGTCGGTCGCCTACAACGTCCTCGACCGGCCCGCGATCACGGCGCTGGGCGTGCTCCTCACCTTCGCCCTGCTCGTCCAGTTCGGGGGCTTCCTCGCAGAGCTCTCCGAGCAAGAGCGGCGCGGGAGGCCGGGCGACACGCGGCTTCGCCACGCGGTCACGGTGCAGCCGCGGCGGCTCGCCGAGCTCGTCGCCGACTTCGCCCTCGTCGGCGGGACGTTCCTCTGCGCATACCTGCTCTTCGTCGACGGGCGCGGCACCGAGCTCCAGCGCGGCACGTTCCTCGCGGCGCTGCCGATCGTGCTCGGCACCACGTACGTGGTCTACGTGCTGTTCGGGGTCTACCGCCGCGCGTGGCGCTACGCGACCGCGCGCGACCTCGTCGCCATCGCGCTCGCGAGCGGCCTCGCGACGCTGGCCGCGTACGGCATCGTCCTCGCGACGCGCGATCTCGGCGACTTCCCCGAGGGTGTGTTCGCGGTGTACGGCCTCGCCGCGGCGGCGCTCGCCGTGGTCTCGCGGTGGTGCGTTCGGTTCGTGCCGGAGGCGGGCGGCGGACCGGACGACGGACGCCGCCGGGTACTCGTGGTCGGTGCCGGTCGCGCAGGTCGAGGAGTGGTGCGCGACCTGCGGGACGCCGCCGACGTCCGCGTCGTCGGCTTCCTCGATGACAACCCGCGGCTCCGCCGCCGCCGGGTGCAGGGAGTGCCCGTGCTCGGCTCGATCGGCGACGCGACCGCCGTCCTCGAGGCGACGCACAGCGACGAGCTCGTCGTCACCATCCCGGACGCAGAGGACGGGCGCCTCGACGACGTGGCACGGGCCTGCCGCGCGGCCGGGGTCGCACACCGCGTCGTGCGGGAACGCACCCACGCGCCTCCCGGGACGACGGCGGCCGTCGCGGAGTGAGCGCCGAGGTGACCGCGGCGCCGCTCGCGCGAGCGGGCGCGCGCTCCGACGCGAGGGCGCGCGTCGAGGGCCTTCTTCCGCTCGTCGGCGCCTACCTGCTCCTCGCGACCCTCTTCGCCTGGCAGGCGTGGCGACGGGAGACGCCGACGATCTTCTCGGACGAGCTCGAGACGACCCAGATCTCGCGCGCGATCGCGGAGACGGGCCACGCTGCACGCCGCGGCGAGCCGTACGGCTTCACGAGCCTCGTCCCGTGGCTGACGGCGCCGCTCTGGTGGCTGCACCCGGTGGCGACGGCGTACGAGGCGATCAAGACCGTGCAGGCGTTCGTCATGGCCGGGGCGATCTTCCCGGCCTATCTGCTCGCCCGCCGCGTCGTCTCCCCCGGCTGGGCGTACTTCGCCGCCGTCGCTGCGATCGCCGGCCCGGCGCTCTCGTACTCGCCGATCCTGGTCGAGGAGCCGTGGGCCTACCCGGCGGCCGCGGTCGCGTTGTGGCTCACCGTGCGCGCCGTCGACGATCCGGGGCGCTGGCCGCTCGCGCTCGCGTTCACGTCGTGCGTGCTGGCCGTCCTCATTCGCTCGCAGCTCGCGGCGCTCTTCGGCGCTCTCGCCTTCGGGCTCGTCGCACTCGGCTGGCGGACGGAGTCGATGCGCCGCTGGCGCTCGTCATGGACGCGCTGGGACTGGGCCGGCGCCGTCGTGCTCGGCATCGGGGCCGTCATCACGGTCGTCGCGTTCCTGGGGCACCACTCGAACGAGTGGTCCACGGTGACGACGGCATGGAAAGGAAGGATGGTCGAGTACGGGAGCTGGGCGGGCGGGGCGTTTGCGATCGGGATCGGCGTGCTGCCGGCCATCGCGCTCCTCGCCGTGCTCGCCGTGCCGCGGGCAGAGCGCGACCGGCCCGGCGTGCGCGCGTTCGTGGTCGTCACGGGCGGCGCCGTCGTCAGCTTCGGCTGGTACGCCGCCATCAAGGGCGCGTACCTCTCGACGACGTTCTCGAGCCTCGTCGTCGAGCGGAACCTCGTCTACCTCGCGCCGCTCGCGTTCGTCGCCACGGCGTACCTGCTCGAGCGCGCTGCGGCGCCGGTCTGGGCCGTGATCGCGGCCGGGGCGATCGTTCTCGGGCTGATCGTCTGGGTACCGATCGACCGCGGCCTCGACAACTTCCCGTACTACGAGGCGCACGGGCTCGCGATCCTCGCGCTCGCGAACCGGGAGTGGGCGTGGCCGCTCGGCCGCATCGAGACCGCGGTCGAGGTGCTGACAGTGGCCTGCGTCGTCCTCCTGCTACTCGTCGGCACGCGCCTGCGCACCCATCTGGCGACCGCGGCGGCGCCGGCCGCGGCCGCGGTCGCCGTCGCGCTCCTCGTCTGGAACGTCTCGGCGGAGGTCTACGCCGCGGTCGGCGAGCACGACTTCAGCGCCCGCGTC
>DATBIQ010000114.1:0-5870 GCA_036556865.1 Gaiella sp.
GAGCAGCGCGCGCCTGTTGGGCAGCCCCGTGGTCTCGTCCTGGAGCGCCTGCTCGGAAAGCTCCGCGATCTGCCCGAGGGCGTCCTCGAGGGTGCGACGCGCGGCGATGCTCGGCCCGAGCAGCCTCCCGGCCTGCGCGACGAGGACCCGCTCCCGACGCCCGAAGCGGAGGCCGCTCCGAAGCACTGCGACGGCTCCCGCGAGCGAGCCGGGCGCGCCGAGCGGAGCGGCGACGAGCTGCGAGCGGCCGTCCGCGGTATCGACGAATCGCCCCAGCTCTGCGGCCTCCGCGGCGGCTCGGAGCGCAATCTCCATCGCGCCGGCGTTCGCGACGTCGGGCGCGAACGCCACCTCTCCCGACACGAGCACGAGGCCGAGGTCGGCGCCCGCGAGATGTCGCACGGCGCCGGCGGCCGCATCGAGCAGCTCGACCTCCGGAGCTCGGTCGAGCACGTCGGCGACGAGGTCGGCCAGCTTGCCGAAGCCGTCCTCGCGCCGGTAGACCTTCCCCACCATCACGCGCTCGTCGACGGCGCCGAAGACGGAGCGTGGGTCGTCGCCCGGCCGCCACACGGCGCCGGCCGCCGTCGCGCTCAGCTCGACGGGCTCGTCGAGCCCGACGTCGAACGGCAGGGCGAGCATCTGACCCACCCGTGTGACGACCCAGTCGAGCGCCAGCGCGTCGTCGAGCTCGGGCACGAGGAGCGCGAACTCGTCACCGCCGATCGGCGCGGCGAAGCCGGACGGCACGACGGAGGCGAGCCGCTCGACGGCGCTCCGCAGGATCCGGTCGCCGATCTCGTGGCCGTGCCGGTCGTTGACGTCCTTCATGTCGTCGAGGTCGACGAGGATGACGCCGCACGGGCTCGGCTCGGCGGCGAGCCGCGCCTCCAGTCCTGCAAGACCGAGGGCGGTGCTCATCGACGCTGCCCGTGCACGTCCGCCGACGGGCGCGTGAACCGCCCGGTCGCCGCACGGAAACGTGGCACCCTCTCCCCCAAGATCGCTCTGATCGTCTTCGGCTGCGGTCGGGGCGACGTCCCCCATCCGAGTGATCGAACAGAAGTCAGCGCGAAGGCAGGCCGCCCGCTTCGCGCCAGGACGACGGAGATCGTCGGTTCGGCCGTAGGCGGCCGTTCGTGCTCGGATCAGCCAGAGGATGCCGCGCGCCGGCAACGGCGACGGAGGAGTGCCTCACCACGAGCGCGCTCGGACGGTGTCATCGCCGCGTGGCGCTTCTCGCGTTCCCCGACGCGGGCCGCGTGCTCCGCCGCCGTCATCCGACGGATCACGAGCACCCCCGTCGCGACCTGCTGCTCGATGTGACGCAGTTTGGCCTCTCGGATCTCGCGCTCCCGCTCGCGATTAGTCGACGGCATCGGATTGCTCCTCATCGTCGCCCTGGTCGGAACGGTTCTCCTCGACGCCCTCCTGCGGAACCGCGCGGAGCGGAAGCGATGGGTCCTGCACGGCGTTGCGACTCGCAGCGCGCGGGTCGTCGAGGACGTGCGCAGCCTGCAGCCTGATGAAACCGCAGTTCCGGCACGTGAGGGGAAACGCTTGTGCTGCGCGATCGACGGCGAAGCTGCCGCTGACGTGTCCGAGCGACACCCGCTCGTCCCACCCCTCCCACTCCGTGCTGCCGCAGAACGGACACTCCAGACGAGCGCCTCGGCTACGCAGGAAGGCGAAGATCGGCCGCTTCGAGCTCATGCCCCGAGCCCGCGCGTGGTGAGCAGCCCTAGCCCCGGTGTCGGAGGCCCCCGACGCTCGCGGCGCCGCCCGGCCGGCGACATCCCGGCTGCAGGGGTTACCACCGGCGCGATCCCCGGCGTCGAAGCCGATCGGTGGAATCGATCGCAGAACACTGCGCCACTGCTCCCGCCCGTCTGCCCCGTCCCTGGCGCGATGGCACAGGTGCGTCATGGCGTTGGACGAAGCGATCTGGTCGGACGAGCATACCCCTAACCGGACGCGACAAACGGCGCCGGCACCCGATGTGCCGCCCGAGGACGCGTCACGACGAGCCTGTTCGCGGAACGACCGTGAGGACGCGCTCGACGAAGGAGTCGAACTCGGCCATGTACGCGCGCAGGAACTCCTCGGTGCTCGCGACGGTCACGCGGCCGTCGTGGTCGATCAGGCCGGGCGTGAACTGGATGTACGCCTCGGGGGCGTTCATCTGCGGCGAGTTGCAGAAGCTCAACACGCTGCGGAGGCTCTGCTGCGCGACGGCGGTGCCGATCTTCCCGGTCGAGGCGCCGATCACGGCGGACGGCTTCCGCGCGAACGAGTTCGTGCCGCGCGGGCGGCTCGCCCAGTCGATCGCGTTCTTCAGCGCGCCAGGGATCGAGCGGTTGTACTCGGGCGTGACGAACAGCACCGCGTCCACGGCCGCGAGCGCATCCTTGAGTGCCCGGCCCGCGGGCGG
This sequence comes from Gaiella sp., assembly GCA_036556865.1. Lineage (GTDB taxonomy): Bacteria > Actinomycetota > Thermoleophilia > Gaiellales > Gaiellaceae > Gaiella. Next base: position 2,432 of record DATBIQ010000114.1, read on the forward strand.
AAAGTCGACGTCGTAGTCGCGGCTGTAGAGCGGCAGGTCCCCGATCGGGATCTCCGTGAGCTCGAGCCTCGGCGGAGCGAGCCGGATCAGGGCCTTCGCAAGGCTGCGGTTGATCGAGTCGGAGGCGAGGCTCCCGACGAGGTATCCGACCCTGTACGTGCTCAGCGCACGCTCCTTTCGGCTCCGGCGACCGTCAGTGGCCGGTGGTGGAGAAGTGCATGTAGTCCTTCGTCTTGCCCGCCCAGCTACCGCCCCAACCCCAGCCGATCGAGCGGAACGCCGCGACGACGGCCGGCGTGACCATTCCCTTCCGCAGCCGGGAGCGGTCGAGGTACCGAGCGCTGGCAGCGTTGCGCGTCCGTCCGCAGCCCACGTAGGGGTTCTCGACCGGGTTCACGTCGATCGCCCGCCCGTAGGCGTGGTTCGACCAGGATCCGTTCGCCGAGCCGCCGGTGCAGGGCGACGGGACGGCCTGCCGGCAGCGAAAGGAGCCCGTGACGTCGCCGTCGGCGGGACGCCCCTCGCGCGGGCCGTACATGTCGGCGAGCCGCATGTGACGGATCGGGAAGCGGAGCTCGTAGAGCCGTCGGAACACTCCTGCGAGTCCCCGTGCGTGATCCGCGTGGACCACCAGCTGCCCCGTGTGCGGACGTCCGTCGAACCCCCAGTGGGCCACCGTGAGGACGCGCAGGCCCGAGAGTGCGACGGGACAGCCGGGACGCCACGACTCGCCCCGGAGCTGGCCCCGCAGCTCGACGGACAGCGGCCGCACGCTCGACCGGTACGCGTCGTCGGCCGCCGTCGCGGCGCCGGTGGCGAAGGCGGCGACGACGAGCGGGAACGCGAGGGCGCGGATCACGCTCCGAGCCTACCCCCCTCACCACAGCGCTACCGTGGCCGCGCCGCGTCTGCCCTAGACTCCCGCGGGTCGTGCCCGACGAACCCGAGACGTCACCGGAGATGCGGGCACGCGTCCTCGGGCCGGGCGAGGGCGCGCGTTCGCGGAACCCGACGAGCGTCGTCGTCTTCAAGCTCCGCGGCACCGAGTGCGCCGACAGGACGAACGTCTTCGAGATCGAGGTTCCCTCGGGCAACGGGCCTCCGCTCCATTTCCACGAGGCGCAGGACGAGTGGCTGTACGTGCTCGACGGTGAGTTCCGCTTCCGGGTCGACGACGAGGTCACGCCGGCACCGCCGGGGACGTTCGTCTTTCTGCCCCGCCACGTGCCGCACGCGTGGCAGAGCGTCGGGCAGCAGCCCGGACGCCTGATCGGCGCGTTCGTGCCGCCGGCACTCGAGCGGTTCTTCGAACGGTTCTCGACCGTTCGCGAGGACGAGGCGACCGTCGACGTCTTCCGCACCCTCGCGAACGACGACGGAATGATCGTCGTCGGTCCGCCCCTGGCGCAGTCCCACCCTCTCTGACACGTTTCGCCCATACGACGACGGGAGGCAGGCGATGGAGACCCAGACGCTGACGACGGAGACGCTGGAGGCGATCGCCGACGCGTTCAACCGGCACGACCTCGACGCGATCATGTCCTTCTTCGCCGAGGACGCGGTGTTCGAGAGCCCGAAGGGCCCGGATGCGTGGGGTCGCAGGTTCGTCGGGCGAGAGCAGGTGCGGGAGGGGCTCGCGGCGCGCTTCGCAGGGATCCCCGACGTCCACTATGGCGACGGGGTGCACTGGGTGAGCGGCGACAGAGGCGTGTCCGAATGGACACTCACCGGGACAACGACGGACGGCGAGCAGCTCCGGCTCCGCGGCTGCGACCTGTGGACGTTCCGCGACGGGCAGGTCGTCAAGAAGGACTCGTACTGGAAGATCGTCGCGAGGTAGCGCCAACGCGGGCCGCAGCACGACCGACGGCTCGCGTACCGTCACCCTCACCGGCCGACGCGGCGACATGTGTCGCCGTCAGTAGCCGTTGAGCTCGCCGATCCGAACCCCGAGCGCCGCGCCGGCAGCGCGTAACAGGGTCGCACCGCGCCTCAGGTAGAGGTCGGCTCGTTTCGCGTCCTTCGTGGCCTCGGCGACCTCCCCGCTGTCGTTGTCGCTGAACTCGATCTGGCTCCGGATTCCCTCGAGGGTCGCCTCGAACCCCCGAAGCGCGAGCACCCTTCCCCGCCGAGCGCTCTCCGTCGTTCCGTGCGCGCGACGAAGGTGGTCGACGAGGTGAAGGAGCTCCACGCGAAGCTCCTTTCGATCGCGCGCCTCACGCAGCTCTCTCACCCCTCGAAGCAGGTCCTGCCTGATCGCCAGATCACCTTGCGCGGGCGCCCCCACCGACGACCCGCATCCACTGACCAATGCGACCCCGACGACGCAGAACGCCATCCCGCGAGGAAGACGTGTTCGAGCCGGTCGGAGATGCCGTGCAATCCTCGGTATCGACACAGTTTCACCCGGCAGTCAACCCCGGAGGTCGAATTCGAGATACGAGGCCCCAGCGTGCCACCAGACGCTGGCGGTGATGCCGACGTCGGCATGCCGACGCGCATGTGACACGAGCGATCCCCGACTGGACCCTCGAGTCGTTCCGACCGAAGACGTCGACGCTGCAACGATTATGGAGGCGGCGGGAATTCGAACCCGCGCAATTTCAATCGGCGTGCTCCCGCCGCGGCGACGAGCGTATCGGAACCGCTGGATCCAGAGCCACGGGCGGCGCGAGCGTTCAGCGATCGGTGTTCTTCGGGTCAGAGAGCCGGGACTCCGGGGAGCGCCAGCGTCACGAGCGATGCGGCCGATGTCCTCGGGGCTACTTCTGCGCGGGCGACCAGGCCAGACAGCAGTCGTCCCAGCGCCGGTTCCGCGTCACGTTGTGCTGCTCAGTCCCATCGGCGTTCATGACGAAGATCTCCCAGTTGTCGGGCGCATAGAAGCCGGGGCCATTGCCAAGCGCTCTCAAATAGGCGATCTTCTTCCCGTCGGGCGACCAGAGAGGCCCTGCGTTGCCCCCGTGGCCCCAGAGCCCGTCGCGCCCGTAGCCGCCGAGCGCGAGCCGTCGCTGTCCGCTGCCGTCGGCGTTCATGACGTAGATCTCATGGATCGATCCGACACGCTGATCGAAGGCGATCGTCCGCCCGTCGGGCGACCAGTTGGGAGCGCGATCGCGCGCCGCACCGCTCGTCAACCTGCGCTGGCCGCTCCCGTCCGCATTCATGAGCCAGATGTCGTTGCCACGCACGAAGGCGATCCTCCGCCCGTCGGGCGACCAAGCAGGATCGTTCTCGTAGGCGGGGCTGCGAGTGAGGCTCCGGGCCGGGCCGCCCTCGCCGTCGACGGCGTAGATGTCGTAGTTGAAGCCGTCAAGGGTGGCGCGGCGGACGAAGGCGATCGTCCTCCCGTCTGGCGACCATCGCGGATCGGTGCCGTGGCGCACCAGTCTTCGCTGCTCACTTCCGTCGGCGTTCATGACGAAGATGTCCCAGTCGC
>DATBIQ010000115.1:0-16902 GCA_036556865.1 Gaiella sp.
AGGCGAAGTCGACGATCGCGCCGTCGTCGTCCCGGATCGCCCAGAGCAGGCCGACCGCCTCCGGGAAGCCCTCGAGCAGCGTCCGGAATCCGGCGGCTCCCTGCGCGCCGAGCACCGAGACGAGCCGCGGGTCGTCGCCCCAGGGCTCGGGCTCGAACTCGTGTGCAGCGGCGGTCACGCAGGGAGGATACGAAGCGACGACAGCAGGCGAGCCTCTCCTTCAGGCATGGCGAAATGCGCCCGGCATGATTCGAACATGCGACCTCTGCCTCCGCAGGGCAGCGCTCTATCCCCTGAGCTACGGGCGCGGGGAAGGGTGAGTGTAGCGGGCGGTCGTCAGGCCCCGAGCTGGGTGACCCGGCGCCCGGCGACCTCGAGCGTCGCCTCGGCGGGCACCTCGCGGCGGACGTAGGCGAGCGCGACCACGCCGAGCTCGCGGTCCGGCGCCGCGCTCGTGACGCGGCCCACGACCTTGCCGTCGAGCACCAGCTCCGCGTCGTAGGCGGGAAGCTCGCTGCCCTCCACGGCGACGACGCGCAGGCCGCGATTCGGGTGCCCGCGGAAGTGCAGCCGCGCCACGGGCTCCTGCCCGGGGTAGCAGCCTTTCGTGAAGCTGATCGCCCGCTCCTCGAGGCCGGCCTCGGCAGGCATCACGCGGTCGTCGAGCTCACGGCCGAGCCTGGGTGTGCGGGCCAGGATACGCAGGCGATCGAGCTCCTCCTCGGGCAGCGGCTCGGCGTCCTCGGGCGGGTCGGCGTCGAGCAGCTCCAGAGCGGGCACGCCGTAGTCCCGGTTCGGCAGCGCAAGCTCGTGTCGACTCGACTCGAGGTCGTCCTGCGCCCCGAGCACGACGACGGAGGAGTGGTGCTCGGGCTCCACCGCGCAGTTCGCCGCGAAGCGCGCGCGGAGCAGGGCCCGCACGAGCGGCTCTTCCGCCTCGGGCTCGCTCAGCAGGAGGAAGTCGTCGTCGGCGCGCCGCCACGCGACGAGCGGGGCGACGATCCGCGCCTTCGGCGTCAGGAGGAGCGCCTCGCAGGCGTCGCCGACGGCGAGCGACTCGACGTCGTTCGACACCATCCGGTTGAGGTACGACGCCGCGTCGGGCCCCTTCACCGAGACGTACGCCCGGGGGCGCGGAGCGGTGTGTAACGTCGAGACCGCCATCGAGACGAGGGTAGCGAGCATGTTCAGGAGCAAGGCGGAGCGAAAAGTGGCGGACGCGGGCTACGACCCCGCCCGGCTCCCGCCCGGCCAGTACCTCACGGAGAAGTGGCCGGTGCTCCACGCCGGCGACGTCCCGTCGTATCCCTCGAACCTCGCGGGCTGGGACTTCCGCGTCTACGGCGAGGTGGAGACGCCGCTGACGCTCACCTGGGCGGAGCTGAACGACCTGCCTCGGACGACGGTCACGCAGGACATCCACTGCGTCACGCGCTGGAGCCGGTTCGACGCGACGTTCACCGGGATCCCGTGGTCGGCGATCCGCGAGCGGGTCGGGCAGCGCGAGAGCGCGCACTACGCGATCGCCCATGCCGAGGCGGGCTTCACCGCGAACGTCCCTGCGTCGTTCCTCGACATGGAGGGGGCGCTGCTCGCGACGCATGCCGACGGCGCACCGCTGGCGCCCGAGCACGGCTGGCCGCTCCGGCTCGTCGTGCCCGGGAAGTACTTCTGGAAGAGCGCGAAGTGGCTCCGCGCGATCGAGCTCCGTGCGACGGACGCCCCCGGCTTCTGGGAGCGCTACGGCTACCACAACGACGCCGATCCGTGGAAGGAGCAGCGGTACGCCTTCTGAGCTCGTCCGGTGTCCGGCTTTGAGCCGGACCCCAGGCGCCCTGTGAGGCTCCGTCCCGAAGGCGCGCGAACCCCTCGATCGAGGGAGCAAGTCACTCCTCGAGACGGCCGACTCACGTAGCACCCACCCTCCCCAGCATCACCCGAGGCGGCCGCTCCCCCAAGCGGCCGCCTCGATCGTTTGCGTGGCCGCGAAGCGGGATTCCGCCGCTCGGATCCCCGCCTCCGGCGGGGCAGATCCCCAGAGGCGTCGGCTTCGCCGCCGCAACTGCCCGTCGTCGACCGGCGGCAGTCGGTGGTCAGCCGGGCCGCGCGACCGTCAGGCGGAGGTGCTCGGCGAGCTCGGTCCCGAGGTCGCGAGAGGTCGTTCCCTCACGCGGCGCGACGAAGATCGTGTTGTCGCCGGCGATCGTGCCGGCGATGCCCGGGTGGTTGCCCTCGTCGATCGCCTGTGCGAGCGCGCTCGCGTAGCCGGGCGGGGTCGTCACGACGACGAGCGGGCCGGCATGCTCGACGCGGGTGGCGTAGCGGCGCATCGCGACACCGATCGAGCGAAGCCGGTCGGCGTCGTCCGCGCCGGGCGCCGCATAGACGAGACGCCCGGACGGCGCACGCACCTTCGTGAGCCCGAGCTCGTGCACGTCCCGCGAGATCGTCGTCTGCACGACGTCGTGGCCCTCCTCTCGCAGAGCATCGACGAGCTCGGACTGCGTCGAGATCGCGCGGTCGCGAACGAGACGGAGGATCGCCTGCTGCCGGACGGGATTGCTCAGCGGAGCACCTCACGAAGGACGGCGAGCGCCTCGTCGACCTCGTCGGCCGTGACGACCAGCGGGGGGAGCAACCGCAGCACGTCCGACCCCGCCGTGAGGACGAGCAACCCGCGCTCGCGGCACGCGTCGACGACATCGCCGGCGTCGCGGTCGAGGACCGCGGCGAGAAGCAGCCCTCGACCCCGCACCGCGATCGTCGCGTGGAGCTCGTCGAGGCCCGCCGCGAGCTGCGCCCCTCGGAGGGCGACGTTCTCGAGCACCGCGTCGTCGATCGCCTCCACGACCGCGCACGCCGCGGCGGCCGCCACCGGGTTGCCGCCGAAGGTCGACCCGTGGTCACCCGGGCCGATCGCCTCGGCCACGCCCTCGCGGACGAGCAGGGCGCCAATCGGCAGGCCGTTGCCGAGGCCCTTCGCCAGCGTCACGAGGTCGGGCTCGACTCCGAGCTGCTCGAACGCGAAGAACGTTCCGGTGCGGCCGAGTCCGGCCTGGACTTCGTCGACGGTGAGCAGCGCGCCGACCTCGTGGGCGATCTCCGCAGCCGCCCGGACGAAGCTCTCCTCGAGCGGTTGCACGCCTCCCTCGCCCAGCACCGGCTCGAGGATGATCGTGGCGAGGTCGCCGCCGGGCGAGACGGCCGCCTCGAGCGACTCGACGTCGTTCGGGCGGGCGAACGCGACGCCGGGGACGAGCGGGCCGAAGCCCTCCCACTTCCCGGGCTGACCGGTCGCCGACAGCGCCCCGAGCGTGCGCCCGTGGAAGCCCCCGTCCAGGGCGACGATGAGCGACCGGCCCGTTGCCTTGCGCGCGACCTTGAGCGCCGCCTCGTTCGCCTCCGCGCCGGAGTTGCAGAAGAACGCCTGCGCCCCCCCGAACCGCTCCGAAAGGAGCGTCGCGAGGCGAAGCATCGGCTCCGTCCAGTAGAGGTTCGACGCGTGCCAGAGCTCGTCGAGCTGCGCGTGCGCCGCCGCCGTGACGGCAGGGTGACGGTGGCCGAGCCCCACGACGGCGATCCCCGCGCCGAAGTCGAGGTACGAGCGGCCCCGGTCGTCCCAGACGCGGCAGCCCTCGCCGCGCACGATCGTGACGTCCGCACGCGCGTAGGTCGGCAGCACCGCCGTGCGAGACGCACGTGACACTGTGTCACTTGCCCGGCTCACGCCGGCACCTCGGTCGAGCCGATGGTGGCGCGGACGCCGCCGCGTGCGGCGCGCACGGCGGCCATCAGCTTCGGGACGATGCCTCCCTCGAACCGGCCCTCGGCGAGGCCGGCTTCGGCCTCGTCGGCCGGGAGCACCGCCGCGAGCTCGCCGTCGAGGAGCACTCCGGGGACGTCGGTGACGAAGAGGATCCGCTCGGCGCCGAGGCCGACGGCGAGCGCCGCCGCAGCCTCGTCGGCGTTGACGTTGAGCGGCCCCGAGGCGAGCGGCGCGACGACCGGGACCCGCCCGGAGGCGAGTGCCTCGACGACGGCGGACGGAGCGCTCGGGAGGGGCTCGCCGACGAGGCCGAGCTCGGGCACCTGCCGCGCCTCGACGCCGATCTCGTCCCCGAACAGGCCGACGGCGTCCTCGCCGATCGCAGCGCAGACCTCGGCGTTCACGGCCGCGAGCGCCTCGCGGACGACCTGGAGCCCTTCGGGGCTCGTGACGCGCCGTCCGGCGACGAACGTCGGGGTGATTCCTCGCGACTTCATGCCCGCGGTGATCTGCGGCCCTGCGCCGTGGACGATCACGACCGGGCCGTCGACCTCGGCGAGCGCGGCACGGACTGCGTCGGCGGCGACGCGGCCGCCGAGCTTGAGGACGACCGTCACGTCGTGTACTCCGCGTTCAGCCTGACGTAGTCGTACGAGAGGTCGGACGCGAGGTACGCGGCGTCGCCGTCGCCGAGCCCGAGGTCGAGCTCGATCCGGCACGCCGCGCCTGCGAGCTCCGGGACGAGCCCGGTCGGGGCGCCGTCCGAGAAGACCTGCGTCCCGTCGAAGGAGACCGACAGCCGCTCCGGGTCGAGATGGGCGAAACCGCCGTTCGCAGGCGCCGACCCGGCGGCGGCGAGCACTCGCCCCCAGTTCGGGTCCCGCCCGAACGCCGCCGTCTTGACCAGCGGGGACGTCGCGACGCGCAGGGCGATCGCCCGTGCCTCCTCGGCCGTGCTCGCGTGCCTGACCGCGATCTCGAGGACGACCGTGGCCCCCTCGCCGTCGGCGACGATCTGCCGCGCGAGGTCGGCGCACACCGCCTCGAGCGCGGCCGCGAACCGCTCGTCGGTCCGTGCGTCGCGCTGCGAGAGGTCGCCGGCGCCGTTCGCGAGCAGGACGACGGCGTCGTTCGTCGAGCAGTCGCCGTCGACGGAGATCCTGTTGAACGACCGCTCGACCGCCGGGCGCAGAAAGCCGTCCGCCTCCCCGGCCGCGAGCGGGTAGTCCGTCGTCACGACGGCGAGCATCGTCGCGAGGCAGGGGTGGATCATCCCGGCCCCCTTCGCCATGCCGCCGACGGTGAAGCCGTCCTCCCCGACGACGGCCGTCTTCGGCCCCGAGTCGGTCGTGAGGATCGCCTCCGCGGCGTCGCCGCCGCCGCCCTCGGAGAGCGCGTCTGCCGCCGCGTCGACGCCGGCGAGCAGCGACGCCATCGGCAGGCGGGGGCCGATCACTCCGGTCGAGAGGACGACGACCTCCTGAGACCGCAGACCGAGCCGAGCGGCGACACGCTCGGCCGTCGTGCGGGCGTCGTCTTCCCCCGCAGGCCCGGTGGCGGCGTTCGCGACGCCGGCATTGACGACGACGGCCTGCGGCTCGGCGAGCTCGAGGTGTCGCCGCGAGACGACCACAGGGGCCGCCTGCACCCGGTTGAGCGTCCACATGGCCGAGCCGACCGCCGGGGACGTCGAGCGGATCAGTGCGACGTCCGGCTTCCCCGACGGCCGGATGCCCGCCGCGACTCCCGACGCCACGAAGCCGCGGGCCGCGGTGACCGACATCAGACGAGCACCCCCGAGAGCCGCAGACCCGCCGTCTCGGCGAGCCCGAACAGCGCGTTGACGTTCTGCACGGCCTGGCCGGCGGCGCCCTTGCCGAGGTTGTCGATCGCGCAGATGACCATCGTGCGGTCGGTGTGGCGGTCGGCGAAGACGCCGATCTCGGCGCCGTCGGTGTGCTGCACCCGCGCGAGCTCGGGCGCGACGCCCTCGGGGAGCACGGTCACGACGGGGCTCGCCGCGTAGCGCTCCTCGAGCAGCTCGCGGAGATCCGGCCCGGTCGAGCGGACGTTGCAGGTCGCGAGCAGCCCGCGGCGGACCGGCAGCAGGTGCGGCGTGAACGAGACGGGGAAGCCGAGCAGCTGCGTGATCTCGGCGACGTGCTGGTGCCTCCCCACCTTGTACGGCGAGACGTTCTCGAGCACGAAGCCCGCGTGAGTCGACGCCTTCGGCGACCGCCCCGCCCCGGTCATCCCCGACATCGCATCGACGACCACGCTGTCGCGCTCGATCGCGTCGGCGAGCGGCGCGAGCGCGAGAAGGACGGCGGTCGCGTAGCAGCCCGGGTTCGCGATGAGCCGGCCCTCGGGTGGCGTCAGCTCGGGGAGGCCGTACGACCACGACGCGAGCTCCTCCGGGCGGGGATGGGTGAAGCCGTACCAGGCGTCGTAGCCGGCGGGGTCGTGGAGCCGGTGCGCGCCGGAGAGGTCGACGACGATGCCGCGCGCGGGCGGCTCGAGTGCGGCGGCCTCCTCGTGCGAGAGGCAGAGGAACGTCACGTCCGCCTCGCAGGCGAGCGCTGCGGCGTTCGTGATCAGGCGCGGGACGCGCTTGCCGCCGTTGCGGTTGAGGCGGGGGTCGAGCGCCGTCGCGTCCTGCCCGGCGAGGGAGTCGGACCCGACGGCGTAGAGCTCGAGCTCGGGGTGCAAGAGCACCCGGTCGAGCGTCTCCTGTCCCGTGTAGCCGGCCGAGCCGACGATGCTGACGTACGGCATCCGCATAGTATGCATGAAGCGTTGCTTTATGCGTCAGGCGGTGAGACGGCCCTGCTCCGCCGACTCCCGCTCGACGAGCTCGGTGCGCGGCGCGAGCCGCCTGAACCGCTCCACGGCGCCGTCGGGATCGGCGAGGAGGAGGCGGGCACGCGCAGAGCCCGTGAGGCGCTCGTGGCGCTCCAGGAGCGCGAGCAGGCGCTCCCCGTCGTTGCGCTCGAGCGGCACGAGAGCGACGAGATCGCCGTTCACGAGGCGCTCGTCCGGCTCGAGCAGGAACGCCTCGCCGCCCGTCATCCCCGCACCCAAGTTGCGCCCGTGGGGGCCGAGGACGACGACCGTGCCGCGCGTCATGTACTCGCACCCGTGGTCGCCGACGCCCTCGATGACGGCGACCGCGCCGGAGTTTCGCACGGCGAACCGCTCGCCCGCCGAGCCGGCGCAGAAGAGCTCGCCCCCCGTCGCCCCGTAGAGCGCCGTGTTGCCGACGAGGCATGGGTCGCCGGCGTCGTCCGCGAAGGGCGAGACGACGATGCGTCCGCCCGACATCGCCTTGCCGACGTAGTCGTTCGCCTCCCCGACGAGCCGCAGCTCGACACCCGCGGTCAGGAACGCGCCGAAGCTCTGTCCCGCCGAACCCTCGAAGCGCGCGCGCACGCGCCCGGCGGGCGGCGCGTCGCCGACAGCCTTCGCGATCGCGCCGCCGAGCCGCGCGCCGATCGCGCGGTCGGCGTTCGTCACCTGGTAGGCGGCCTCGACGAGCCGCGCACCCGTGATCGCAGCCTTGCCCTGCGCGAGCAGCAGCGCGCCGAGCCGGTCGCCCTCGTGGGGAACCGGCTGCCCGACGTAGCGGGCATGGCCCTGGCCCGTCCGCACGAGCAGCGCTCCGAGGTCGAGCGCGTCGGCCGACGCATCGCCGGTCCGCCGCTGGCGCAGCAGGTCGACGCGCCCGACGGCCTCGTCGAGCGTCTTCAGGCCGAGCCGGGCCAGGTGCTCGCGCACCTCGAGCGCCACGAAGCGGAGGTACGCCTCGACCATCTCCGGCGTGCCCGCGAACTTCGCCCGGAGCTCGGGCCGCTGGCTCGCGATCCCGACCGGACAGGTGTCGAGGTGGCACGAGCGCACCATCAGGCACCCCTCGGCGAGCAGCAACGCCGTCCCGAAGGAGAACTCGTCGGCTCCGAGCAGCGCGGCCACGACGACGTCCCGCCCCGTCTTGAAGCCGCCGTCGACCCGGACGCGCACCCGGCCGCGGAGGCCGTTCGCGACGAGCGCCTGCTGCGTCTCCGCGAGACCGAGCTCCCACGGCGCGCCCGCGTGCTTGATCGACGGCAGCGGGCTCGCACCCGTTCCGCCGTCGGCCCCTGCGACGTGGACGACGTCGGCATGCGCCTTCGCGACGCCGGCTGCGATCACGCCGACGCCGCTCGACGAGACGAGCTTGACGGAGATGTCGGCGTCGGGGTTCACCTCCCGGAGGTCGAACACGAGCTGCGCGAGGTCCTCGATCGAGTAGATGTCGTGGTGCGGGGGCGGCGAGATGAGCGAGACGCCCGGGCTCGTCGCGCGGAGGCGCGCGATCTCCTCGGTCACCTTGTGCGCAGGGATCTGCCCGCCCTCGCCGGGCTTCGAGCCCTGCGCGATCTTGATCTGCAGCTCGTCGGCGAAGGCGGCGTACTCGGCCGTGACCCCGAAGCGGCCCGACGCCACCTGCTTGATCCTCGAGTTGCGCTCGTCCCGGAAACGGCTGCGGTCCTCTCCGCCTTCGCCGGAGTTCGAGCGCCCGCCGAGGCGGTTGAGCGCGATCGCGATCGTCTCGTGCGCCTCGGCGGAGAGCGCACCGTGCGACATCGCGCCGCCCGAGAAGCGCCGGACGATGGAGTCCACGGGCTCGACCTCGTCCAGCGGGACGCCCTCGCCGGTCGGGACGAGCTCGAGCAGGTCGCGCGGCTCGATCGGCGTCCGCTCGTTGACCATCGCCGCAAAACGGTCGTAGAGCTCCTGCCGCTCGCCCTTCACCGCCTTCACGAGCGCGTGCGCGGCGGTGACGCTGTCGGAGAGCGCGGACACGACGTCGGGGTCGGTCGCGTGCGGCTCGCCGCCCTTGCGGAACTTGTAGAAGCCGGGGTTCTCGAGCTCGGGCTTCGCGGCGGCGCTCGCGGCGAGCCGTGCGAGCGCGTCGCGCTCGAGCCGGTCGAGGCCGATGCCGCCGATCGCCGACGGCGTCCCGCCGAAGAAGCGACGGCAGAGCCGGCGGTCGAGCCCGACCGCCTCGAAGAGCCGCGCACCGCGGTAGCTCGCGACGTCCGAGATCCCCATCTTCGACATGACCTTCAGCACGCCGTCCTCGAGCGCACGCAGGAGGCGCGCCTGCGCGTCGGCGGGCGAGGGCCGGTCGCCGCCGACCTTGTCCGTCTCGGCGAGGCGGGCGACCGTCTCGAGCGCGAGGCGTGGGCAGACGACGTCGGCTCCGAAGCCGACGAGCGTCGCCACCATGTGCGTGTCGCGCGTCTCGTCGCTCGCGACGAGGAGCGAGCACGCGGTTCTGAGGCCGCGCTCGACGAGACGCCCGTGGGCGGCCGCCACTGCGAGTAGGGACGGGACGGGCGCGCGCTCGCCGCCCGCGGCGGCGTCCGTGAGGCAGAGCACGGTGCTGCCGGACTCGACGAGCGCGACGCAGAGGTCCGCGACCCGCTCGACGGCGGTCGCGAGCCCCTCGTCGGCGGTGAACGTCGCGTCGACGTCGTCCGCCTCGAGCGCCGCGAGACCGTCGGGCGTGACGAGGAACGAGGGCAGGACGGCGAGCGGGGGCAGCGGTCCCTCCGCGTCGAGCGGTGCGCGCGCGCCGACGAGCGTCGCGACGGACATCACCGTCCGCTCGCGGTAGTGGTCGATCGCGGGATTGGTCACCTGTGCGAACCGCTGGCGGAAGTACGAGGCGAGCGGTCTGCCCCGTCCGGCGAGCGGCGCGATCGGCGCGTCGTCGCCCATCGAGTACACCGGGTCCTGCCCGCTCTGCGCGATCGGCCGGAGCATCAGCGACAGCTCCTCGCGCGTGTAGCCGTGGAGTGCGTGCCGGGCCGCCAGCTCCTCCTGCGGGGCGGGCAGCGGGTCACCCTGCTCCGCGAACCGCACGCTCGCCTCGACCCACGCGGCGTACGGCTTGCGCGAGGCGAGCTCCCGCTTGAGCTCGCCGTCGAAGAGCAACCCCCGGCGCGGGTCGATCGAGAGCAGCTGGCCCGGGCCGAGACGGCCGCGGCGGACTGCGCTGCCGTCGGAGAGCGGCACGGCGCCCGCCTCGGAGGAGACGGCGACGAGGCCGTCGTCGCACACCGCGACCCGGAGCGGTCGGAGGCCGTTCCGGTCGAGGGCGGCGCCGCAGACGACGCCGTCCGAGTAGACGAGCCCGGCAGGACCGTCCCAGGGCTCGGCGAGCATCGCGTGGTAGCGGTGCATCGCCCGCTCCGCGTCGTCGATCCGGGGGTCGTTCTGCCAGGCGGGCGGCACGAGGAGCGTCACCGCCTCGCGAACGTCGAGCCCTGCGCGCACGAGCAGCTCGAGCGCGTTGTCGAGGAGCGCGGAGTCGGACCCTGTGCGGTCGAGGGCAGGGGCGAGAGAGGGGTCGAGCCCGCGGGCGCGCTCACGCGCCTCCATCCACTCGACGTTGCCCTCGATCGTGTTGATCTCGCCGTTGTGGCAGAGGAAGCGGAACGGCTGCGCGCGCTCCCAGCTCGGCTCGGTGTTCGTCGAGAAGCGCTGGTGGAAGATCGCCCACGGCGCCGTCCATGCGGGCTCCCCGAGGTCGGGGTAGAAGCTCGCGAGCTGCGTGGCGGCGCAGAGCGCCTTGTAGGTCACCGTCCGGAAGGAGAGCGACGCGACGTAGACGCCGTCGACGCGCTCCGCCCGCCGACGCGCCCGGTGCGCGCGGAGCTCCGCGTCCGGCTCGGCGCACGGGGCGAGCACGAGCTGCGCGATCCGGGGCATGCTCGCCGTCGCAGTCGAGCCGAGCGCGGCGACGTCGTGCGGCACGTCGCGCCACCCGAACGGCTCGAGCCCCTCGGCGCGACAGGCCTCCTCGACGATCCCGCGGAGCCACGGCTCGCGCAGGAAGCACATCGCGACGCCGGCGCCCTCGTAGCCGGTCAGCGAGGAGTGGAGCGGCAGGAGGAGGCCGGCTCCGTCGCCCGTGACGCCGTCGGCGGCCCACGCCCCGCGGTGCGAGACGGCGGCGAGGCCGGCGAGCGCCCGCTCGACGAGCTCGCGCGACGCGCGGCCGTTCGCGTCCGCGACGAGCCCGATCCCGCAGGCGTCGCGCTCGGCTGTCGCGTCGTGGAGCTGGGTTGTCACGAGGGGTGTACCGCCTTTCGGTGCAACGGTCGAAGAATGAGCCTCCCGCCGGAATGTGGGCTGCTAGCTGGCGGGGGCGGGGAAGTCGCCGGCTAGCGCCGTTTCGAGGCGATGAATGCAATCGGCGAGATCGGGGCTACGAGCGCCCCGGCACGAGCAGACGTGCGTGTCACCGCGTGGCGATCCATCGATGATCGATCGTAGTGGGTGACAGGCCTAGCCGCAAGCACGGCCGGTCCCGACGAAGGTCGAATTGACGGGACGGCGTCCTTCGGGCACTCTGGAGTGCAGATGAGGCTCTGCCACGCCGTACCCGTACGTCCTCTCGTACCGCGCCCCGCGAAGGCGATCGGCGGCGGCATCGAGCTCATCCTGATTCTCCCCGTCTAGGGGAGATCGACGCTCACGCGCCGTCCGTGGCGCACACGCCGACCGAGACCCCAGAAGAGGTGCGTCCGCCGGGCGTGCCGAGCAAAGGAGCTCCACCAGATGTCCAGCTTCCCCACACCCCCCCGATTCCGATGACCGGCCGACGGACGTACGTCGTCGCCTGCCTCGCCGGCCACGGGATCGGGCCCGAGATCACCGCCGCAGCGAGCCGCGCGCTCGGCCGTCTCGCCCGCGAGCACGGCTTCGACGTCGAGGAGCTGCACCCGCCCTTCGACACGGAGGCGCTCACGCGCTCCGGGCACTTGCTGCCGACCGCGACCCGCCAGGCGACCGCGAGCGCGGACGCCGTTCTCGTCGCCGGAGACACGGCTCCCGCGCTCGAGGGGCTCCGGGCCGCACTCGACCTCGGCGCGCGGGTGACGCGCGTCCTCGACGACACGGGCGAGGTGACGGCGTTCGCGCCGCTCGACGACGGAGGCGCGGACTGGACGCTCCAGCGCGCGTTCGCGACGGCGCGCAAGCGCTCCGGGCGCCTGACGTCGGTCGGCGTCTCGGACCACTGGACGGAGCGCGTCGACCGGCACGCCGATCGGCATGCCGGCGTCGACGTCGAGCACGTGACCCTGACGGAGGCGCTGCGGCGGCTCGCCGCCGGGTCGACCGGCGTGCTCGTCGCCGAGGGCGTGCTCGGCGATGCGGTCGCGGAGGCGCCGCGGCTCGGCGGGCGCCGCCGGCTCGTGGCCTCGGGGCAGCTCTCCCCGACGGGCCCGAGCCTGTTCGGCCCGGCCGAGGGGACGACGAGCGACCTCGCCGGCCACGGCGTCGCCGACCCGAGCCCGATGCTGCTCGCGACCGCTCTGCTGCTCTCCGAGGGGCTCGGTCGTCACTCCGCCGGCGAGGCGCTGGAGGAGAGCCTCACCGCGGCGCTGCGGGCGTCGCAGCGGCCCGCCCCCTACCAGGGGACGAGCGTCACGGCGACGAGTCGCGAGTTCGTCGACGCGGTGCTGGCGCTGCTGCGCAGCGCACGTCGCGACACCGAGTTCGCGCTGGGGGTCGGCCCGTGAAGATGACCGGCGGCGACGCGATCCTCCGCTCCCTCGAGGCCGAGGGCGTGGACGTGATGTTCGGCATCCCGGGCGGCGCGATCATGCCGACCTACGACGCGATGGCGCGTGGGACGGCCGTCCGTCACGTCCTCGCCCGCCACGAGCAGGGCGCGGGCCACATGGCGCAGGGCTACGCCCGCGCGTCCGGGCGTGTCGGCGTCGCGATCGCCACCTCCGGCCCCGGCGCCACGAACCTGGTCACCCCGATCGCGGACGCCTGGATGGACTCGACCCCCCTCGTCTGCATCACCGGTCAGGTCCGCTCCAGCCTGATCGGCACCGACGCGTTCCAGGAGTGCGACATCACCGGGATCACGATGCCGATCGTCAAGCACTCGTGGCTCGTGCAGGACGCCCGCGAGCTGGCCGCGACGCTCAAGGCGGCGTTCCACGTCGCCCGCTCCGGCCGCTGCGGGCCGGTGCTCGTCGACGTCCCACGTGACGTGCAGGAGGCGCTCGTGGACTTCTCGTACCCCGAGGAGGTCGACCTACCCGGCTGGCGGCCGCCGACGAAGGTGCATCCGCTCCAGGTGAAGGAGGCGGCCCGCGTGATCGCGAGCGCGCGCAAGCCGGTGCTCTACGTCGGCGGCGGCACGCTCAACGGCGACGCATGCGACGAGCTGCTGCGGCTCGCGGAGGCGGGCTCACTGCCCGTCGTCACGACGCTGATGGGCAAGAGCGCGTTTCCGGAGACGCACGAGCTCCACTTCGGCTGGCCCGGGATGCACGGCCCGAAGTGGTCGAACCTCACGCTCAACTCGTGCGACGTCCTGGTCGCGATCGGTGCCCGCTTCGACGACCGCGTCACCGGGAAGCTCTCGGCCTTCGCGCCGGGTGCGACGGTCGTCCACCTCGACATCGACCCCGCAGAGATCTCGAAGCTCCGCGACGCGGACATCCCGGTCGTCGGCCCGCTGCGCACCGCCGTCGCTGCGCTGGCCGACGAGGTCGCCCGGCATCGCGCGGAGCACGCTCCCGTGCCGGAGACGTGGCTCGCGCAGCTCCGCGCCTGGCGCGAGCAGTACCCGCTCCGCTACGGCACGAGCGAGGAGTGGCTGAAGCCGCAGCAGGTCTTGCAGACGCTCCAGCGGCTGACGGCCGGAACCGACGTGATCGTGACGACCGGCGTCGGCCAGCACCAGATGTGGGCGATGCAGTACCTCCTCTCGGAGCGCCCGCGCAGCTTCGTCACCTCGGGCGGGCTCGGGACGATGGGCTACGGCATCCCGGCCGCCATCGGCGCCAAGGCCGCGCGGCCCGAGGCGAAGGTCGTCTGCGTCGACGGCGACGGGTGCTTCCAGATGACCGCCCAGGAGCTCGTGACCGCGACGCTCGAGGACCTGCCGATCGTCGTCGTGCTCGTCAACAACGCCCACCTCGGGATGGTCACGCAGTGGCAGGACATGTTCTTCGACGGCCGTCGCTCGCACGTGCACCTGACCTCGCAGGTGCCCGACTACGCGCGGCTCGCCGAGGCGTACGGCGGCGTCGGCATGGTCGTGACGGACGAGGCGGAGCTCGACACGGCGCTCGCCGAGGCGCTCGAGCTCGACCGCACGGTCGTCGTCGACTGCCGGGTCGACCCGGCCGAGCAGGTGTTCCCGATGATCCCCGCCGGAGCCGCCGCGCTCGACATGCTCGAGTACGACGACGCCGGCCCCGACGTGGAAGTGAGGGCCCTGTGAAGCACACTCTGTCCGTCGTCGTGGAGGACCGCCCCGGTGCGCTGACCCGGATCACGACGATGTTCGCCCGCCGCGGCTTCAACATCGAGTCGCTCGCCGTGGGGCCGACCGAGCGCCCGGGCGTCTCGTGCATCACGCTCCGCGTGGACTGCACCCAGCACTCCCTGGAGCAGATCGAGAAGCAGATCCACAAGCTCGTGAACGTGCTCCGCGTGACGGAGCTCGTCGCTGGCGAGGCCGTCGAGCGCGAGCTGCTCGTCGTCCGCGTGTCCGCCGCGCCGGAGCGCCGGGCGGAGCTCGTGACGACGGCCGAGGCGCTCGGCGGGCGCCTCCTCGACGTCGGCTCCGACGCGGTGGTGCTCGAGCTCACCGGCACGCCGGAGGAGCTCGACGCCTTCCACGAGCTGTGCCACCCGTACGGGATCCTCGACCTCGTGCGCACCGGCCGGATCGGCGTCCCGCGCTCCTCCTCGCGGAGACGGGCGCCGCGCCGTCTCGCCGCGATCAACTGACGCGGCGCGGTATATCTCGCCCCGAACCCCAGCGAAAGGACGGACGCATGGCCAGGATCCTCCACGACGGCGACCTCTCCCTCCTCGACGGCACGGTGGCCGTCGTCGGCTACGGCAGCCAGGGCCACGCCCATGCGCTCAACCTCCACGACTCGGGCGTGAAGGTCGTCGTCGGCCTGCGCGAGGGCTCATCGTCGTGGAGCGCGGCGGAGGAAGCCGGGCTCGAGGTGCGCCCGATCGCGGAGGCGGTGCGCGGCGCGCAGCTCGTCTCGCTCCTGCTCCCCGACCAGGTGCAGCCCCAGGTGTTCACCGAGGACGTCGAGCCCACGCTCGACCCTGCGGCGACGATCCTCTTCGCCCACGGCTTCAACGTCCTCTACGAGCGCATCGCGCCGGCCCCCGGCCACGACGTGATCATGGTCGCGCCGAAGGGCCCGGGCCACGTCGTGCGACGGCTGTTCACCGAGGGGCTCGGGACGCCCGCGCTCATCGCCGTCCAGCAGGACGCCTCCGGACGCGCGCGCGACGTGGCGCTCGCGTACGCAGTCGGCATCGGCGCCGGGCGGGCGGGGATCCTCGAGACGTCGTTCCGCGAGGAGACCGAGACCGACCTGTTCGGCGAGCAGGCGGTGCTCTGCGGCGGCACCACGGAGCTGATCCGCGCCGGCTTCGAGACGCTCGTCGCGGCGGGCTACCAGCCCGAGATCGCGTACTACGAGTGCCTCCACGAGCTGAAGCTGATCGTCGACCTCATCTGGGAGGGCGGCCTGCAGCACATGCGCTGGTCGATCTCCGACACGGCGGAGTTCGGCGACTACGTCAGCGGGCCGCGCGTGATCGACTCGCACGTCCGCGAGCGGATGCAGGCCGTCCTCGACGACATCCGCTCGGGCGAGTTCGCGAAGGTGTGGATCGCGGAGATGGAGAGCGGCGAGGCGGGCCTCAAGGGTCACCGCGCCGAGGCCGCGAACCAGCTGATCGAGCAGGTCGGCGAGGAGCTCCGTGCGCTGATGCGCCGCGAGGACACGAGTGCAGTCGGTTGACGTCCCCGTAGCGCTCCTCGGCTACGGGACCGTCGGCGCGGCCGTCCACCGGCTGCTGTCCGAGCAGGGCGACGAGATCGAGCGCGCGACCGGGCATCGCCTGCGGGTCGTCCGGGCGCTCGTCCGCGACCCTGGGCGGGAGCGTGGCTTCGACCCCGGCGCCGGAGTCCTGACCACGGAGCTCGGCGACGTGCTCGGCGACCCCTCGATCCGCCTCGTCGCCGAGGTGATGGGCGGCGTCGAGCCTGCGGGCGACCATGTCCTCCGCCTCCTCCAGTCGGGGCGCTCCGTGGTCACGGCCAACAAGCAGCTCGTCGCACGGCACGGGGCCGAGCTCTTCGAGACCGCCGCCGCGGCGGGGGCGCAGCTGCGGTTCGAGGCCTCGGTGTGCGCGGCGATCCCCGTGATCAAGGTGCTCCGCGAGTCGCTCGTCGTGACGAACGTCCACCGCGTGCTCGGGATCGTCAACGGGACGACGAACTTCATCCTCTCGGCGATGAGCGAGGGCCGTTCGTACGCCGACGCGCTCGCGGAGGCACAGCGTCTCGGCTACGCCGAGGCCGATCCGACCGACGACGTCGCCGGCCTCGACGCGGCGGCGAAGATGGCGATCCTCGCGACCGTCGCGTTCGGTTGCCGCGTGCCGCTCGAGTGGGTCGAGGTCGAGGGCATCGAGGGACTGCGGGCCGAGCACGTCGACGCGGCGCGTCAGCTCGACATGCGCGTCAAGCTCCTCGGCCGGGCGACGTTCGCCCACGGCCGCGTCGACGTGCGCGTCGGCCCCGCGTTCGTCGACGTCCACCATCCGCTCGCTGCGGTCGACGGCGCGTTCAACGCCGTGATGCTCCAGGGCGACGCGATCCGCGAGATCACGCTCGAGGGGCCGGGCGCGGGGGGCATCGAGACGGCGAGCGCGGTCGTCGCGGATCTCGTCTCGATCGTCGGCACCACCGGGACCGGGTTCCTCCAGGGAGACCCCGTGTGGCACCGGATCGAGCGGATGCCTCCCGGCGAGCTCGCGTCGCTCTGGTACCTGCGGCTCGTCGTCGAAGACCGCGCCGGCGTGCTCGCCCGGCTCGCCCAGGAGCTCGCGGTCGAGGGCGTGTCGGTCGCGCGGCTCGTCCAGCAGCCCGCGAACGGCCATGCCGTTCTCCACGTCGTGACGCACGAGGCGCCGGCCGGCCGGATCGAGGCGGCGCTCGCCGCGATCAGGCAGCTGCCGGAGTCGCGCGGCGAGGCGACCGCGCTGCCCGTCGTGTCCGAGCGCGGGGTCGAGGAGCT
>DATBIQ010000116.1:0-13201 GCA_036556865.1 Gaiella sp.
CGGGATCGACGTCGATGCCTTTCGACCCGCGGACGACGAGGCGCGAGCGGCCTCGCGCGCGCGCTTCGGTCTCCCGGGGTCGGCGTTCGTCGTCGGCTCGTTCCAGAAGGACGGGGTCGGCTGGGGCGACGGGCTCGAGCCGAAGCTGATCAAGGGGCCCGATGTCCTCCTCGCCGTCGCCGAGGGGCTCTCCCGGCAGGTGCCCGAGCTCCATGTGCTGCTCACGGGACCGTCGCGCGGATACGTCCGGGCGGGGCTCGAGCGGCTCGGCGTCCCCTACCGCCACGCGCTGCTCCCCGACGTCGACGCCGTCGCCGAGGCGTATCGGGCGATCGACGCCTGCCTCGTCACCTCGCGCGACGAGGGTGGGCCACGCGCCGTGCTCGAGGCGATGGCGACGCGTGTGCCGCTCGTGACGACGCGGGTCGGACAGGCGGCCGACCTGGTCCGTCACCGCGAGAACGGCTGGATGGTCGACCCCGAGGACGTCGATGCGCTCGTCGCGTGGACACTCCACGTCGCGAGCGCGAGCCGCGCCGACCTCGACCCGGTCCTCGACGCGGGCCGCGCCCTTGCAGAGGAAACCTCGTACGACGCCCTCCGGCCGCGCTGGCGCGCACTGCTCGAGGGGTTCGTCTCTCTCTCCGGGGCATGATGGACGCGTCGGTCGCGCGCGCCCGCCGGTACGGACGCGCCGGCGCACGCTGGGCTCGTCTCGTGACCGGAGGCCGCGCACGCCCGGGGCTGCGCGTCTTCTACGGCTGGGACGAGATCCCGGAACCGGGCGAGCCGGTGGCGGGCGGCACGGCGAAGCTGCAGAAGCTCGCCGCGCGGTGGCCGAACCGCCCGACCGACTTCTCGCTCCTCTACCTCGGGACGACGTATCTCCCGCGCGACCTCCGCCCGCTGCTCTGGGTCGCGCGGAGGCGCGGCGCGAAGGTCGTCGTCAACCAGGACGGCGTCGCCTATCCGGGGTGGGCGGGGACGAGGACCGACGCGCTCAATGCGCCGCTCCGTCGCGCGCTCCACGCCGCCGACCACGTCGTCTACCAGAGCCACTTCAGCAAGCGATCGTCGGACGCCTTTCTCGGCGCGGCCGAGTGCCCCTCGGAGGTTCTGCCCAACGCGGTCGACGTGGATGCGTTCGCCCCCGGGCGGCCGCCTGGCGATGGGCCTGTGGTGCTGCTCGGCGGCGACCAGACGCAGGCGTACCGCCTCGAGCTCGCCCTCGAGACGTTCCGGCACGTGCTCGACGAGCACCCGGGCGCACGGCTCCTCGTCAGCGGACGGCTCGTGTCGGACCCTGCGCCGACCGTCGCGCGTCTCGGGATCGGAACGTCGGTCGAGCTGCTGGGGCGCTACACACAGCGCGAGGCGCCCGACGTGTACCGCAGAGCCCACGTCCTGCTCCACACGAAGGTGAACGACCCCTGCCCGACCGCGGTGATCGAGGCGATGGCGTGCGGCGTGCCGGTCGCATACGCCGCGAGCGGCGGCACGGTCGAGCTGGTCGGCGCCGAGGGCGGCGTCGGCGTCCCGCATCCCGACGGGTT
This sequence comes from Gaiella sp., assembly GCA_036556865.1. GTDB lineage: Bacteria > Actinomycetota > Thermoleophilia > Gaiellales > Gaiellaceae > Gaiella. Next base: position 1,554 of record DATBIQ010000116.1, read on the forward strand.
CGACCGCGACGAGCCGCCCGCGCCCGAGGCACTCGCCGCGGCGGTCTCGGCAGTGCTCGCCGACCGGGAACGGCTCGCGGCCGGCGCGCGGGCGCGAGCCGTCGAGCGATTTGCGCTCGCCGACTGGCTCGCGCGCCACGCCGAGCTCTTCGCGTCGCTCGTGGGGTAGGTCAGTCGCGCCGGCGGCCCGCCGCGAGGCCGCGGAGGCGGCCCCCGAGCGTCGCGAGCTGGAACCGCGCGCGCGTGCCGTCGAGCAGGACCGCGAACGCCACCGACGCCAGGAAGGGTCGTAGGAGGAACCGCAGGATCGTGCTCGCGGGGTAGCGGTTCGCGGCGAGCAGGTAGCCCAGCGCGCCGCCGTCGCGACGACCGAGCGCGACGAGCTCGTCGGCGGAGACGGGCTTGACGGGATGGGTGACGACGAGCGAGGGGTCGTACTCGAGCGACGCGCCGAGCCCGAGCGCGCGGGCGAGGTAGTCGATCTCCTCACCCGCGCTCCACGGCGTCCCGGATCCGAGCCCGAGGTGCTCGTCGAACGGGCCGACCCTCTCCACGACGCGGCGACGCAGGAAGATCGTGTGCGAGATCGCGGTGTGGAACACCGACCCGCGGGTGATCGTCTGCGCGACGACCGGCCAGCGGCCGCGTGCACGGCCCTCGCCGTCGAGCGGCCTGCCGCAGACCCCGTCCAGCTCCGGGTCGCCGGAGAGGCGGGCGGCGACCCGCTCGAGCAGGTCCGGTGCGTAGACGCAGTCGTCGTCGGGGAAGGCGACGACGTCCGCCGCCAGCGTCGACAGGGCGACGTTGCGCGCCCGCGAGAGCCCTCGCGGCGAGCGCAGCCGCACCACGTCGAGCCCTGCATGGCGCGCGAGCAGCCGGTCGACGCGGTCGTCGCCGTTCTGGTCGACGACGACGACCCGGAACGCCCGGTGCGTCTGGTCCTCGAGCGAGGCGAGCAGCTGCTCGAGGTCGTCGGTGCGGTCGACGGTGGCCACGACGAGGTCGAACCGCACGTCGGAGCCCGTCCCGGTCACCGGCGCAGGCTACCCTCAGCCGGCCGTGGCCTCCCCGCTCGTGTCCGTCGTCCTGGCAGCTCGCGACGCGGAATCGACGGTCGCGCAGGCCGTCGCCAGCGTCCTGGGCCAGAGCGAGCGCGACCTCGAGCTCCTCGTCGTCGACGACGGCTCGACCGACTCCACGGGAGAGCTCGTGCGAGCGGTCGCCGACCCCCGTGTCCGCGTCGTCCGCAACGAGTCGCCGCTCGGGCTCGCCGGTGCGCTCAACGTCGGGCTCGACGCGGCCTCCGGTGCCTACGTCGCCCGCATGGACGCGGACGACGTCGCGCTCCCGACGTGGCTCGAGGCAACGCTCGCCCGGATGCGCGAGCGCCGAGCCGCCGTCGTCGGCACCGCCATGATCGACCTCGACGGCGACGGTCGCCTCGGCCGCATCCACCGTATGCCCGCCGGCGCACGCGCAGTCCGCTGGGCGGCACTGTTCTCGTCCCCGTTCTTCCACTCGACCGTCGTGATCGACCGCGGCGTGCTCGAAGAGCGAGGACTCCGCTACGACACGTCGTTCGGCGAGAGCGAGGACTACGACCTCTGGGCGCGTCTCCTCGCGGTTGCCGACGGGGACAACCTACCGGCCGCCCTCGTTCTCTACCGCAAGCACGCGGCGCAGGCGTCCGCGCGGCGTGCGGCGCTGCAGCGCGAGTGCCAGCGACGCGTCGCGTTGCGCCAAATCGGCGTGCTGGCGCCGGAGCTCGGCGAGGCGCAAGCCGAGCTCGCCTGGCTCGCCGGCGCCGGCCTGCAGCTGCCGAGGGGTGCGGCCGCGGACGCAGCGTCGGCGCTCGGCCGCCTCGTCGAGGCCTTCGAGGAGACGCACGGCGGCGGTGAGGCGCGGCGTGCCGCGGCATGGGCCCTCGTCCGTGCGCGCGCGTCGGGGGACGACCGCATCGCGCTGACGGCGGCCGCGCTACGGCTCGACCCCGCGCTTCCGCTGCACGGGCTCGAGCGTCTGCGACGGCGGCGCACGGCGCGCGCCGAGCGCGCCGCCGCCGCGTCGGCGCTGCGTGCGGCCGCCGACGACCCGGTCCGCCTGACGATGGTCCTGCCCGAGCCGACGCCGTACCGGACGGGGATGCTCGACCGGCTCGCGGAGCGGGCGGATCTCGACCTGACGGTCGTCTACGCGGGCAGCTCGGTCCAGCAGCGCACGTGGGCGCTCGAGCTGCGTCACCGCGCCGTGGTCGTCGAGGGCCGTCGCGTTCCGGGGGCCGCGCACGTGCTGCGGCACGACTACCCGCTCTCGCTCGGCGTCTTCGGCGGGCTCCGCGGGGCGCGCCCCGAGGTCGTCGTCGTCTCCGGGTGGAGCACCTTCGCCTCCCAGGCGGCCGTCGCGTGGTGCCGGCGGCAGCACGTGCCGTACGTCCTCCTCGTCGAGAGCAACGAGCGCGAGGCGCGGCCGGGCTGGCGCCGCGCGGTGAAGAGCGCGGTCGTGCCGCCGGTGATCCGCGGCGCTGCCGAGGTGCTCGTCGTGGGAACGGCCGCCCGGGAGTCGATGCTCGCGCGCGGTGTCGACCCCGGGCGGATCTCGGTCGTCGCGAACACCGTCGACGTCACCCGGTTCGGGCGTGCGGCCGACGGGCTGGCCTCCCGGCGGGACGCGCTCCGCGCGGAGGCGGGGATCGGGCCCGACGACGTCGCCGTGCTCTCGGTCGCCCGCCTCGCGCCCGAGAAGGGGCTCGACACGCTCGTCCGCTCCATCGCACTCGCGGGCGACCCGCGGCTCGTCCTCCTCCTCGCGGGCGCCGGGCCCGAACGCGAGCGCCTCGCCGCCCTTGCCGCGGGACAGGGCGTGCGGCTCGTCATCCTCCCGGAGACGCCGTGGGACCGGATCGTCGAGCGCTACGTGCTCGCCGACGTGTTCGCGCTGCTCTCGCGGCACGAGCCGTGGGGCGTCGTCGTCAACGAGGCGGCGGCGTGCGGACTTCCGCTCGTCCTCTCCGATCGCGTCGGCGCGGCGTTCGACCTGCTCCACGACGGGCGGAACGGCGTGCTCGTGCCCGTGGACGACGTCGCGGCCGCCGCCGAGGCGATCCGCGGGCTCGCCGTGGGCGCCGAGCGGCGACGCGCGATGGGCGCGGCGTCGCGGGAGATCGTCGCGGAGTGGGGCTACGAGCCGAGCATCGAGCGGTTGATCCGGGTGGTTCGCCGCGTCAGCGGCCGTCAGGAGCCACGCGCCTCCTCGTAGATCGCGAGCTGCGCGTCGACGACGGCGTCCCAGGTCGAGCGGGCTGCTGCGCGTCGTGCCCCTTCGGCGAGCGAGCGGCGGAGAGCCTCGTCCCCGAGGACGCGCCCCAGCGCCGCGACCGTCGCTCGGGCGTCGTAGGGGACGACGAGCGCCTCCCCGTCGGCGAAGGACGACGCGACGCCGGTGCGGTCGGAGACGACCACCGGAGTCCCGACGGAGGCGGCTTCGGCCGCGACGAGCCCGAAGTTCTCCCCGCCCGAGGCGAGCACGAACACGTCGGCGCGCCGGTAGAGGTCGAACGGGGGCCCTGCCGTCGCCGGCAGCAGGTGAATGCGCCCGGCAGTGCGAGGGTCGACCTGCGCGGCCCCGACGAGCGCCAGCGTCCCGTGGCGGTCGTCCGGGCCTGCGAGGACGATGTGGACGTCCGGCAGCGCCCGCGCTGCCTCGACGAGATGCTCGATCCCCTTCTCTGCAGCGATCCGACCGACGTAGAGGACGACCGGAGCGCCCGCCGGCACGATGCCCGCCAGAGGGTCGCCGTCGCCCGACGGCGGTGGATCGGGGAACGCGTTCCCGCGCATCCGAATCCTCGCGGGGTCGACGCCGGCCGCGGCGACGTCGTCGCGCTCCCGTGGCGACGAGACGACGACGAGCCGGGCACCCGACGCGACGCCCCGCGCGAGGGTCGAGTCGAACAGGCGCTTGAGCGCGACCTTCCGCAGCCGCGGCCTGAACATCCCGACGGGCTCGAACACGTACGGGACGCGTCGCACCCGGCACCAGGCGGCGACGCCGGTCGTGACCGGGTCGCGGAAGCCCATGACGTGGACCACGTCCGGCGTCGTCAGACGCCGGAGCGCGAGCGGAAGGGTCGGGGTGATCCCCATCCAGCGGTAGCGGAGAGGCGTCGCGAGATAGGTCACGCGCGCACCGTCGAGCGTCTCGACCCGCGTTCTGGGAGCGGGGGGCTCGGCGACGTCGCGGAGCGTCGTCGTCACGACGTCGACCTCGTGTCCGCGCGCGACGAGCCGGGAGACGAGCTCGCGCGCGACGACGACGGGGCCGCCGAAGGCGTGCGCGGGCCAGTACGCCGGGCTCGCGAGGAGTATCCGCATCCGGGCGCTCACCGGCGGAGCGTACGCGGCGGCGTCGATTAGCCTGCGCGGTCGTATGACCCCGCGCGCGAAGGTCCTCGTCCTCAACCAGTACTACTGGCCGGGGGTCGAGGCGACCGCCCAGCTCCTCGCACAGCTCTGCGAGGCCCTCGCCGAGGACTACGACGTCACGGTCGTCACCGGCCACCTCTACGGGCACGAGCTGCCGGCCGAGGAGGTCCGCAACGGCGTCCGGATCGTCCGGGTGCGATCGACGGCCTACGAGCGCTCGCAGATCCATCTCCGGGCGGCGAACTACGCGAGCTACCTCGGCGACACCGTGCTGACGGCGCTGCGCGGCGGCCGGCCCGACCTCGTCCTCTGCATGACCGACCCGCCGATCGTGGGCGACGTCGGGCTGGTCGTCGCGCGGCGGTTCGGCGTGCCGCTGCTCGTCATCAGCCAGGACGTCTTCCCGGAGATCGCCGAGCGCCTCAAGCGGCTCGAGCACCCGCTGGTGCTCGGCGTGCTGCGCCAGCTCGTCGCGCTCTACCTGCGCCGGGCCGACCGTGTCGTCGCGATCGGCGACACGATGAAGAGGCGCCTCGAGCAGAAGGGCGCCCCCGCGGATCGCGTGACGGTGATCCCGAACTGGGTCGACACGTCGGAGCTCGAGCCGCAGCCGCGCCACAACGTCTGGTCGGCGGAGCAGGGCGTCGACGACGCGTTCGTCGTGATGCACTCCGGCAACGTCGGCCACGCACAGGACCTGGACACGCTCGTCCGCGCTGCGACGTTCCTCCGCGACCTCGACCGGCTGCGGATCCTCGTGGTCGGGTTCGGGGCGCGCTACGGCGAGTTGACCGATCTCGCCGAGCGGCTCGAGGTGACGGACACGATCCGCTTCCTCGGCTACCAGCCTCGCGAACGGCTCTCGCTCTCGCTCAGCTCTGCCGACCTCCACTACGTGGGGCTCGCGCGCGGGCTCGCAGGCTACGTCGTGCCGAGCCGCCTGTACGGAATCCTCGCGGTCGGCCGACCGGTGCTCGTCTCGGCGGACGCGGACAGCGAGACGGTGAGGCTGGTGCAGGACGTCGGCTGCGGCGTCGTTCTCCCACCCGGCCGGCCGGAGCTCGTCGCCGGTGTGATCCGGGACATCGTCGAGGGACGGCTGTCGCTGGAGGGGATGGGTGAGCGCGGCCGCGAGTGGGTGGAGCGCGAGGCCGACCGGGAGGTCGCGTTCGGCCGCTATCGCCGGCTCGTCGCGGACGTCGTCTCGAGCAGCTCGCGGTAGAGCGTGTCGATGTCGTCGACGAGCCGGTCGACCGCGTAGCGGCGCAGGACGCGCTCGCGCCCCGTTGCCCCCATCGCGGCTCGCCGCTCCGGATCGCGCGCGAGGATCTCGAGGCGCTCGGCGAGGGCGTGCGTGTCGCCCGGGTGGACGAGGAACCCTGTCTCGCCCTCGTCGACGACGTCGGGAACGCCCCCGACCCTCGTCGCCGCGACCGCGCGACCGGCCGCCAGCGCCTCGATGATCGTCACCGGTGTCCCCTCGCTCGCCGACGTGAGGATCACCGCGTCGCAGACGGCATACCACGGCGCCACGTCTTCCTGGTAGCCGAGGAAGAGGCACGACCGCGCGAGCCCGAGGTCGTGCGCGCGCTGCTCGAGGCGCCCGCGGTCGTCGCCGTCGCCGACGAAGACGAGCAGCGCGTCGACCCCGCGCTCGCGGAGCCCCGCGAGGGTCGTCAGGAGATCGTCGGTGCGCTTGACCGCCGTCATCCGACCGAACCAGCCGACGACGAACTTGTCCAGCGCGATGCCGTGGCGGCGGCGCACCTCGGCTGCGTCTCCGTCGAACGAGACGCGAGGCTCGAGCTCGATCCCGAGACGGACGACCGAGAACTTCTCCTTCGGCGCGACACCGAGTGCGACGAGCTCGTCGCGGACCTCCGGGCTGACGGCGATCAGCCTGTCCGTCGCCCGCGCGAGGATCGTCTCGATCGCGCGGAACATGCGCGTGCCGAACCTCCCGAAGTAGCCGCGGAGCACGTGGCCGTGGAACGTGTGGACGACCACCGGCCGGCGCGGTCCCGCGAGCACGGCAGCGGCTCGCCCGACGGCCCCGGCCTTGGCGGTGTGCGTGTGGACGACGTCCGGGCGGATGCGACGGATGATCCGGGCGAGGCGCCAGGCAGCGACCGCGTCGTGCACGGGCGAGAGCTCGCGCGAGAGCCCGCGCAGCGGGACGACCTCGACACCCGCCTCCTCGGCCACGAACGCCATCGACTCCTCGCCCCGCCCGACGTCGCCCGCCACGAGCGTCGTCTCGTAGCCGCGCCCGGCGAGGCCGTGCGCGAGGTACGTGACGTGCAGGGCAGGGCCGCCGACGTTGAGCCTGGCGATCACCCTGAGGACGCGGATCGGCCGCCCGTTCGTGTCCCCGCCCATCGCGCGCCGAGACTAGCGGGACTCCCCACTACAGTTCCGCCGATGTCCGTGGCGAAGACGCTCTTCTGGGGCTCCGCGGCGGCGCTCGCCTGGACGCACGTCGGCTACCCGCTGGCGGCGGGCGCGCTCGCCCGCGTGCGCGAGCGGCAGGTCGCGAAGGACCCGTCGGCAGAGCGCTCCGTCAGCGTGGTCGTCGCGGCCTACAACGAGGAGGCGGTCATCGAGCGCCGGCTCGAGAACCTCCTCGCGCTCGACTACCCGGCCGAGCGGCTCGAGATCGTCGTCGCCTCGGATGCCTCCAGCGACGGGACCGACGACCTCGTCGAGGCCGTCGCCACGCGCGAGCCGCGCGTGCGCCTCCTGGCCTGCCCGCGCGGCGGGAAGGTCGCAGCGCAGGACCGCGCTGTGCGCGAGAGCACCGCGGACGTCGTCGCGTTCTCCGACGCCAACGCGACGTGGGCGCCCGACGCGCTCCGCCGGCTCGTCGCCGTTCTCGCGGATCCCGACGTGGCGTACGTCTGTGGCCGGCTCCGGCTCGAGGACGCCGCCGGGTCGAACCGCGAGGGCCTCTACTGGCGCTACGAGCTCTGGCTGCGCGAGCAGGAGTCGCGTCTCGGCTCGGTCACCGGCGGGAACGGCTCGATCTATGCCGTGAAGCGCGGCGACTACGTCGAGGTCGATCCGCGCTGGGGCCACGACCTCGCCTTCCCCTACCGGATGGTGCAGGCGGGCCGCCGCGCGGTCTACGAGCCGCAAGCGCTGGCATTCGAGAAGCCGACGCCGACGAACGAGACGGAGTACGCGCGCAAGGTGCGGATGTTCGAGCACTGCTGGGAGATCACGTTGCGTGGCTCCATGCTCCGCCGCCTGCCGCCCCTCTACCTCGTCTCGATCGTCTCGCACCGGCTCCTCCGCTACGGGAGCGGGCTCCTCCACGTCGCGCTGCTCGGGACGAGCGTGCTGCTCGTGCCCGCCGGCTGGCCCTACGTCCTCGCGCTCCTCGCGCAGCTCGGCCTCGCCGCCGCGTTTGCGGCGCGCGTCCCGATCGCCCGGTACTACGTCTACGTCACCTGGGCCACAGTGCAGGCCCTCTGGAACTACCTCCACCGCGGTGTCCCCGCGACCTGGGACGCGGCGGAGGGCACGCGGTGAACCGCGCCGCCGACGTCGTGATCGCGGGGCTCGGCCTCGTGCTGGCAAGCCCGATCCTCGCCGCGGCCGCGCTGGCGGTGAAGCTCGAGGACCGCGGCCCGGTGCTCTTCCGTCAGGGCCGCGTCGGCAAGGACGGCGTGGACTTCGAGCTCTTCAAGCTCCGCTCGATGGTCGTCGGCGCCGAGCGGCAGGGAGCCGGATACGCCGTCGACCGCGGCGACGCGCGCATCACACGCGTCGGGCGGTTCCTGCGGCGAACGTCGATCGACGAGCTGCCGCAGCTCTGGAACGTCGTCCGCGGCGACATGTCCGTGATCGGCCCGCGCCCCACACTGCGCTACCAGGTCGACCGCTACACAGAGCGCCAGAGGCGGCGGTTCGAGGTCCGTCCCGGGCTGACGGGCTGGGCGCAGATCCACGGCCGCGCGACGCTTCCGTGGGAGGAGCGGATCGAGCTCGACGTCTGGTACGTCGAGCACCGCTCGCCGCGCGTCGACGTCGAGATCCTGCTTCGCACCCCGCGGGCGCTGTTCGGCGGCACCTACAAGGGCTCGAGCGGAGGGTGGAGCGCGCGCGAGTGACCGAGCGGCGGGCGGCGCGGCTCGGGCTCGTGGCGGCGCTCGCCCTCGTCGCCGCGCAGTTGACCGTCGGGGCGGCGTGGTCGCTGACGCACGACGACCCCACCGAGTTCGAGCTCATGCGCGGCTGCCTCGTGCGCGAGAAGGGCCTCCAGGTCGAGGGCGCGACGGACGACCCGGTTGCGTCTTCGGCGCGCGGCGGGGCGCTCCGGACGACCGTCGAGGGAAACCTCGTCACCCTGAGCGTGGCGACGAGCAGAGCCGAGGTCGAGCGTCTACGCGCCGCGTATTCGGCGGCCGGCGATCCGGGCGTCCGGCTGGACGTACGCGGCCGCTACCTCGCCCTCTGGCTCCGCGACCCGTCCCCCACGCAGCGCCAGGCGACGTACGACTGTGCGTACTGACGTCGCGGCGCGCCCGTACGCGATCGCCGTCGGCGCGGTTCTCGCCGCAGAGGCCGCGCTGCTCGTCTCGAACGCGTGGCAGTACGACTGGCTGCGCGGCTACGACGCGTTCGCGAACGACCAGTACGCGGCGATCCTCACCGAGGAGCACCGACTCCCGTCCCCGGGGGAGTCGGGCGTGTGGCACACGCCGCCGCTCTGGTTCGCGCTGACGGGCGCACTTCGCCGAGCCGCGATCGAGCACGGTTGGGGGCCCGCCCAGCGGCCGGGGCAGCTCCTTGCGGCGGCGGCCGGGCTTGCGGTCTGCGTGCTCGTGCTCCTACTCGCGCGCGAGCTCTGGCCGGGGCGCCATGTGTTGCACGTCGTCGCGCTCGTGCTCGCCGCGTCGTCGCCGGCGCTGGTGCGTGCGTCGGCCATGTACCACCCGGAGACGCTGGCCGTGGCGCTGGCGTCGGGAGGAGCGCTCGTTGCGGTGCACGCCCTTCGAACACGGTGGAGGCTCTGGTCCAGCCTCGGCGCGGGCGCGCTGCTCGGGCTCGCGGGGCTGACCCGGGCGTGGGCGCTGCCGGTGCTCGTCGCCGTCGCGCTGGCGGCATGTCTCGACGCGTGGTGTCGCCGCAGGTGGGCGCCGGCGGCGGTCGTCGTCGTCACCTCGCTCGTCCTCGTCGGGCCGTGGCTCGTGAACCAGCAGGTCGCGCACGGGAGCGCGCTGGCCTTCAACCGCCCGGCGCCCGAGGGCTCGATTCTGAGCCGGCGACCCGCGAGCTTCTACTTCGGGCCGCGGACCTTGCGGGCGCTCGAGCATCCCGTCACCCCGCTCTTCCGCAACGAGCTCGTACCGCATCTCTACGCGGACTGGTGGGGTGACTGGGCGCTGACGTGGGACAGCCCTCCGCCGCCCGCGCCGGGCGAGCTGCTCCCGTCGGGCGTGGTCGCCGAGCGCGCGCGACAGGCCGTGATCGGTCTCGTCCCCTCGGGGCTCGCCCTCGCCGGTGTGCTCGCCCTCTCGTTGCTGGCGGTCGTGCGGCGCTCCGCGGCGCTGGCCGTACTGCCCCTGACCGCCCTCGCGGTGGCGGCCGCGTACACCCTGTTCGCGTTGCGTTACCCGTCGACCGACGGAGACACGATCAAGGGCACGTACCTCCTCATGGCCCTTCCTGCAGCGACGATCGGAGCGGCATTCGTCGTCGACGTACTGCGTCCACGCGGCCGCGGCTGGGCCGTTGTGACGGCCGGGGGAGTCGTGCTCCTCGTCGCCGTCCAGTTGCCGTTCCTGATCCTCTGATCGCAGAACACGGCCGGGCAGGGCCGCAGCACCGTCGCAGACTCGACTCTCGTCTCGCCGGGGACTACGCTCGCGCGCCATGGGGTGACATTGTCGCGCCGTCATGCCGCTCGTACCGCGACGTGGTGCGTGATCGCGGCCGCCGGCATGCTCGCGTTGCGCAACTCCCTGGTCTACCCGGCAGTCGCGGGATACGACTACCCCGAGGCGTTCGACTACGCCACCCGGCTCGTGCAGGACGGCCGCCTCCCGCAGGGAACCGGCAGCTACTACACGCCGCCGGGCTTCTTCGCGATCGGCGGTGTGGGACTCGAGCTCGGGAACCGGCTGGGACTCGACAACCCCGAGCGCATCGGGCAGGTGGCGAACGCGCTCGCGGCGGTCGGCACGATGGTGTTGCTCCTCGTCCTGGTGCGGCTGCTCTGGCCGGGACGGGACGTGTTGCACCTCGCGGCGATCGTGTTCTTCGTCGTGTGCCCGGTGGTGACCAAGTCGGCAGCGATGTTCCACCCCGAGCCGCTGTCGCTCATGCTCTCGACGGCGGCGCTCGTGCTCGCTGCCCGGCTGCTCGTACGCTCGGACTACGGCATTCGCACGGCGCTGGCGCTCGGAGCGACGCTCGGTCTGGGGCAACTCGTCCGCGCGTGGACGCTCTGGACGGCCGGGGTGGTCATGGTCGTGCTGGTGGTCGCGGCGCTCATGCGGCCACGGGATCGTCGACCCCTGCTGGCCGTAATCGGTGTCGTCGCCCTGGCCGCGATCCTCGTTCCGGCCCCGTGGTATGCACATCAGCTCGACCAGTACGACAGCGCCGTCTTCGGACGGCCGCATCCCACGCAGCCGATCTGGTCGCGCCGACCACTGGGGTTCTTCGTCTCCGCCGGCCTGCCGGAGGTCGTCACGAAGCCCTACCGCCCCTCCTTCTCACAGCAGTTCGTGCCGATCGCCTACACCGAGACGTGGGGCGACTACTTCGGCGTCTGGCGCTGGCTCCCCGGCGACCAGGAGCCCTCGCCCGGTGTCCGGCGGGAGCTGGTGACGATGTCGGTCGTCGGCCTCCCCTTCACGCTGCTCGCGATCGCGGGATGGCTCGCTCTGCTCGGCCTCGCAGTGCGCCGTCCCGGGCGCTGTGCGGAACGGCAGCTGGTCGCTCTCCTTCCGCTCGCGGCGCTCGCGGGAGCGGTCTACTTCGCGACGGCCTACCCCACGCCCGACGGGGACACCGTCAAGGGCTCGTTCATGCTCACCGCGGTCCCGGCATGGGCGGCGTGCTTCGGGTTCGCCTTCGACGGGCTGCGGGTTCGGTTCGACCACAGGTTCTCCGCCGTGTTCCTGGCTGTGCTCACGGCGCTCGCCCTCGCCGGAGCCCCGTTCCTGTGGGCGATGGGCGAGCTGTGATCGCCACCGACCGCGTCGAGGAGTGGCGGTA
>DATBIQ010000117.1:0-5321 GCA_036556865.1 Gaiella sp.
CTGTGGAGCCTGGCCCCATCCGGGATTCGACCGCCATGCCGCCCACGCCGAGTCGAGCCCGGACTGGGATCTCTACGAGGTGCCCTGGTCGCACCTCGCATACGTGACGGCTCCCGACGACCTGACGGCGTTGCTGCTGGATCTCGCCGTGTGAGCCTCAGCTTCGCAGCCTGTAGGCGTGATCCGTGATCCAGACGAACCGGGCTGGGACGCCGCTCGGCGGCTTCCCGACGGCGACGAGCGGGCCGAAGACGACGCGGACGTGCCGGCCCGCGGCGAGCTTGCCGGGGGCGGAGATCGTCCCGCGCCAGGACGCGCCGGGCGCCAGTCGGGGCGCCAGGGCGGGGGCGAACGTCTGCGCGGGGCGCAGGCCCGGCAGGTCGGAGGCGTCGCTCCGCTGCTCCACCTCGCCGAGCTCGCCCGTCGCGAACAGCATCAGGCCGAACGACTGCGCGACGGCCACGGGATCCTCGCCGAGGATCCACGGGATCTCCGAGCGGTTCTCGACCTCGACGTCCGCCTCCCAGCCGTCCTCGGTCACGGCGAAGCGGTGCACGCGGAAGACGAGGCCGGGACCCGTCTCCGGCGTGCGCTCGTTCCAGGCCAGCTCGATCGCCTGCGGCGGCGCGGCGACGGCCGGCGGTGGGGCCGGCCCCGACGAGCCGCAGCCGGAGGCGAGCAGGAGCGTGCCGAGCGCGACCAGGACGGCGGCGGGACGCTGCATCGCGCCCATGCTCGCACAGGGACGCAGCGGCCCACGGCAGGTGCCGGTTCGGCCGGCCGAGTGTCTTCGGTAGCCTGCCGCGCGGCGTGGACCTCTACGAGTACCAGGGCAAAGAGCTCTTCCGGAGGGTCGGGATCCCGGTCTCGGAGGGCCGTCTCGCGACGACCCCGGGCGAGGCACGCCAGGCCGCCGAGGTGCTCGGCGGGCCCGTCGTCGTGAAGGCCCAGGTGCTCACCGGCGGCCGCGGGAAGGCGGGTGGGATCAAGCTCGCGGCGAACGCCCACGAGGCCGAGGAGCGGGCGAAGGAGATCCTCGGGCTCGACATCCGCGGCCACGTCGTTCGCAAGCTCTGGATCGAGCGCGCGTCCGACATCGCGAAGGAGTACTACCTCTCGCTGACGTTCGACCGCGGCGCGAAGCAGGCGCTCTACATGTTCACGACGCAGGGCGGCGTCGAGATCGAGCAGGTCGCTGCCGAGAGCCCCGACGCGTTGGTGCAGCTCCGGGTCGACCCGCTCGAGGGCTACCACCCGTGGCAGGCGAGGCGGCTCGTCTACGGCGCGGGCGTGTCCGACCCGTCCGAGCAGAAGCAGATCGCCGCAATCGTCGGGAAGCTCCATGAGGCGTTCGTCGGCTTCGACGCGATGCTCTGCGAGATCAACCCGCTCATCGTGACGCCCGAGGGTGAGGTCAAGGCGCTCGACTCGAAGTTCACGGTCGACGACAACGCGCTCTTCCGCCATCCCGACGTCGCCGAGATGCGCGACCTCGAGGCGGCCGACCCGCTCGAGGCGCTGGCGCGCAAGAAGCACGTGACGTACGTGCGGCTCGAGGGCGACGTCGGGGTGCTGGGCAACGGGGCCGGGCTCACGATGTCGACGGTCGACGTGGTGACGTTCGCCGGCGGCCGGCCCGCGAACTTCTGCGACCTCGGCGGCGGCGGCGACGCGCAGGGAGTCGTCGACGCGCTCTCCGTCATCACGCAGGACCCCGAGGTGAAGGCGATCTTCTTCAACATCTTCGGCGGGATCACGCGCTGCGACGAGGTCGCGCGCGGCATCCTGCAGGCCCTCGGCGAGATGTCCCTCGAGCTGCCGATCGTCGTCCGCCTCGACGGGACGAACGCCGAAGAGGGCCGCAAGATCCTCGCCGAGGCGGCGCCGGCGAACCTGCGCGTCTCGCCGACGATGCTCGAGGCGGCGAAGCTCGCCGTGGAGCTCGCGGCGTGACGAGCGACATCTGGAGCGCCCGCGCGGACGCGTACGTCGAGTCGGACGCCCATCGTGAGGGCGAGGACCTCGACCGGCTCGTCGCGTGGGCCGCCGGCGCGCGCACTGCGCTCGACGTCGCCACCGGCGGGGGCCACGTCGCGCGACGGCTCCGCGAGGCGGGGCTCGAGGTCGTCACCTCGGACCCGGCGCCCGGGATGCGGCCCGACGTCGTCTCGCGGGCCGAGTCGCTGCCCTTCGCCGACGGCGCGTTCGACGTCGTCGCGTGCAGGACCGCCGCCCATCACTTCGCCGACCCCGCCGCCGCCGTCCGCGAGATGGCGCGGGTGAGCCGCGACCGCGTGCTCCTCATCGACACCGTCTTCATGGGCGAGGACGTCGAGGAGGCAGAGCGCCGACGGGACCCCTCGCACGTGCGGAACTACACCGAGGCCGAGTGGCGCGGACTGGTCGAGGACGCGGGCCTGGGGATCGACGAGGTGCGCCTCTCGGCTCACACGTTCGACTTTGCCGCGTGGCTCGCGCGCACGGGCTGCGTTGGCGAGGAGGCGAAGCTGGTCGAGGCGCTGCTGGGAGACCGGGTCGCCGACGGGCGGCTGACACTCGACAAGATCGCGATTCGCGCGGTGAAGGGCTAGTAGCGCATGGCGATCTTCGTCGACGACGACACGCGGCTGGTCGTCCAGGGCCTCACGGGCTCGGAGGGCCGCTTCCACGGCCTTCGCAATCGCGAGTACGGCACGAAGCTCGTCGCGGGGGTCACGCCCGGAAAAGGCGGCCAGGACGTCGACGGCGTTCCCGTGCTGAACACGGTCGCCGAGGCCGTCGCGGAGCACGGCGCGAACACGTCGATGATCTTCGTCCCCGCGCCGTTCGCGGCCGACGCGATCTACGAGGCCGTCGACGCCGGCGTCCATACCGTCGTGACGATCACGGAGGGCGTCCCGGCGCACGAGATGCTGCGCATCCATGCCTACATCCGCTCGAAGGGCGTCCGGATGCTCGGCCCGAACTGCCCGGGTGCGCTCTCGCCGGGCAAGGCGAACGTCGGGATCATCCCTGCGGAGATCTTCGCGCCGGGCGACATCGGGCTCGTCTCGCGCTCCGGCACGCTGACGTACCAGATCGGCCACGAGCTCACGCAGATGGGGCTCGGCAACTCGACGATCGTCGGCATCGGGGGCGATCCCATCGTCGGGTCGTCGTTCATCGACGTGCTGACGCTCTTCGAGGCCGACGCCGAGACGAGGTACGTCGTGATGGTGGGGGAGATCGGCGGCGACGAGGAGGAGAAGGCGGCCGACTTCATCGAGTCGGAGATGACGAAGCCGGTCGTCGCCTACATCGCCGGGTTCACCGCTCCGCCCGGCAAGACGATGGGGCACGCGGGCGCGATCATCTCGGGCTCGTCCGGCACGGCGGAGGGCAAGAAGAAGGCCCTCGAGGCGCGCGGCATCCGCGTCGGGACGACACCGACCGAGACGGCCGAGCTCGCCGCCGACCTCGCGCGTTGACGGCTGCGAACGGGGAGGTCGTGAGCGGTCCCGGAACCAGGGAGGCGCTCGGAGCGGACCTGCGCGCAGTCACCTGGTGGGTGCTCGTCGGGCTCGCGGCTGGCGCCATCGCCGGGGGACTGGTCGGTGGGATCGGAGGCCGCCTCGCGATGCTGCTCCTGCGGCTCACGTCGCCGGAGGACGTGATCGGCATGACGTCCGACGACGGCTTCGAGATCGGGGTCTTCACGTTCGACACGCTCCAGCTCGTGCTCGCGATGGCGATGCTCGGGGGGATCAATGGGGTGCTCTACGCGGCGTTTCGCGGCGCGATCCCGCCGCGCGTCCGACTGCCCCTCTGGTCGCTCTTCGCTGCGGCGCTCGGCGGAGCGAACATCGTCCACGAGGACGGCGTCGACTTCACCCTCCTCGAGCCGGCCGCGCTCGCGGTCGCGCTGTTCGTCGTCCTACCCGGCGCGGCTGCGGCCGTCGTCGTCGTGCTCGTCGAGCGCTGGAGCATCGTGGAGCCGTGGACGGAACGGCGCCTCGGCGTCGCCCTCGCGGCGGCCGCCGTGGCGGGCACCTTCGCGATCGTGTTCGCCGCCCTCGTCGGCGCCGGTGCGGTCGTCCTTCGCAGAGCGCGGCTCGACGGGCTCGCCGGGCGCGTCGGACGCGTCGCGGTTCCCGCCGCTCTCCTGGTGGTGACCGTCGTGAGCGCCTGGGAGCTCGTGAGCGAGTCTCTCCGGATCGTCGACTGACGCAGGGAGCGGTGCCCGGTGGGCGAACACCGCACCTGTGCGCCCCCGGGTCGAAGACCGCCTGCAGCGTGCAGTCGAGCGACTGACGCTCTTCCGCGCCGTCCGGATGGTCGCTTTCGTCGCGCTGAGCCTCGCCTTCATCGCCGCGGTGCTCGAGCGGCTCGTCGATCCGGCGATGGGCAACTTCGCCGACGCCCTGTGGTGGGCGATCGTCACCGTGACGACGGTCGGCTACGGCGATGTCATCCCCACGAGCTCGGCTGGCCGCATCATCGCCGGGTTTCTCATGGTTGCCGGCGTGAGCGCAATCCCGATCACGACCTCGCTGGTGGTCTCGGTCTTCGTCTCGCGGGCCCAGGCGCAGCAGCGGGCGCGCGACGCGGAGATGCGGGAGGAGCTGATGGCGCGGCTCGAGCGGATCGAGCGGTCGCTCATCGCGAGGACAGACACGTAGGATCGCGCCCGTGGAGCTCCGCTCGCTCGCCGACGCCGAGCCGTTCACGACCAAGGACGGGTCGACGATCCGCGAGCTCCATCGCACGCGGGCGCAGTCGCTCGCCGAGGCCCGGCTCGAGCCGGGGCAGGCCACCCAGCGCCACTACCACGCGCGGGCGGAGGAGATCTACCTCGTCACCGAGGGCGGCGGCGTGCTCGAGGTCGACGGCGTCGTTCGCGACGTGCGCGAGGGTGATGCCGTCCTCATCCCGCCCGGAGCGCGGCACGAGCTGATCGCCGGCCCCGAGGGCGTCCGAATCCTCTGCATGTGCGCGCCGCCGTACGCGCACGACGACACGTTCTTCGCCTGAAGGCGACGAGGCCTCGAGCCCGCTCAGATCTTGCGGCGAGGCCTGCTCGACCCCCACTTTCCGCGCCGTCGCGACGAGTAGACGAGCCGCGGTGCGGCTGTCTTCATCCCCGTCGAGACGAACGTCTCGTGGTGCCCGTTGAGTCGCGCGACGCGGCTCATGTCGGTCTGCTGCTCGGGAAGAACGAGTGTCACGCCCGTGCCCGACCGGCCGGCGCGGCCGGTGCGGCCCACACGGTGGGTGTAGGACTTCCCGTCCTCGGGTGGGTCGAAGTTGATGACGTGGGTGACGTCGTCGAGGTCGAGGCCGCG
>DATBIQ010000118.1:0-7922 GCA_036556865.1 Gaiella sp.
GCCCGACGCACGCGGTGACGAACTCGGCTCGATCCCGTGACATTCCCGTCACCGGTCTGTCGATAGCGTGGCATCAGGGACACGGGAGTGCCCCTGGGGGCCGTTGGGGCGTTGCGCGCGCGGGCCGACGCGTCAGTCGCAGGCGTAGCCGTACTCGCAGACCTTGCGGAGAAAGTCGCGCTCGTTCGCGGTGAAGTAATGCGAGAGCGAGTTCGGCTTGCGGACGTAGTAGAGGTAGTCGACACCGCGCGCGGGGTTCGCTGCCGCCCTGAGCGAGGCGAGGCCAGGGTTCGCGATCGGCGTCGGCGGCAGGCCCTCGTGGATCCGCGTGTTGTACGGCGAGGGTGAGCGGAGCGCCGTCTTGGTCAGCGACTTCGTCCCGGGGATCTCGAGCCCGTAGCGGATCGTCGCGTCGATCCCGAGCGGCATGCGATTTCGGAGCCGGTTGTAGATCACGGCCGCGACGAGGCGCCGCTCGGCCGGCACCGCGGTCTCCTTCTCGATCATCGACGCGATGATCAGGATGTCGTACGGGGTCAGGTTCTTCGAGCGCGCGTACGCCAGGTCGACCCCGCGGAAGCGCTGGCGGAACGCCCGCAGCTGGTCGGCGACGAGCTCGCGGGCGGTCGTCTTCTGCGTGAACTCGTACGAGGCCGGGAAGAGGAAGCCCTCGAGCGAGTCGCGCTGCACGTCCGCGCGAAAGCGCGACGGCGCGACGGCACGCGACACGGCGCGGAGATACCCGTCGCGGGTGAGGCGCGGCGTCACGCCGCGCTTCGCGATCGCGATCCCGCGAACGGCCGCGACGCGGTCGGCCATCTCGTCGATCGTGAACCCCTCCGGGAAGATGATCGTGAGCCGCGCGAGCGCCGCCGGTGCCGTCACCGTCGGGGTCGAGGCCTGCTCGTCGCCGGCGATCCACGCTGTAGCGGCGAACGCGCCGACCGCGACGACGGCGACGAGGACGACGAGGACGAGCCAGCGCCTCAACGGGCCCGCTCCAGCCAGCCCTGCAGGAGATGCGCCGCCGCGAGGGCGTCCTCGGGCGCGCGCCCGCCGGATCGTTGCGCCAGCGCAGTGGTGAAGCGTTCGTCCTCCGTCTCGACCGGGACGTCGAGCCGCCCGCGCAGCGCCGCCACGAACAACTCCGTCTCGCGCGCCTGTGCGCCGTGCTCGCCCCGCAACGTGAGCGGCATGCCCACGACGACGACCTCAGCTTCGTGCTCCGCGACGAGCTCCGCGAGGCGGGCGAGACCCGCCTCGGACGAGGCTCGCTCGACGACGCCGAGCGGGCGCGCGAGCGTCCCGGTGGCGTCCGAGACGGCGACGCCGGTGCGCGCGGCGCCGTAGTCGAGCGCGAGCGCCCTCACAGAGCCGCGCGGATCAGCCGCTCGGCCTCGGCGAGGGCCTCGGGCAGCCTCGCGGCGTCCTTGCCGCCCGCGCGCGCCATCGTCGGCCGTCCGCCGCCCCCTCCGCCGACGAGCGGCGCGGCGCCACGGATCACATCCGAGGCGCTGACGCGCTCGGCCACGTCCGTGTCGAAGTTCGCGACGAGCGCCACCTTGCCCGCATCCACCGAGCCGAGAACGACCGCGGCGGGGCTGTGGCGCTGCTTGAAGCGGTCAGAGAGGTCGAGTAGGGCATCGCCGTCGAATCCCTCGACCGCCTGCACGACGACGTTGACGCCGTCGACCGCGTTGACGACAGGCTCTGGATCGCCGGCGACGCCGGCCGTCGCCGCGGGCTTCCGCTTCAGCTCGCGGCGCACCTGCTCGAGCTCGCCGCGCAACGCCTCGGTCTCCGCGGCGCGCGCGTGCAGCGCCGCCCACGCCTCACCCGAGGTGACGGCCTCGATGCGTCGCGCCCCGCTCCCGACCGATCCCTCGCCCAGGATCGCGAACGCGCCGATCTCGGCCGTCGTCCGCACGTGCGTTCCTCCGCACAGCTCTGTCGAGACGCCCTGCACGTCGACGACGCGCACGACGTCACCGTACTTCTCACCGAACAGCGCCATGGCGCCGAGCCGGCGGGCCTCGTCGAGCGTCGTCTCGAAGGTCGTGACGCGGTGATTCTCGAAGACGGCGCGGTTGACGCGCTGCTCGATCGCCTCGCGCTCCTCGGCCGTGAGTTGTGTCCCGTGCGTGAAGTCGAACCGCAGACGGTCCGGCCGCACCGCGGAGCCCGCCTGCGTCACGTGCTCGCCGAGAATCTCACGAAGCGCAGCCTGGAGAAGATGCGTCGCCGTGTGGTTCGCCATCGTCGGAAAGCGGACGCTCCACGGCACGACCGCGCGCACCCGATCGCCGGCCGCGAGGCCCGAGCCACGGAAGAGAAGCACCTGGTCGGTCTCGAAGCGGTACGCGTCGACGAGCTCGGCCCGGATCGACGCGTCGTCGTCGCGCTCTATCCACCCCTGGTCGGTCACCTGGCCGCCGCCCGCGGGGTAGAAGGGCGACTCCCGGAGCTTTGCGAGGAACGTGCCGTCGCCGATCTCTTCGAGCGCCCCGAGCTGTGTGAGGACGTCGATCTTCGTGTAGCCGACGAACTCGGAGGCGAACCCCGCGGCCTGGGCGAAGTCGGCCGCGCGCTGGCCGAGCCCCTTCTCCCCCGTGCCGCGGGAGATCTCGCGATGGCGTTCCATCTCGGCGCGGTAGCCGTCGACGTCGACCGCATGGCCCCGCTCGCGGGCGAGCTCGACCGTGAGCTCGATCGGGAAGCCGTACGTCGCGGCGAGCCGGAACGCGTCCTCGGCCCCGATGTCGCCCTTCGCGAGCTCCTCGAACTCCTTCATGCCGCGGTCGAGCGTCTCGCGGAAGCGCTCTTCCTCGGCGCGCACCACTCGTTCGATCTCGCCGGCATTCTCGACCACCTCGGGGTACCACGGCCCGACCTGGTCCACGACGATCCGCGGGAGCGGGTAGACGGCCGGCAGACCGATCCGGCGCGCTTGGACGACGGAGCGGCGGATGAGGCGCCGCAGCACGTAGCCGCGTCCCTCGTTCGAGGGCGTGACACCTTCCGCGACGAGGAACGTGACGCCACGCCCGTGGTCGCAGAGCACCCGGTGCGCCTTCGTCGCCTCGGGCGACGTCCCGTAGGCGACGCCCGACTCCTCCGCGATCCAGTCCATGATCAGTCGGAAGCCGTCCGTGTCGAAGATCGACGGCACGTCCTGCACGAGCATCGCTGCGCGCTCGAGGCCCATGCCGGTGTCGATGTTCTGCTTCGGCAGCGGCGTCAACGACCCGTCAGCGCCGAGGTCGAACTCCATGAAGACCAGGTTCCAGAACTCGATGTAGCGATCGCAGCGTTCGCAGTTGGGGCCACAGTCCGGCTCGCCACAGCCGTGCTCCGGGCCACGGTCGTAGTGCAGCTCCGAGCACGGCCCGCACGGGCCCGTGTCGCCCGCGGGCCCCCAGAAGTTGTCGGAGCGCGGGAACGGGACGATCCGTTCGCGCGGGATGCCCTTGCGCAGCCAGGCGGCGACGGCGACCTCGTCCTCTCCCAGACCGAGCCCGGGATCGCCGGCGAAGACGGTTGCCCAGAGCCGGTCCGGATCGAAGCCGAGGTGCTCGGTGACGTACTCCCACGCGTAGTCGACGGCGCCGTCCTTGAAGTAGTCGCCGAACGAGAAGTTCCCCAGCATCTCGAACATCGAGGCGTGTCGCGCCGTCAGCCCCACCTCGTCGAGATCGGTGTCTTTTCCGCCCGCGCGCAGGCACTTCTGCACGGTCGTGAAACGCGGCGCCGGCGGCTGTTGTGCGCCCGAGAAGTAGGGCTTGAGCGGCTGCATGCCTGCGGAGATGAAGAGGGTCGAGGGATCCTCCGGCGGTGGGATCAGCGGGAACGAGGGAAAGCGGAGGTGGTCGTTCGACTCGAAGAACGAGAGAAAGCCCTCGCGGAGCTCGGCGGTCGTGCGCACGGGCCGATCGTACCGGGGTCGTTCGGGGTCTCTCGGTCGCCGGCTCGCCGCCCTTCGGTGTCCGACCGGCCCGCGAGCGCTCGCGACGATCGGGGCACGCGAGAGCCGCCGCTCCCCTCGAACGGTCGGCCGCGGAACCCGTCCCGCAAATACCCCCAGGGGCACTCCCGTGTCCCTGATGTCACGCTATTCGGACTACGGTGACGCAGGGGTCACGACTTCGTGCCCACTTCGTGCCGACGTGGGCATGTGCTCCGGTGGTGGAGCCGACCGCGGCGGCGTGCGTCAGGGAAGCTCGTCGGGCGGGACCGGAGCCGGGTCGGGCTTCGGCGTGGGCTCCGGCTGCGGCCACGGGTCGGGCTTGGGCGTCGGCGGCGGGGTTGGCGTCGGCGTCGGCCGCTCGCTCGTGGGCGGTGTGGGGCCGGCACCGCGGAGATCTTCCGCGAGATCGTGCTCACGCCGCCGGGCCGCGTCCTTCGCGACGTCCATCGCCTCGGACATGTTCCGGTTCCGCCGGAACGACGAGAAGCCGTGCGCGAGGCCCGCCGTCAGGCCGGAGACCTTCTCGACCGGCTTCGAGATGGCCGTCGAGACAGCTCGCACGGCGGTGTCGGCGCTGTCCGCCATCGAGACGGCGCTGTCCGTGACCGTGTCGAGCTTGTCGAGCTGGTAGTTGACGCGATCGACCGTGCCGCCTGTCTTGACGACCACGGGCAGCGCGTCCCGCTCGGCGCCTCCGACGAGCGACGAGACCTTGTCGAAGAGCTGTCCCAGCTTGACGAGCGCGAACAGCGAGCCGAGGCCGAGGAGGACGAGGAAGAACGCCAGGCCCCAGTAGGCCGCGTCGCCGGCGGAGAATGCGAGCGTCATCGCGCGGGATCCTACCCCGTCGCGCTCTCGATCACTCCTGCCCCGACGATCGCGTCGCCGTCGTACAGCGCCGCGACCTGGCCGGGCGCAATCGCTTCGACGGGCTCGTCGAGCTCCAGCTCGAACCCGCCGGCGACGGGCAGCACGGCCGCGCCGACGGGCCGCGAGCGATAGCGGAGCTTCGCGTCCGCCCGATCGACGGGCAAGTAGAGCGAGCCACGGGCGCTCACGATGCGGGTCCCGAGCGACGAGCGGGGGCCGACGACGAGGGTGTTCGAGCCGCGATCGGACCGGACGACGTGCAGCGGCTCGGGCGAGGCAAGACCGAGCCCACGACGCTGTCCCGGCGTGAAGCGCCAGAGCCCGGTGTGGCTGCCGATCACCGTGCCGCTCTCGTCGACGATCTTCCCGGACGGGGAGGGCACGCCCTGGCGCTCGAGGAACGAGCGGTAGTCGCCCCCGGCGAGAAAGCACGCCTCCTGGCTCTCGCGTCGTCCCGCAGCCTCCAGGCCGAGGTCGACCGCCTCGGCACGCACCGCCTCCTTCGTGGTCGTGCCGAGCGGGAACGCGACGCGATCGAGAAGCGCCGGATCGACGGTGGCGAGCATGTACGACTGATCCTTCGTCGCATCGAGACCGCGCGCGACGAGGCGCACGCCGTCGCGCTCGACGACACGCGCGTAGTGGCCCGTCCAGAGGATGCTTGCGCCCACGCGGCACGCGAACGAGACGAGCGCGTCGAAGCGGAACTCCCCGTTGCACCGCATGCAGGGGTTCGGCGTGAGGCCTGCGGCGTAGCCCTCGACGAACGAACGGACGACGATGCCTCGGAAGTCGTCCCGTAGGTCGAGGGTGATGTGGGGTAGCTCCAGCGCGTGGCAGGCTTGCCGCGCACGGATGACTGCGTCGGGCGAGCAGCACGCGCGGTCGGCGCCGGGCCCCGCCGGATCGAGCCAGAGTCGAAGCGTCACTCCCACGGCCGCCCGGCCGGCCCGGTGGAGCGCGACGGCGCTGTCGACGCCGCCGCTCATCGCGACCGCAATGCGCCCGGCCACCGGCGCCGCCGAGACGCCCGGCCTCGCGTTCAACGCGTCGGCGATCGCACCGGCGAGTGCATCCGCTGCGAGGACGTCACCGGGTACCGCAGCCGCTTCGAGCAGCGTCAGGCCCTCGAGCGGGCGCGCCATGCCGGGCGCGTCGGCCTCGACGATCCGGTCGCCCTCGACGACGAGCCGGACGAGCGCGTAGTCGTCGCCGCGGGCGGAGTCCCCGATCACCTCGACTGGCATCCGTCCAGGCTAGCGCCCTACCGGGCGAGCGCCGCCGGCCCGATCGGTCCGGCGGCAAGAAACGCGTCCGCGCCGACATCCCAACTGCCCCCAGGGGCACTCTCGTGTCCCTGATGCCACGCTATCGACGAAGCCGTGACACAGGCGTCACGAGATCGTGCCGACTCTGTGCCGGAAGGACCGTGCTCGAGCGTCACGATCTGCTCGCAGGCGCATCGCGCGCACCTTCCGCCGTGGCGACGAGCTCGACGCGGTTGCCCCACGGATCGTCGACGAAGAACCGCGACGAGCCCGGGATCTCGGACGGATCCGCCCAGCGGACCTCCACCGCGTTGGCGGTCAGCTGCGTCGCGAGCCGCTCGAGCTCGTCGACGGAGGAGAGACGGAACGCCGGATGCGCCTTCTGCGCCGCGACGAACTCGTCGGCCACGCCGACGTGCAGCTCCTGCCCGCCGACGCGGAACCAGACTCCGTCGCGTCCGGCGAGGAGCGGCGGCTTCGCGAGCTCCTCGAGGCCGAGGAGGCGACCGTAGAAGTGCCGCGCCGCGTCCTCGCACCCGGTCGGCGCCGCCACCTGGACGTGGTCGATCCCGACGATCACGCCCCGACTCGTGAGCGGGCTCGGCGCTCCGCGTGACCCCGGGCCGGAAAAGCGAACCCGCTTCTCCAGGTGGGTGCCCTGCCGGACTCCGGTGACACCGTCATCCGGACCCGGGCTCCCTTCGTGTGATCGTTGGTTCACGTTGAGAGCCCGAGGCCACGCGCAGCGCCGTGCACGTCTCATTGTACGTGCGACGGGCGGTCGGTCACCCGCGTGTCGCGTAACGCCAGTCGACCTTCTGTGTCCCGTCGAGCCCGACGAGCGTCGCGAGCGCGGACGTCAGCTCGAACTGCCGACCGGTCGCCTTGAGCTCGTTGTCGATCACCTCCGTGAGGACCGTCTCGCCGCCGTAGCGGATCAGGATCTTCGCGCCGCACGGCAGGACAGAGTGCGTGACGCCCAGTGACCGGACGGTGAGGATGAGGCCACAGCTCGTGCGCTCCGCGTCCTCGCCGGGGGGACGCGGCGCGGCGAGCGCGTCGTACCAGCCTCCGCCCGCGGCAACGGCACCCGTCGGCACCGACACCGGCTCGGGCGCGCGACGCTCGACGACTGCCACGGCGACGAGGCCCGCGAGCAACGCGACGGCCGCGAGCGAGAGAAGGCGCTGGACGACGCGGGCACTCAGCTCGGCTCCTCCTCCGCGACCACCTCGAGACCGAGCTCGTCGAGCTGCTGTTGCGTGATTCGGCTCGGCGCGCCGGACATCGGGTCGAGCCCCGCCTGGTTCTTCGGGAACGCGATCACGTCGCGGAGGTTCGGCTCGCCGGCGAGCACCATCGTCATGCGGTCGATGCCGAGCGCGATGCCGCCGTGCGGCGGGGCGCCCATCGCGAGCGCATCGAGGAGAAAGCCGAACTGCGACCGCTGCTGCTCCTCCGACAGGGCGAGAAGGTCGAACACCCGCCCCTGGATGTCCGGCTCGTGGATCCTGAACGACCCGCCGCCGAGCTCGTTCCCGTTCACGATGATGTCGTAGGCGTACGCGAGCGCGTGCCCGGGGTCCTCGTCGAAGCGGTCGCGCCACTCGTCGGTCGGCCGTGTGAACGGGTGGTGGATGGCGGCCCAGCGGCCTTCCTCGTCGTCCCAGCCGAACATCGGGAAGTCGGTGACCCAGAGGAAGGTGAACGCGTCGTCGTCGATCAGGCCGAGCTCGCGTCCCAGGTGGAGGCGGAGAGGCCCGAGGACGCGTGACGTGGCTTCCCGGGTGTCGGCGGCGAACAGCAGCGTCTCGCCCGGG
>DATBIQ010000119.1:0-5142 GCA_036556865.1 Gaiella sp.
CGCGGGCCCGCTGCTCGCCCGCTGCGGCGAGGCGATCGTCCCGCCGCCGGGCGGCGACGTGATCGGGCGGCGCCGTCTCGACGTCCACATCGACGCGCTCGAGCGGCTCGGCGTCGAGGTGCACGCGAACAAGCACTTCCACATGCGCACCGACGGCCTGGCCGGGGTGCCGCTCTTCCTCGACGAGGCGTCCGTGACCGGGACGGAGAACGCCGTCATGGCGGCCGTCCTCGCCCGCGGCGAGACGGTGATCGGCAACGCGGCCTGCGAGCCGCACGTGCAGGACCTCTGCCGCTTCCTCGTCTCGCTCGGCGCGGAGATCGAGGGAATCGGCTCCAACGTCCTGCGGATCCGCGGCGTCGAGCGGCTCGGCGGCGGCGAGTGGCAGATCTCCCCCGACCACATCGAGGTGGCGAGCTTCATCGGCCTCGGCGCGGTGACCGAGGGCGAGCTGACGATCGAGGGCGTCGAGCCGGTCGACCTGGTCGCGATCTGGCAGGCGCTCGAGCGGCTGGGCGTCGAGGCCGAGGTGGGGGTCACGACCGTCCGCATCCGCGGCGGGCAGGAGCTCGTGATCCAGGACGACCTGGGCGGTCAGATCCCGAAGATCGAGGACGGCCCGTGGCCGGCGTTCCCGGCCGACCTGACGTCGATCGCGCTCGCCGTCGCGACCCAGGCGCGGGGGACGGTCCTGATCTTCGAGAAGATGTTCGAGAACCGGCTCTTCTTCGTGGACAAGCTCGTGAACATGGGCGCGCGGATCATCCTGTGCGACCCGCACCGGGCGGTCGTGACGGGGCCGGCACGGCTCTACGGGGAGCGGATGGAGAGCCCCGACATCCGCGCCGGGATGGCGATGCTGATCGCGAGCCTCTGCGCCGAGGGGACGTCGACGATCGGGAACATCGGCCAGATCGACCGCGGCTACGAGCGGATCGACGACCGGCTTCGCGCGGTGGGCGCCGCCATCGAGCGCGTGGAAGCGTAGGATCGCGCCATGGCCGTGAAGCATGTGGTGAGGACCGAGCGGGCGCCGGCGCCGTTCCAGGGCGCGCCGTACTCCCAGGGGATCGTCTTCGGCGACCTCGTCTGGGTCTCCGGGCAGGTGGCGATCGACCCCGCGAGCGGCAACGTGGTCGAGGGCGGGATCTCCGAGCAGACCGAGCAGGTGATGCAGAACGTCTCCGCGATCCTCGAGGAGGCCGGCTCGGGCCTCAAGCAGCTCGTGAAGACGACGATCTTCCTCGCCGACTTCGACGACTTCCAGGCGATGAACGAGGTCTACGCGCGGCACGTCGGCCCGGAGCCGCCCGCGCGCGCCACGGTGCAGGTCGCGTACCTCCCGAGCGGCGTCCTCGTCGAGATCGACGCGCTCGCGCACCTGTAGACGGTTCGGCACGGATCCGGCACTCGTCCGCGCGCCACGCGTGCGTCGTTTCGCGCTAGCGTCGAAACCGGGGGCGAGGGGCCGAAGGCCCCGGGGGCGGATCTCACGCGCGGCTATCGGTAGGACACCGGCCGGGAGTCGGCGCGCGGCCGCACTACGCTTCGCGTGTGGACGTCATCGTCACGCACACGAACACGGACTTCGACGCGTTCGCCTCTCTGCTCGCGGCGCGGCGGCTCTACCCGGACGCCCGCCCGGCCCTCTCCGGGTCGCTCAACCGCAACGTGCGGGAGTTCTTCCGCCTGCACGCGGACGAGCTGGACGTGGCCGAGACGGGCACGCTCGACCACGACGAGATCGAGCGCCTGATCGTCGTCGAGACCGTCCACGCGGAGCGGCTCGGCGAGTTCGAGGAGGTCGCCCGGCGCCCCGGGGTGGACGTCGTCGTCTTCGACCACCACGAGGGCGAGCGGCCCGACTGGATCCCGGCCGAGAACCTCGTGCTCTCGTCCGACGGCGCGCTCACGACGACGATGGTCGGCATCCTCGCCGAGCGCGAGCTCGAGCCGACCGTGCTCGAAGCGACGGTCTTCGCGCTCGGCATCCACGAGGACACGGGCTCGCTCACGTACCCGGGCGTCACGCAGCGGGACGCCGACGCGCTCGCGTGGTGCCTCCGCCACGGCGCACGGCAGGATCTCGTCGCGCAGTACCTCCACACGCCGCTCGGCGCCTCCGAGCGCGCGCTCTTCGAGGCTCTCGCCGCGGCGCTCGAGGAGCACGAGGCCGGCGGGTTCGAGGTGCTCGTCACGGCCGTCGCGTGGCCCGACTCCGTCGACGGGATCTCGAACCTCGTGCACAAGCTCGTCGACCTCACGGACGCGCGCGCCGTCGCGGCGCTCGTCGAGATGGAGGAGCGCGTCGTCTGCGTGACCCGCTCGCGCGTGGCCGAGATCGACGCGGCCGCGCTGGCCGGCGCGCTCGGCGGCGGCGGGCATCCGCAGGCGGCGTCGGCCGTCTACCGCGGCCCGCTCGCGGAGGCACGAGAGCGCCTCCTCGCGGCGCTGCCCGGCGCGGCGCGCGAGCCGCTCACGGCCGGGAGGATCATGTCCCGTCCGCCGCGCTTCGTCGATCCGGACGACACGGTCGCGCAGGCCATGGTCGTCTGCCAGCGCCACCGCCAGAGCGGCGTCTTCGTCGGCGACGAGCGAGACCTCCAGGGCGTCGTCACGCGCGAGGACCTCGACAAGGCGATCGGCCACGAGCTCGCGCACGCGCCGGTGAAGAGCGTCATGACCGCGACCGTCCCGAGCGCCTCCGAGGACGCGCCTCTCGCGGAGCTCCAGCGGCTCGTCGTCCAGGCGGACGCCGGCCGCGTGGCCGTGGTCCGCGACGGCGAGGTGGTCGGCGTCGTGGCGCGCACGGACATCCTCCGGGCCCTCGACGAGCCGGTCGGGGCGGAGGCTCCGGCGACGGCCGACCTGCGCGACCGGCTGCTCGCGCTCGAGCACCTCGCCCCGGTGTTCGAGGCCGTGCAGGCCGTGGCCGCCGGGTACGAGGGGGCGTACCTCGTCGGCGGCGCCGTACGGGACGTGCTCCTCGGCGAGCCGAACTTCGACGTCGACGTGGCGGTCGAGGGCGACGGGATCGCGTTCGCGCAGGCCCTCGCAGGCGCGCTCGGGGGCCGCGCCGTCCCGCACGAGAAGTTCGGCACCGCGGTCGTGATCGCCGGCGACGGTACCCGGATCGACGTCGCGACCACGCGGACCGAGTTCTACGACGCCCCAGGCGCGCTCCCGCGGGTCGAGCGGGCGAGCCTCCGCCAGGACCTCTTCCGCCGCGACTTCACGATCAACGCAATGGCCGTGTCCCTCCGCGGCGAGGACTTCGGGCGGCTCGTGGACTTCTTCGGCGGCCGGGCCGACCTCGAGGCCGGTGTCGTCCGCGTCCTCCACGCGCTCTCGTTCATCGACGATCCGACGCGGATCTTCCGCGCGATCCGGTACGAGAACCGCCACGGGTTCCGGATGGAGGGCCACACCGCAGCCCTGGCACGCGCCTGCGTCGAGATGAACCTCGTCGGCGAGCTCTCGTCCGCGCGCCTCAGGGACGAGCTCCAGGCGCTCCTCTCCGAGCGGGAGGTGGACGCGGCGGTCGCGCGGCTCGACGACCTCGGCGTCGCGCAGGCGATCCACCCGCACCTCGACGCCGGGCCCGACGCGCGGGCGCTGATCGCCCGGACGGACACGCTGCGCGAGCGGTTCGCGCCGGCCGTGCCCGCCTGGCGCACGCGGCTCGCGGTGCTCGCGCGCCGGCTCGGCCCGGGGGAGCTCTTCGAGTGGTTCGAACGGCTCCGCCTGCGCCGCCGCGACGCCGAGCGGATCGCGGACGCCGTCACCGTCGCGCCGCGGCTCGTCGAGCTCCTCGCCGAGACGGACGAGCCCGCCGAGATCCGCCGCCTCGTCGAGCCGCACGACCCGGACGGGGCGGTTCTCGCGCTCGCGCTGGCCGGGGAGGAGGCGCGGGGTCGCCTGGAGCGGTACTTCGACGAGCTCCGGCGCGTGCGGCTCGAGATCACCGGCGGCGACCTCGCCGGACTCGGCCTCGAGGAGTCGCCTCGCGTCGGCGAGATCCTGGAGGAGCTCTTGCGCCGCAAGCTGAACGGCGAGCTGGACGGCCGCGCGGCCGAGCTCGACGCGGCCCGGGAGCTCGTCGGCGCGTGAGCGAGCTCGAGCTCTTCCTCTGGCTCGTGCCCCTGCTCGTCGCGAGCATGGTGCTCCACGAGCTGGCGCACGCGGTCGTGGCGACGCGGCTCGGCGACCCGACGCCGCGCGAGCACGGGCGGCTGACGCTCAACCCGCTCCGCCACCTCGATCCGATCGGGACGGCGATGTTCGGCGTCACCTACTGGCTCTCGAGCTTCATCTTCGGCTGGGCGAAGCCCGTGATCGTTCAGCCGCACTACTTCCGCCGGCCGAAGCAGGACATGGCGCTCGTGGCCGTGGCCGGGCCGCTGACGAACTTCGTCATCGCGCTCCTGACAGTGGGCGTGATCGTCCACGGTCCCGCGAACCGGGACGTCCTCCAGGTGCTCGTCCTGCTCTGGCAGGTGAACGTCGTGCTCGGGATCTTCAACCTCATCCCGATCCCGCCGCTCGACGGGTCGCGCATCGTCGGCGCCTTCCTGGACGACGAGAGCTACCGCCGCTGGAGCGCCCTCGACCAGTACGGGATCGTGTTCCTCTTCGCCCTGCTCTTCGTCTTCAGCCGGCAGTTCTCGGAGTTCATGGACTCGGCGCTCGTGCACACGGCGGACTTCATGGTCACGGTCGTCGGCGGGTGAGGCTCCTCCGCTGGGAGTCGGCGCCGCCCGGCGTCCGGGTTGCGTTCTCGACGCGCGAGGGCGGCGTCAGCGAGGGCCCGTACACGTCGCTCAACCTCGGCGTCCTGACCGGGGACGAGCCCGGGCACGTGGTCGAGAACCGGCGGCGGCTCTGCGAGGCGGCCGGGGTCGACCCCGAACGGGCGACCATGGCGTTCCAGGTGCACGGCGCCGAGGTCACGGAGGCGCGCCCGACCGGCGTGGTCACGCCGGGGACGGAGTACGTCCGCTGCGACGGCCTCTGGACCGACCGGCCGGGCCAGGGGCTCGTGCTCGTGACCGCCGACTGCCTGCCGATCGCGCTCGCCCGCACCGACGGGTCGCGGCTGGTCGTCCTGCACGCCGGGTGGCGCGGGCTGCTCGCGGGCATCGC
>DATBIQ010000120.1:0-17831 GCA_036556865.1 Gaiella sp.
ACGGGCTGCAACGGCCCGTTCCCGCGGGCCCGGGCGACGTCCTGCGCGTTACCTGCCGCCACGACACGAGCCTGCGCCGTGGGCCGCCCCGCTACGTCCTCTGGGGCGAGGGGACGACGGACGAGATGTGCCTCGGCATCGTCCAGGTCACGCCGCGGTAGCCCGTCCGTGCGGATCCTGCTCGTCTCACAGATGTACCCGAGCGCCGAGGCCCCCGATCTCGGGACCTTCGTCGCCGATCTCGAGCGCGCGCTGCGCGAGCGGGGCCACGAGCTCGAGCGCGCCGTCGTCGACGCGCGCGGCGGCCGGGTGCGTCACGCTGCGCTCGCGCGTGACGTCGTCGGGGCCGCGCGCCGCTTTCGACCCGACGTGGCCTACGCGCACTTCCTCGTTCCGGCGGGGCTTCTCGCGGTCCTCGGCGGACGCGCGCCGACGGTCGTCACGGCCCACGGCCAGGACGTCGAGAACGCCGTCCGCTCGCGCGTCGTCCGCGCCGCGACGCGGCTCACGGTGCGGCGCGCCGCGGGGGTGGTCGCCGTCTCCCGCTGGCTGGCGACTCGCCTCGAGACCGTCAGCCCGGAGGCGCGCGGCCGCGTCGAGGTGATCGACTGCGGGGTCGACCTCGACCGCTTTGCCCCCGGCGACGCGGCGGCCGCCCGCGCGGAGCTCGGCTGGCAGCCGGAGGGCACGGCCTTCGTCTGCGTGGGCTCGCTGCGCGAGCGCAAGAACGTTCTGCGCCTCGCGTCCGCCCACGCGCGGCGCGGAGAGGGCTCGCTCGCCTTCGTCGGGGACGGGCCTCTCCGTGGGGCGCTCGAAGGGCGCCGCGGGGTGCACCTCGCCGGAGCGGTCGGGCACGAGGCGGCTCCCGTCTGGCTCCGGGCGGCCGACGTCGTCTGCCAGCCGAGCCTCGTCGAGCCGTTCGGGCTCGTGACGCTCGAGGCCCTCGCGTGCGGCCGGCCGGTCGTCGCGACGCGCGTCGGCGGGCCGCCCGAGTTCGTCCCGCCCGACGCCGGTGTCCTCGTCGACCCGGCGGACGACGACGCCCTCGTCGCGGCGCTGGAGCGCGCAGCAGCGCTACCCCGTCCGAATGCCGCCGGACGCGCCGCGGCGGAAGCCCACGACCTGCGCATTCAGGCCGCGAGGGTCGAGGCGCTGCTCGAGCGGGCGGCCGGGACGCCCGCCGCCGCGAGCGTCCCGGCTGGGGAGGGAACGGGCTAGCCGGCCGGCGCACCGCCTCCGCGGCGTGCGGCCTCGATGTCGTCGCGGAGGTTCGTGTCGCCCTCGACGACGACCTTGTGGATCACCCACCCGAGAACCGCGCCGACGGGCGGGAAGATCAGGTAGATCCAGATGTCGCCGAAGTCGGTGCCGACGATCGCGGGCCCGAGGCTGCGCGCCGGGTTCACCGACGAGCCACTGATCGGGATGATCGCGACGTGGATCGCGAGCAGCGTGAGCGGGATCGCGAGGAAGGTCGTCGGCCCGTAGGCGCCGCTCTTCGTGACCTGGAGGATCACCGCGACGAACAGGGCGGTCATCGTCACCTCGACGACGATCCCGGCCCAGTTGTCGGAGGAGTGCGTCGTCGTCGCGGCAACGGCGTCGTCGTTGAAGGCGATCAGGACGACGAGCGACGCGACGATCGCCCCGGCGACCTGCGCGATCCAGTAGCCGAACATGTCGTTCATCGAGATGCGCCGGTCGAGGAACGCCCCGATCGAGACGGCCGGATTGAAGTGGCCGCCCGAAACCTCGCCGAACGCATAGAGCCCGACGAGCAGGGCGAGTCCGAAGCCGAGCGCGATCGAGACGATGCCGAGGGAGGCGCCGCCGGCCGAGGCCGACAGGATCGCGAACGAGCCGATCACGACGAGGGCGAACGTGCCGAGCGCCTCTGCGAGGTAGGTCTGGGTCTTCCCCATGGCTTGGGCTCCCTGTGTCCGACGTCGGGGGATACGCCAAGTCTGGCGACGCGATCGGCTGGAACCTGCTCCGCGGTGCCCTATGCGCGATCCGCGTCGAGGTCGGCGAGCCGGATCTCGACGAGTGGCCGGACGGCCTCCTCGAGCCCCGCCTCGCGCGCGACCGCAAGTGCCTGCTCGTAGCTCTCGCGCACCTTCTCCGGTGCGACGCCCTGCTTGAGACGGTTGTCGCCCGTGACGAGCAGGCGCTGGATCTTCGCGCGCGCGTCGTCTCCGGCGGCCATCGGAAGAGGGTACCGCCGCTACCATGGCGGCCTCGATGGTCTCCTTCTTCGCCGTCCTCCAGGTGCTCCTCGGCGCCGGCCTCGTGACCCTCGTGCTCATGCACTCGGGGCGCGACGCGGGCTTCGGCGGCATCGGCTTCACGCCCACCTCGCAGGGCGGGACGCACATCGTCGAGCGCAACCTGACCCGCCTGACGGTCGTGATCGGGGTTCTCTTCGCGATCAACACCGTCCTGCTCTATCGGTTGCTCGCGTAGCGCGCGCCCCGGAGGCCTGGAGCGCCGGCGCCTCCAGCCACGGCCGCGTCGTTCCTCCTCGACGTGAAAACGGGCCGAAGCCCGTTTCACGCATGCGCTGGAGAGGACTTGAACCTCCACGACCGCAATGGCCACCAGGCCCTCAACCTGGCGCGTCTACCAATTCCGCCACCAGCGCGTGGGACGGTGATGATAGCGGCAGGCCGGCGGCGAGACGGAGAGGGCGGCGCCGGCCACAGCCCGGCGCACGGTTGACGCCGTCCGGAAGGTTCCCTACCCTTCATGACGAACATACGTTCGTCGGAATCCCACCAGGAGGCCATCGTGCCCGTCGAGACCCCTCTCACCGCCCGTCAACAGGAGATCTGGCAGTTCCTCGTCACCTACGTCGACGGGCACGGCTATCCGCCGACCGTGCGCGAGATCGGCGAGGAGGTCGGGCTCGCCTCGCCGTCCACCGTGCACGCCCACCTCGCGAACCTCGAGCGCGTCGGCCTGATCCGGCGCGACCCGACGAAGCCGCGCGCGATCGAGCTCACGGGCCACCGCCGCGTCGAGGCGGAGCCGGCACGCGACGTCCAGCGTCTGCCGCTGCTCGGACGCGTTGCCGCGGGGGGCCCGCTGCTCGCGGAGGAGAACGTCGAGGACGTCGTCGCCGTCCCCGAGACGATCGGCCGCGGCGCCGACTTCCTCCTCACGGTCCACGGCGACTCGATGATCGAGGCGGGGATCCTCGACGGCGACACGCTCGTCGTCCAGCGCCGGGACGACGCGCGGAACGGCGACGTCGTGGTCGCGCTCGTCGGCGACGACGAGTCCGCCGACGAGGCGACGGTCAAGACGTTCTACCGCGAGGCCGACGGCCGCGTGCGCCTGCAGCCCGAGAACGCGGCGCTCGAGCCGATCTACGCGGAACACGTCAGCGTCCTCGGGAAGGTCGTGGGGGTGTTCCGGAGCCTCCGATGAGCGCCGACGTGACAGCAATCGCACGCACGCTCGACCAGGAGCTCCTCGCTCTCTCCCGCGGCGCCAGCCTCGAGTGCCTCTGCTGCGGCGAGTTCGTGATGCGGCTGCGCGGCGTGCTCGCGTGCCCGGAATGCCGCTCGCTCCTCGCGGACGGCCGGGAGGTGCCCGAAGTCGTCCTCCCCAAGGTGGGCGCGGGAGCGGCATGAGGGCCGGCGGGCCGCGGGGCGGCGTCAGGCGCCGGCGAGGAGCGTCTCGATCGCGCGCTCGAGCTCCGCGGGCTTGAAGCCGAACGGCCCCTCCCCGCCCTGGTAGGCGATCCGTCCGTCGCGCCCGACGAGGTACAGCCGGTCGGGCCAGCCCCCGTATGCGGAGGCGACCGCGTTGTCGAGGCCGTCGATGGCCATCGGCATCTCCATCTTGAGGCCGACCGAGCACGACGTCGCGACGGCGAGCCGCTCCTCGCTCGTCGTCGGCTCGAGCACCGCGACACCCGAGCGACGGTTCTCCGGCAGCACCCAGCCGTCCTCGGGGTGCGCTTCGCGGATGTAGACGGCGAGGAACGCGACGCGATCGCGATACCGCTCGGCCAGGCTCTCGAGCGTCCCAACCTGGGCGCGGAACGGCGGTCAGGTGTAGGAGCCGAACACGAGCGCGACGGGCCGCTCGCGCAGCATCTCGCTCAGCTGCACCGATCCCCCGCCGTCGATGCGCGGGAGCTCGAAATCGGGCGCGACGTCGCCTTCCGTGACCTTCGGGCGCGTGAGGTCGCGGTACTCGGGGCTCGCGAGGACGTCCTGCAGCGTGAGCGGCGAGTCCTTCGGCGCGAGCCGGCGGCCGTGTCGCAGCATCGACCACAGCACCCCGGCGGTCGACCATGGCCGATCGACCGGGCTTCCGCGCCCGACGGTCTGGGCGTATCCGAGCATCTCCTTCGGGCTCGCCACGTCGCGTTCGAGCCTATGCGAACGGCCGCGAGTTGCGCGCGCGCTGCCGGATCGCGCCATTGGCATCGTGACCGCCGCCCGCTACCGTTGATCGTGCAGGCCGGATGGCCGCGGGCGGCTCCGCCGTCCGAGGAAAGTCCGGACACCACAGGGCAGGACGCTGGGGAAACCCCAGGCGGCGAAAGCCGACGGAAAGTGGAACAGAGAGGAGACCGCCGGTCGTACGACCGGTAAGGGTGAAAGGGTGGGGTAAGAGCCCACCAGCGGCCGTGGTGACACGGCCGGCTCGCCAAACCCCGTCCGGTGCAAGGCGAAGCAGGTCCCCCCGACGCGGCCCGCCGAGGGACCGGGTACGCCGCTCGAGCCTCCGGGAGACCGGAGGCCTAGATGGATGGCCATCCACGACAAAATCCGGCTTACAGGCCTGCTACCGAAAAAGCCCTGGAAACAGGGCTTTTTCTATGCGACACGTCGCCGCGTCGCAGCGTCGCGCGGGGTACACGCGACGGGCCGGCGGCGCCACCGGCCCGTCGCGAACCGCAAACGCGTCAACAGCCGCCGGGCTCCGCGGGGATGAGCAGCGCACCCTCGGCCGGTGCGTCGTAGAACGTCGCGATGAAGACCGTCGGCGCCGTGCCTCGGTTGACCGCGCTGTGGACGTGACCCTGGCCCGGGTCGACGAAGGCCTGGCCGGAGACGTACCTCGTCTCGGTGCACGTGCCGGCCTCGATGTACGTCAGCTCCCCCGACATGAGGTTCACGAAGACGGGGCCCGCGTGGCTGTGCCACGGGAACTGTGCGCCCGGCTGCACCGTGTAGCGGACGACAACCGTGCGCGACGGGTCGTCGACCTGGACGACCGTCGTCTCTCCCCCGTGCTCCTTGAGCCTGAGCTTCATGTGGATGTCGTCGGTGAAGGCCGACCGCGGAGTCAGGGCCTCGGCCGCGATCGGCGGATCCTGCGCGGCCGAGGGGACGACGCCGACCGCTGCCGCCGCGGCGACCAGCAGAGTCGTGACTCCGGCGATCCACGCTGCCTTCGCCTTCGGCCTGGTCATTCCGTTCATAGCGCACTCCTCTCCGATGGTTCCCCGTCGCCGCTCGTCGTTCGACACGGCGTGCCATGACGCTAGGAAGCCGCGGCGGGCGCGACCACGGTGGCCCCAGGGGAGTGCGCCGGAGGGTGGCATCCCACGGCCCAGGGTGCTGGGCTACTTGACGCCGGGCAGCACGATGACGGACAACTAGGCGAAGTCGGGGCGGGAGGCGGTCACGTTGGAAGCTCGGCAGATCGACGTGCAGCGAGAGCTCGACGGAGTGCGCGCGGAGCTCGAGAAGCTCCGCGCGTCTCGCCTGAGGCTCGTCCTCGCGGCGGATGCAGACCGTCGCGCGATCGAGCGGGAGCTCCACGACGGGGTGCACCAGCAGCTCGTCGCGCTTGCGGTGAGCCTGCAGCTCGCCGCGCAGACCGAGGGTGGGGATCCCGCGCGTCTGGCGGAGATGGCTCGGGACGTGCAGGACGCGCTCGAGGAGGCGGCCCGGCTCGCGCAGCGCATTCATCCCGCGACACTCGAAGCGGGTGACCTCGCTGCGCTCCTCCGCTCGGCCGCAACGGGTGCCGGCGTCCCGGCCGTGGTCGACGTCTCCGTCGGTGCCGGCTACCCGCCCGAGGTCGTGATGACGATCCACCTGTGCTGGCTCGACGCGCTCGTCCGCGCCGGAGGCGCGTCGCGCGCGGCGATCGAGGTGCGCGACCGCGTCGATGCGCTCACGTTCGAGATCACCGTGCCCGAGATCCGCCCCGAGGTGGGCGTCGACCGTCTGCGTGACCGAGTCGACGCCCTCGGCGGTCGCCTGACCGTCGCGTCCCACGACGGCGAGACGATCGTCGCCGGCTCGCTTCCCCTCGCTCGATGAGACTAGCCGCTCTCCGCGAGGTAGAGGACGACCGCCTTGACACGCTTGTGGACCGCGGTCTCCCAGGTGAGCCCGAGCTTGAGGAAGATCGAGTGGATCACCTTCTCGACCGATCTCTCCGTGAGGACGAGCGCCCCTGCGATGGCCGCGTTGTTCTTGCCCTCCGCCATCTCACGCAGCACGTCACGCTCGCGAGGGGTCAGCTCGTTGAGCGGCGAGCTCTCGCTGCGAGCGTTCTCCGCCACCAGAGCCTCCACCACCTTCGGGTCGAACACCGAGCCACCGTCGGCGACGGTGCGGATTGCGCCGGCGAGCTGGTCGAGATCCTTCACGCGCTCCTTCAGCAGGTAGGCACGACGCTCGCTGCCTCCCTCGAGGAGCGCGAGCACGTAGCTCGGGACCGCGTGTTGGCTCAGAACGACGACGCCGACGTCGGGGCTCGCCTCCCGCAACCGCGTCGCCGCCTGGATGCCCTCGTCCGTGAGCCCGGGCGGCATGCGGATGTCGGTGACGACGACGTCGGGCCGCTCGAGCTCCACCGCGTCGAGGAGCGAGCGAAGATCACCGCAGACCGAAACGACCTCGAGGTCGTCCTGCGTCTCGAGCAGGCGCCGCAACCCCTCGCGGACGAGGTACTCGTCCTCCGCGAGCACGATCCGGATGGCCACCGCGTGAGGATACGGCGATGACCACGGCTCCTCCAAGCTCGAAGTCCGCCGGGGCGCCCCCCGCCACCCCTCTCGTGCTCGTCGTCGACGACGACGAGCGCAACCGCAAGCTCGCGCAGGACGTCCTACGCCGCTCCGGGTTGCGGACGATCGAGGCGGCGAGCGGGCGTGCCGCGATCGCGCTCGCGCGCGACCACCTCCCCGACGTCGTCCTGCTCGACCTCGGCCTCCCGGACCTCGAGGGGCGGGACGTCGCACGAGTGCTCCGCGAGGGGCGGACGGCGACCATTCCCATCGTCGCGTTGAGCGCGCTGCGGTACCAGGACGTCGGCATCCGACTCCTCTCGGAGGGGTTCGCCGGATATCTCGAGAAGCCGATCGACGTCCGGACGTTCCCCGAGCAGGTGCGCGACTACTGCCGACGCCACGGCTGATCGCAACGCCCCCTCCACCAGAGGTGTGCCAGCACCCCCTTCGACCCACCGGCGGGCACGGTGGGCGTCCCCGCTCTCGTCGTCCATCGTCGACACGGAGGACTGGACACACGGCAACGGCACATGTGATCATCGGCACGTGCGGCGCCGCCGGGGCGACTCGGCGAAAGGAGGAGGACTGCAATGCGGACACTGCTGACCGGGGGGGCGCTCACTGCGCTCGTCCTCGCGCTCTCGGCCTGCGGCGGGTCGAGCTCGAACTCGGCTTCCGAGCAGGCGCTTCAACGTGAGTCCGATCTGTACGAGATCAGCCAGATCGAGAAGACCTTCCACGAGGCGATCACGAAGAAGGACATCGACGAGATGATGTCCCTGTACGCCCCGAACGCCACGGCGACGTTCGGGCCCGGGCAGACGGTGTCCGGGAGGGACCAGATACGGGCCGTCTGGCTGAAGTCGGTTCCGTTCAAGCGTGAGACGAACTGGTTGTCCGACCATCCGGCGTACAAGCTGAAGGCCACGGTCAACGGCGATCGCGGCACGCTTCGGTTCGAGTGCCACTTCGTCGACCTGGTCACACGTGCGGTTGCCGCGGTGACGGGGGGCAGCTCGGACGTTGCACGGATCGGCGATACCTGGCTGATCACGAACTTCGTCGGAAGCACGGCGGAGCTGAAGCGCTGAGCACGTTGTGCCGGCGAACCCGCCGCAGCAGGGATCGGCAGCCGGAATCCCGACGCGCCGGCTGCTGAGCCCTGCGGACAACTCTCTGGTCCGGGCGGTCGGTCGCCTCCCGGCCGGGGTCCACGTCAAGCTGCTCGTGGCGTTCGTCGCGATCGCGCTGCTCGTGGTCGTTCTCGGAGCGCTCGGGCTGCGCCTGCTCGGCCAGTCGAACGAGCGCGTGGAGGCGCTCGGGACGCTCCAGCAGCGAGCGTTCGCCTACGGCAAGCTCGAGAGCGACGCCCGACACGTTCGGCTCCTGCAGGCGCAGAACGTGGGTGGTGATTACTACACGGTCTTCCCCGACCTGAACAAGGAGGATCTCGACGCAGACAGCCCGGCGATCGACCGGTTGATCAAGAGCGCCGTCAGACAGATCCCCGCGTCGACGTTCCCGGACATTCTCGGGTTCCGGCCCCCGCCAGAGGACGAGATCTTCCTGAGGCAGATCCGGTCGACCGGCGCAGAGCTCTCCGAGGTGATGCAGGCGATCGTCGAGCTCGACGCCGTCGCGCCCGAGCGAGCGACGTCGCTTCGCTACCGGGCCGAGGTCCTCACGATCGACCTCAACCAACACGCCACCGAGCTCGCGAACGTGACGAGGAAACGGACCAACGCCCTCATCGCCGACAACGCAGGCGCCTACACGAGCTCGCGGAACCTCTACATCGGCGCCGCAGCCGGGACGATCGTCCTGGCGCTGCTGCTCGGATTCGTGCTGTCGTGGTCGCTGATCGGGCCGATCCAGCGGATCGACGCCCGACTGGCCGCGATCGCCTCCGGAGACTTTGCCGGACGCGTCGACGTCGCGAACCGGGACGAGCTCGGCGCGCTTGCGGCGAACGTCAACCGGATGAACGACGAGCTCCAGCGCCTGTATCTCGAGCTCGAGACCGTCAGCAGGCACAAGTCGGAGTTCCTGGCGAGCATGTCGCACGAGCTGCGCACGCCGCTGAACGCGATCATCGGCTTCTCGCAGGTGCTGCGCGACGGGCTGTTCGGAGACGTCAACGCGAAGCAGCGGGAGTACCTCGACGACATCCTGACCTCGGGCAACCACCTGCTGGCGCTGATCAACGACGTGCTCGACCTGTCCAAGGTCGAGGCGGGGCAGGTGCAACTCGAGCTGGCTCCGTTCTCGATCGAGGACGCGCTCGAGCGCGGCGTCTCGATGGTGCGCGAACAGGCAACGCAGGGCGGCGTGCAGGTGACGCTGCATGCAAACGGCGGCGTCGACATCGTCACCGGCGACGAGCGGCGGATCCGACAGGTGATCTTCAACCTCCTCTCGAACGCGGTGAAGTTCACGTCCGCAGGCGGGCTGGTCGACGTCACCGCCACGCGGGCGAACGGTGAGGTGCGGGTCTCGGTCGCGGACACCGGTCCCGGGATCGCCCCCGCCGATCTCGACCGGATCTTCGAGGAGTTCCAGCAGACCGACGCCGGAGCCCGGCAGCACGAAGGGACGGGTCTCGGGCTCGCCCTGTCGAAGCGGTTCGTCGAGATGCACGGCGGCCGGATCTGGTGCGACAGCGTGCTCGGCAAGGGAAGCACGTTCGTGTTCACGTTGCCCGCGGCGACGGCCGGGCGATGACGGGCCTGCGGATCGTCGTCGTGGAGGACAACGAGCGGAACATGCGGCTGTTTCGAGACGTGCTCCAGGCCGCGGGTCACCGAACGCTCGAGGCGACGACCGGCGAGCGCGCCGTCGAGCTCGCAACGGAGCACGGGCCCGACCTGGTGCTCATGGACATCCAGCTCCCCGGCATCGACGGGGTCGAGGCGCTCGGCCGCCTGCGGGCGGACGAGCGGACACGGAGCGTGCCCGTGCTCGCCCTGACAGCACAGGCGATGGAGGGAGATCGCGGACGCTTCCTCGACGCCGGCTTCGACGGTTACCTCTCGAAGCCCGTGGACATCGCCGACCTCGTTGCGACCGTCGCCCGTTACGGCGGGGCAGACGCGCGATGAGCGAGCGCGCGCGGATTCTCGTGGTCGACGACGTTCGCGAGAACGTGCGCCTGCTCGAGGCCGTCCTCCAGGCGCACGGCTACGACGTCGTCTCGACCACCGACGGAGACACCGCGCTCGAGCTCGCCGCATCGGCGAAACCCGATCTCGTCCTCCTCGACGTGCTCATGCCGCAGCCCGACGGCTATGCAGTCTGTCGTCGGCTTCGCGCGCACGAGGAGACCGCGGTGCTGCCGGTGATCATGCTCACGGCGAGCGAGGGCTCGGAGAAGACGAAGGCGATCGAGGCCGGCGCGGACGACTTCATCCCGAAGCCGTTCAACCGCGACGAGCTCCTCACGCGGATTCGGTCGCTGCTCCGGATCAAGCGCTACCACGACACGATCAAGGCACAGGCCGCGGAGCTGCTCGATCTCAACCGGACGCTCGAGGACCGCGTTCGCACGCAGCTCGAGCAGCTGGAGCGCCTGCAGCGGCTCCGACGGTTTCTCTCGCCGCAGCTCGCGGACGCGATCGTCTCGTCGGGCGACGAGTCGATCCTGCGCAGCCACCGCCGGGAGGTCGCGATGCTCTTCGCGGACCTGCGCGGCTGGACGAGCTTCGTCGATGCCGTCGAGCCCGAGGAGCTGATGCGCGTGCTCGCCGAGTTCCACGGGACGATCGGCGGTCTCGTCAGGCGGTTCGACGCGACGGTCGGGTTCATCGAGGGCGACGGCGTCCAGCTCTTCTTCAACGACCCGATCGAAGTGCCCGACGCGGCGTTGCGGGCGATCCGGTTCGGTTGCGCCCTGCGGGAGGAGATGGGCGGGCTGACGGCGCTCTGGCGGAAGCGCGGCTACGACCTCGACTTCGGCGCCGGAGTCGCGCTCGGCTACGCGACCTGCGGCGAGGTCGGCTTCGAGGAGCGCTCCGACTACGCGGCGATCGGCGCCGTCACGAATCTCGCCTCGCGGCTCGCGGACGAGGCGGGCCCCGGCCAGGTCCTCATCACGCAGCGCCTCTACGCAGAGGTTGAACACGAGATCGACGCACACCCGGTCGGCGAGTTCACGCTCAAGGGATTCCAGCGTCCGGTTGCGGCATTCGACGTCCTCGCCGTCCGTCAGCCTGCCCTCGCGGCGGCGTCCGTCCCGATCTCCTGAGCGTCGAAGGCGCTCCGGGACGCCGTCGGTCGGACGGCGGCGCCACAACGCCGTGCGTTCGGCCTCGGCGTGCGAACATGTGTTCGCATGAGCGAGGCGACGATTCTCCATGCCGACGTCGACTCGTTCTTCGCCTCGGTCGAGCAGCGCGACGATCCGTCGCTCCGCGGGCGGCCGGTGATCGTCGGTGCGGGCGTCGTGCTCGCGGCGAGCTACGAGGCGAAGGCGGACGGCGTCAGGACGGCGATGGGCGGTCGGCAGGCGCGCCGCCTCTGCCCTCGGGCGATCGTCGTCTCGCCGCGCATGTCGGCCTACTCCGAGGCGAGCAAGGCGATGTTCCGCATCTTCGAGGACGCGTCGCCGCTCGTCGAGGGGCTCTCGATCGACGAGGCATTCCTCGACGTCCGGGGCATGCGCCGGCTGGCGGGCACGCCCGCCGACATCGCAGCCCGGCTCCGGCGCGACGTGCGGGAGAAGGTCGGTCTCCCGATCACCGTCGGCGTCGCACGCACGAAGTTCCTCGCGAAGGTCGCAAGCGGCGTCGCGAAGCCCGACGGCCTCCTCGTCGTCCCCCCCGACGACGAGCTCGGCTTCCTCCACCCATTGCCGGTCGAGCGTCTCTGGGGCGTCGGTCCCGTCACCGCGCAGAAGCTCCGGTCGCGTGGCTTCGTCACCGTCGGCCAGGTGGCCGGGCTCGCCGAGACGACACTCGTCACGATGCTCGGCGCGGCCGCCGGGCGGCAGCTCCACGCGCTCGCCCACAACCGCGACCGGCGACGCGTGCAGCCCGGCCGGCGCCGCGGCTCGATCGGATCGCAGCGGGCGCTCGGGCGTTCGCGCTCGCCGCGGTCGCACGCCGAGCTCGACGCCACGCTCGTCGCCCTCGTCGACCGCGTCACGGGCCGGATGCGCCGCGCAGGCCGTGCCGGGCGGACGGTCGTGTTGAGACTTCGCTTCGACGACTTCGGCCGCGCGACCCGTTCGCACACGCTTCCGCGCCCCACAGCCGAGACGCACGTGATCCTGACGACGGCGCGCGGCCTCCTCGCGGCGGAGACGCCGACCATCGCCCGCCGGGGGATCACGCTCATCGGCATCGCCGTCGCGAACCTCGAGAGCGACCGCGGCGTCCAGCTCGTGCTCCCGTTCGCCTCGCCGGGCGGCCTCGCGCTCGACACGGTGGTCGACGAGATCCGCTCGCGGTTCGGGTCGAGCGCGATCACCCGCGCGGTGCTGCTCGGGCGCGACCGCGGCTTCGAGATGCCGCTGCTCCCGGACTGAGGCTCACCGCCAGTCGTCGAGCACGAACGAGGCCGCGTGGTTGAAGCCCTCGCGGTTCGGCCGGTGCATCGCGACGCCCTGACGGAACGTTCGGTGGCCGCGCTCCGTGAGCAGGCGCGCCGCGCCCTCGCGCGCGAGGTTGACGCCGACCTCGAGTCGCGTCGCGTGCCGGCCCGCAGCGAAGCGCTCGCACGAATCGAGGACGGCCGCGAGCGTTTCCGGTGCCCCGTCACCCGGGCCGGCGGCCGCGAACTTCACGTAGCAGGTGTTCCGCACCGCCTCCGACCCCGGGCCGACATGGCAGACGGCGAATCCCGCCACGTCGCCCTCGTCGCGCACGAGGACGACGTCGCCGACGTCGTGTGCCAGCACGGCCTCGATCTCGCTCGTCAGGTCGAGACCGGGGTAGACGGCGTCCGCCACTTTGCGACACTCCGTGAGCGCCGCGGCGCGACCGGGAGGGTCGAGCCCCGCGAGCGTCTCGACCCGCGCGGCGGCGCGCTCGACGGGCTTCTCGGTGAGCGCGGTCAGGAACCGCGGCCAGAACCCGTGCTTGCGATAGAGATGCACGTGCTTCGTGCTCTCGGCGAAGGTGAAGAGACCCGTCTGCGTCACACCCCACGCGTCGACGACCGGAAGGCACGCTTCCCAGAGCCGCGAGCCGATCCCCCGTTCCCACACGTCCGGCCGCACGGTGAGGGGCCCGAAGACCGCGAAGCTGCCCCAACGGCTGACGAAGGCGGACCCGACGAGCTCACCGTCGAGCACGGCCTTGAACGCACGTCCGGGATCCGCCGCCCAGCGGCTCCGGATCGGGTCGGCGCCGTCCGCGAAGCGGAGCGGGTCCTCGAGGCCGAGGACCGTCCCGAAGGCGAGCCTGAACACCGTGTCCGCCGCCGGGAGATCCGACCGCTCGAGCGGCGCCACCGTGATTCGAGCCGTCCGTTTCGTGCGCGAGACCGTACCACCCGGGTGAAACGGAGCCGCCGGGCCGTCCGCGACGCGCCGCCGCGCTAGCGTCCGCCGCCGTGAACCTCGTCTGGGGAGCCCTCGTCGTCGTCGTCGCGACCGCGATCGCCGTGACGGCGATGCTCGTCGTCAGGCGTCGCGCCCCCGAGGGCAGCTACTTCTCCGACGGCGACCGTGCCTCCGGGGTGTTCGGCGTCCTCGCGACGGGCTTCTCGGTGCTGCTCGGATTCATCATCTTCCTCGCGTTCGAGAGCTACGACCAGTCGCGCACCGGGGCGGAGGCGGAGGCGCTGGTCGTGATCCAGCAGGTCGAAAACGCGCAGCTCTTGCCGGCTGCGGCCGGCAAGGTGCTGACCGGCCAACTGCTCTGCTACGCACGCAACGTCGTGCACGAGGAATGGCCGCGGATGGAGAACGGCACCGAGGGCGACTCGGTCAATCCCTGGGCCCTCGAGATGTTCCGAACGGTGCGAGGGGTGCAGCCGCGTACGGCGAGCGAGCAGTCGGCCTTCGACAAGTGGCTCGAGCAGACGTCGACACGGGAGGAGGCGCGGCGCGACCGCGTCCACGGAGCCGTCGGGGTGATCCCGTCGCCGCTCTGGGTCGTCCTCTTCTTCATCTCGGTCGTGATCTTCGTCTACATGCTGTTCTTCGCCGACAGCGGCGAGCGCGCGGTCACACAGGGCCTGCTGATGGGGGCCGTCACGTCCGTGATC
Organism: Gaiella sp.; assembly: GCA_036556865.1. GTDB lineage: Bacteria > Actinomycetota > Thermoleophilia > Gaiellales > Gaiellaceae > Gaiella. Next base: position 14,192 of record DATBIQ010000120.1, read on the forward strand.
GTCACGATGCTGCTGCTGCTCTCGTTCCTCGACAGCCCGTTCCACTCCGGTGTCGGCGGCCTGCGACCGGTGGCGATGGAACGAACGATGCGCGTCATCGACTCGGTGCTCCCCTCGATCGCGCCGGACACCATCGCGCCGTGCGACTCCGCGGGGAAGGCCCTCTGAGCGGCGGCGACGGCGGTGACCGCATCGCGCTCGTCGCGACGGTCCTGCTCGCCCTGGCGACGGTCGCGACGGCCTGGAGTGGCTACCAGGCCAGCCGCTGGAGCGGCGAGGCGACGAAAGCCACGATGAAGGGCACGGCGGCGCGTCTCGAGTCGACGCGGGCGTCGAATCTCGCCAACGCCCAGGCACAGGTCGACGTCGCGGTCTTCACCCAGTGGGTCGACGCCTACGCGAACGGCGAGACGCGGCTACGCGACTTCTACTTCGAGCGGTTCCGCAAGGAGTTCAAGCCGGCGGTCGTCGCCTGGCTCGCGACCAAGCCCATCGAGAACCCGAACGCGCCGCTCACGCCGTTTGCGATGCCGCAGTACCGCTCGGCTGCGCGCGCCGACGCCGCGCGTCTCGAGACGCAGGCGGACGAGTGGGCGGCGAGGAGTCGAAGGAACATTCAGCGGTCGACGAACTACGTGCTCGGGGTCGTGCTCTTCGCGGCCGCGCTGTTCTTCGCCGGGATGAGCACCAAGCTGCCGTCGCGTGGGCTCCGGGTCGCGATGCTCGCGATCGGCACCGTCGTCTTCCTCGCCACACTCGCGTGGATCGCGACGTCCCCCGTCAGCGTCTCGGTCTGAGGCGTCGTCGGGATTCTGGCCGACCGCCACATCGTCGTGCGCTGTCCGAGCCGTCCTCGGTGCCGCGCGAGAGCTGGCCGGCGGCCGCCTACGCAGCCTCGAACCCCTCGATCGCCGCCTCGACGAGCCGGGGGAGCGTCGCCAAGTTGTAGCCGCCCTCGAGCACGACACCGAGACGCGGTGCGAGCTGCGCCGAGCGGCGCGCCAGCTCGAAGAAGCCGCGCTCGGTGACCTGCATGCCCGCGAGCGGATCCTCGACGTGCGCGTCGAACCCCGCCGAGACGAGGACGAGCCCGGGATCGAAGCCGCGCACCGCGGGCTCGACGAGCGTCTCGAACGCCTCGAGATACTCGATGTCGCCGGAGCCGGCGGCGAGCGGGACGTTGAGCGTCGTCTCGTCGCTCGTCCCCGGGCCGCCGCTCCCCGGGTAGAACGGCCACTGGTGGAGGGAGACGACGAAGACGGAGTCGTCCCCGCGAAACATCGCGTCCGTCCCGTTCCCGTGGTGGACGTCCCAGTCGACGACCGCGACACGCTCGATCCCCAGCGCCTCCTGGGCGTGGCGCGCCGCGACGGCGACGTTGCCGAAGAGGCAGAACCCCATCGCGTGGCGCGCCAGGGCGTGATGACCGGGCGGACGAACGAGCGCGAACCCTCCGGCCTCGGCCGCCTCGATCGCGCAGCCGGCCGCGAGCCGGGCCGCCTCCCAGGAGGTCGGGCCGCCCAGCGTGTCGCCGTCGAGCCACGTCTCCTCGTCGAGCGCCGCGATCGACTCGACGTACGCCGGGTCGTGGACCCGCTCGATCTGCGCGCGGCTCGCGCGGCGGCCGTGCCGGGTCGCTCCCCCGAGCGCCTCGAGCAGGATCTCGATCCGCTCCGGCCGCTCGGGGTGGTGGTGATGGCCCGTCGGGTGGAGGTGGGCCATCGCGGGGTTCGAGATCAGCTCGATGCGGCCTCCTCGAGCCGCCCTGCGAGGCGGGCGAGGCCGAGCGCGTCGGCCGCCGCCGCGGCGGCCCGCCAGTCCGGTTGCAGGTCCGGGAGCGGAGGCAGCGGCGCCGTCGGGTCGAGCGTCGCGACGTGGCGGTAGGCGCGCAGCGCATCCGCCTCGGCCGAGAACCTGCCTGCGGCGAGCAGCGCGTCGAGGCTTCCGTCGCCGGCGAGGAGCGACGCAGCGGTCTTCGCCCCGACGCCGCGCGCACCGGGGATCTTGTCCGACGGGTCGCCCCGGAGCGCGATGAAGTCGGGCACCTGCGCCGGCTCGACGCCGTAGCGCTCCCGCACCTCGGCCGGCCCGATGCGGGCGAGCTCGCTCACGCCACGCACCGGCTGCAGGACCATCACGTCGTCGGCGACGAGCTGGAACGCGTCGCGGTCGGAGGTGGCGACGAGTGCGGTGCCGCCCGCCTTCCGTTCCGAGGCGACGGCGGCGGCGAGGAAGTCGTCGGCCTCGTATCCGGCTGCCTTGCCGCACACGATGCCCGCTGCCTCGAGCAGCCCGGGCGCGAGGTCGAGCTGCTCGAGCAGCTCTGGGTCGAACACGCGACCGGCCTGGTAGCCCGGGAGGAGCTCGTGGCGATAGGTCGGCACGGTGAGCGTGTCCCAGCCGACGACGACGGCCCGCGGACGCTCTGCCTGCCAGAGCCTGAGCACCATCGACGTCAGCCCGGTGAGAAGGTTCCCCGGCGCGCCGTTCGCGCGGCGGATCGAGCGCGGCAGGGCGTGGAACGCCCGGTGTGCGAACGAGTCGCCGTCGATCACCAGGAGGGGCGCGCGGGGCTTCCGGGGCGTGGCTCGGGCCCCGCCCCTCTTGGCGGGTGTCACGAGCCCTCCCGCATCCCGCGCGCGGTCGCCTCGAGGGCGGTGATCGCCTCTCGCAGTCGGTCGGTCGCGACCTGTGCCGCCTCACCCCCATCCATGGCGCCGAGGTCCGACGTCTCGATCGGCGGCCCGTATGCGACCCGCAACGGCCCGAGCCGGCCGAGGCGCTCGGTGCCCGCGATTCCGGCCGGGACGAGCGGCACCCCTGCCGAGAGGGCGATCCGCGCCGCGCCGGTGTGCCAGCGGGCCTCGTATCGCTTCCGGAGCCCCTTCGAGCGCCGCGTCCCCTCCGGGAACATCACGACCGCGTGACCGGCCTGACACAGGGCCACCGCGGTCTCGATCGCCTGCGTGTCGCGCGCGCCGCGGTCGACGCGAAACCCGCCGCCCGCTCGCACGATCCAGCCCAGCGGCGGCCAGAAGAGCTCCTTCTTCGCCATGAAGCGGAGAAACCGCCGGGGGAAGAGCGGGAGGCCGAGCGGCCAGGGATCGAAGTTCGACCAGTGGTTCGCGGCGAGCACGCAGCCGCCGTCCGGGACGTGCTCGCGTCCCGTCACCCGCAGGCGGTAGACGAGGCGCACGACCGGCCAGCTGAGCACTGCGACGAGTGCATAGAGCCAGCTGGGCCTCGGCGGGCGCGTCATCGGCGCGCAGGATACGTTCCGGCCGGCCGGGAAACGGCGCCGCACGCGGTCGTTACCCTGTCGAGCCGAGATGACAACCCGCCTCGTCATCGTCGAGTCCCCCGCCAAGGCGCGGACCATTGCCGGCTACCTCGGCGGCGAGTACGTCGTCGAGTCGAGCATCGGCCACATTCGCGACCTGCCGAACCGGGCCTCGGACGTCCCGAAGGAGGAGCGCGAGCGCTACGGCAAGCTCGGCGTCGACGTCGAGCGAGGCTTCGAGCCGTACTACGTCGTCGACGCCGACAAGAAGCGCGTCGTCTCCGACCTCAGGCAGAAGCTTCGCTCCGCGGACGAGCTCCTGCTCGCGACGGACGAGGACCGCGAAGGCGAGGCGATCGC
>DATBIQ010000121.1:0-1665 GCA_036556865.1 Gaiella sp.
GCTGATAAAGGGCGAGCACGGCACCCTCGTGCACCTGAGCGTGGAGCGGCCGCACAAGGGGACGCTCGAGTTCACGGTCATGCGCCAGCAGATCGACGTGCCACCGATCAGCGCGCATATGGTCAAGGTCGGCACGAAGAACGTCGCGTACATCCGCGTCTTCTCGTTCCCGACGGGGTCGGCCGACCGGATCGAGCAGACGACCGCGCGCCTGGTGGAGAAGGGGGCGAAGGGTGCGATCCTCGACCTCCGCGACAATCCCGGCGGCCTCCTCTCCGAGGCAGTCGACGTCACGTCGGTCTACCTCGGCAAGGGCATCGTCTGCAGGACGGACGGCCTGCACGAGGACCCGCACACGTACAACGTCAGCGGCCTGTCCACGCAGCCCGACCTGCCGCTCGTCGTCCTCGTCGACGGGGGGAGCGCGAGCGCGGCCGAGATCCTCGCCGGCGCGTTCCACGACAACGACCGCGCGGTGCTCGTCGGCGAGCGGACGTACGGAAAGGCGTCGGTGCAGACCGTCGCGCCGCTCTCCGACGGCGGCGCGCTCAAGCTCACGACGGCGAAGTACCTCACGCCCGCCGGCGCCGACATCACGGGGCGGGGCATCGAGCCGGGCATCGTCGCCGTCGACGACCCGCTGACGGAGCGCGACGAGGCCCTGCGGATCGCCCGCACGACAATGCTCGACGTCCTGCGGAACGGCTAGCCGCGGCCCTTGGCCGAAGTCGCGGTCTGCGAGCTCGCCCGCCGCGGCAAGCTCCTCGTGGGTGAGCCGTACTTCGGCGGCGGGCGGCCCGTCGTCGTCGACCGGAAGGGCGCCGGTGACGCTGCGGTCGGCGACCTCGTCGTCCTTCGTCTCGGACGCGGCCGTGCGCGCCTCGAACGCGTCCTCGGCCGTCCGGACGACGTCGAGGCTGTCCTCGAGGGGCTCCTCTGGCACGAAGGCGTGCGTCGCGAGCACGCGTCGGTGCCGCCGCCTCCCCCCGACGAGGAGCCGGACCGCGTCGACTTGCGCGGGCTCTTCGCGTGCACGATCGACCCGGCCGAGGCCAAGGACTTCGACGACGCCCTCAGCCTGCGCCGTGAGGGGGACGGCGTGCGTGCGTGGGTCCACATCGCGGACGTCTCGGCCTACGTTCCCGCCGGCTCGCCGCTCGACGAGGACGCGGCCGAGCGCGCGTTCTCGCTGTACGTCCCCGGACGCGTCGAGCCGATGCTCCCCGAGGAGCTCTCGGCCGGGCTCTGCAGCCTGCGCCCGCACGAGGAGCGTCGCTGCGTGACGGTCGAGATCCCCTTCGACGGCGACCTCGTCCCCGGGAAGCCGCGCTTCTACCGCAGCCTCATCCGCAGCCGGGAGCGACTGACCTATGGTCACGCGCAGGCGATCCTCGCCGGGCGTGAGCGCGCCGGCGAGGAGCTTGCGGAGACGCTCGAGCTCGCACAACTGGTCGCGGAGGCGCTGCGGCGGGGGCGCTACGCGCGCGGTGCCCTCCGGATCGAGACCGGGGAGATCTCGTTCGCCTTCGACGGGCGAGGCGGCGTCGAGCGCGCGTGGATCGAGGGCGAGCCGCTCGCGCACATGCTCGTCGAGGAGCTGATGATCGCGGCGAACGAGGCGGTGGCCGGCCTCCTCGCCGGCCGGAAGCGCGAGGCTCTCTACCG
>DATBIQ010000122.1:0-6726 GCA_036556865.1 Gaiella sp.
CAGCTCGACGAGCGGGTCGGCGTGATCGTCGACCCGGAGGTCGACGAGCCTGTCGGAGAGGCCTGCGTAGCCGCCGTCCCGCTCGACGACGAGGAGCGCCGCGGACTGCCGGCCGCGGCTGTCACCGCCCGCCGCCTCGGCTGCATCGAGGCAGTCGAGCAGCCGTTCAGCGAGCGGTCTCGCCGCGCCGGCCTCGAAGGTCTCGGCGAGCGCGTCGACCGTCGCGCCCGAGACGAGGATGTTCCCCTGCGCCGCATACCCGTCACCCGTTCGGCCTCCTGCCCAGGCGTGGCACCCGTCGCCGGTGAACGTCGCCGCCCGTCCGGCGCGGTCGACGATGCCGAGCTGGCGCAGTGCGCGATCGTCGTCCGCGTCGGTCAGGCGCTCGACGACCTCCTCGGCGGACAGTCCCTCGCGAAGGAGCGCGAGGCCGTCCGGCCCGTAGCGGGGGTTCGCGTACGACTGTGTCGCGATCGCTCCGACGTGCGGCTCGGCCCACGGGACGACGGAGCCGACCGCGAGGAACTTCGACTGCGTCGCGACGCCCCACTGGCTCGCGCCCAGGTCGCAGGCGCAGATCGAGTAGGTCGCGACCACATCAGCCATACGTCAGCTCCGGAAGGTCGAGCTCGAGCAGCTTCGGGTCAGCGACGAGAGCCGAGGCCACCTCCGGCCGGGCGAGCGCGCGGGCAACTGCGTCGGCGTCCGCGGCGCGCACGACGACGGGCTGCCCCTCGGCGTGCGCCGAGCGGAGCGCCTCCTCGTCGTCGACGGAGTCGAGGACGAGCGCCCCGTCCAGGTCGAGCGACCCCTCGAGGGCGATGGCCGGGACGCGGCGGCCGGTGGCGCCGAACCAGCGCTCGCGCATCACAGCGTCAGCGCCTCGCCGGGCGCGGGCACGAGCAGCTCGACGCCGTCGGGCAGCAGCGGCCGGAGCGCGTCCGGCGTCCCCGTGAGCAGCGGGAACGTCCCGTAGTGCGAGGGAACGACGCGGCCCGCGCCGACGAGCTCGGCCGCGACCGCGGCCTCCTCGGGGCCCATCGTGAAGTGATCGCCGATCGGCAGCACCGCGACGTCCGGTGCGTAGAGCCGCCGGATGAGCGCCATGTCGCCGAAGACGTTGGTGTCGCCCGCGACGTAGATCGTCGGCCCCCCTGCCTGCCGGAACACGACGCCCGCCGGCTCGCCCGTGTAGAGGATCATGCCGTCGTGCCACGTGCTCGAGGAGTGGTTTGCGTCCGTCAGGGTCACGCGGACGCCGGCGAACGTCTCGGTGCCGCCCTTGTTCAACGCCTGGAGGTCGTCCTCGGGAAGACCGTGCGCGGTGCTCAGCCAGTCGCGGAGCTCGACGGGCGCGACGACCGGGCATTCGAAGCGCTGCGCGATCGAGACGGCGTCGCCGAGGTGATCGCCGTGGCCGTGCGTGACGACGACGAGGTCGCAGCGCTCCGGTTCGCGCTCGCCCTCGGGGCAGCGCGGATTGCCCGTGAGGAACGGGTCGACGTACACGCGCGTGCCGGCCTCGGTGTCGATGCGGAACGCGGCATGACCAAGCCACGTGAGTGTGGTAGCCATGCGTTCGAGCGTAGCGCGTCGACCCGAACAGCAAGAACGATCAAGCGATGCCCGGCCCGTGACGGCAGGCTGGGCACGTGGCACTCCAGCTGATGGACACCTTCACGACCTTCGTCGACACGCTCGCCGAGAGCCTCGACGAGCACGAGGCACGCGGAGACGAGCTCGCGGCGCGTGCACATCTCTCGCGCTTCCACTTCGACCGCGTCGTGAGCGGCCTCTCCGGCGAGACTCCCGCCCGGTTGCGGCGGCGGATCCTCCTCGAGCGGGCGGCGTTCCGCCTCGTCACGACGCGTGCGACGGTGCTCGAGGTCGCGCTCGAGGCCGGGTACTCGTCGAACGAGGCGTTCACCCGCGCGTTCCGCCGGGCCTACGGCGCGGCACCCGCCACGTGGCGCGCCTCACCCGCGCGCATCCAGCTCGACACGCCGAACGGCGTGCACTTCCACCCACCCGGCGGCCTCAGGCTGCCGGCGAGAGACGAGGTGAGCTCGATGGACCTGATGAACAAGATGGTGGAGCACCACGTATGGCTCGTCGGCGAGATCCTCGAACGTGCAGGCAGGCTGACGGAGGAGCAGCTCGACGCGCCGATCCAGGTCTCGGTCGAGGGAGTCGACGACGACCCGACGCTCAGGTCGCTCCTGTCGCGGCTCGTGGGCCAGATGGACATGTGGAACGCGGCGATGGAGAGCCGCGCCTACGACTTCGCGGTCGAGCGGGGTGAGAGCCTTGCGTCGATCCGGTCGCGGTTGCGCGACGCCGGGCCCGTCTTCCTCGACCACGCCCGCGAGGTGATCGAGGCGAAGAGGCTCGACGAGACGTTCGTCGACGGGGTGTGCGACCCGCCCGAGGTGTTCACGTACGGCGGCATGCTCGCGCACGTCCTCACCTTCGCTGCGCACCGGCGGACGCTCGCGATCGGCGCCCTGCACAGCGCCGGCATCACGGACCTCGGCGCGGGCGACCCCATGCGCTGGGTCGCCGCGGCGGCGTAGCGCGGCAGACGACGCGTCTCCCCGCACGAGGGATCGGGCCGGGCGCCTACGCCGGCCGATGCCCCCTGTGCGGACGCCGCACCATCGGTGCGGCGCAGATCGAGAGGGGGAGATCGATGAAGAAGGTGAGCGGTTTGGCGACCCTCGTCGCGGTGCTCGCGCTCGTCGTCGCCGGCCAGGCAGGCGCGGCGGGCCCGACGACCGTCACGGGTACGTACACCGTCGGCGGTGGCTCGGTTCCCGGCGCGAGCACCGGTCTCGTGCTCACGAGCGGGATGAGCGTCACCATTACGGCCGGGGGAGCGGTGTGCCCGTTCGGGAACAGCTTCTGCCCAGGGCCCGACGGCTACGCGCCGTGGGACACGACGCAGAGCTCGTACGGCGGCTTCCCGCTGCCCGGGGCGCCCGCGTGGGGCCTCGTCGGCCGCGTCGGCTCCGGCCCGTGGGTGCAGGTCGGCAGCGGGCCGACGACGCTCTCCGGCACCGGAGAGCTCGAGTTCGCCGTGAACGACGACCTGCTGGTCGACAATGCCGGCAGCTTCACCGTCACGGTCTCGTACACCTGCTGGCCCGGGTGGGGCTACGGCGACGAGAACCACACGCACTGCGGGCCACCCGGCCTTGACGGCAAGGATGTCCCGTCGTCCGAGAACGCGCCGAACGGCAACCGGAACGGCAATGCCGACGGCAAGGGCAACGGTCCGCCCGACGCTCCGAACGGCAACGGCAAGGGCAAGGGGCTCGCGAAGCACTAGCACCCAAGTGTCGGCCGGGGCGCAGCCGCCGCGCCCGACGACAGCGGGGAGCCCGGTGCGCGCGGCACAGGGCTCCCCGGCAACGCCAGCGGCTTGCCTAGAACGGCAGCGACGCGGCCGCGTCGCTCGCGAGGTCGACGAGCGGCTGCACGAAGAAGAACGACCCGATCGTGACCACGAGCGCCGCCCCCGCGGCGGTGTCGAGCAGGAGGTCGCGCGGCGGCGAGCCGCCGGCGACGACGACGTCGCCGCGCACCGCCCCCGACCGCATGTAGAGGGCCCGCACGACGTTGAGGTAGTACGCGAGCGAGAGCGCCGTCGCGAGGACGCCGATCACCACGAGCCACCACCAGCCCGCCTCGTAGATCGCCGAGAACACGAAGAGCTTGCCGAGGAAGCCGCCCGTCAGCGGGAAGCCGGCCATCGAGAGCATGAACCACCACATGCAGACCCCGAGGAACGGGCGCTCCCAGCCGAGACCGGCGAGCGAGTCGAGCGTCACCGCACGGCCGTGCTCGCGCTCACGCGCGGCGACGACCGCGAACGCGCCGACGCTGGCCGCGCAGTACGGGATCAGGTAGTAGAGGAGCGCCTCGGCACCCGCGTTCGAGTCGGCGGCGATCGCGATCAGCAGGAAGCCCGCGTGCGACACGGACGAGTACGCGAGCAGCCGCTTGAGGTCGCTCTGCGCGATCGCGGCGAGGTTGCCGATCGCGAGCGAGCAGACGGCGAGCACCGCCACCGCCACGGACCAGATCTCCGCCTGCTCGGGGAATGCGGTGACGAGGATGCGGAGCATGAGGACGAGCCCGGCGACCTTCGTCGCGGCGGACATGAAGGCGGTCACCGTGGTCGGCGCGCCCTGGTAGACGTCCGGTGTCCACATGTGGAACGGCGCGGCCGAGACCTTGAACGCGAGCCCGGCGAGGATCATGGCCATGCCGGTGACGAAGAGCGGGTCGTCGGCGCCCGTCGCCACCTGGATCGCCTGGAAGCCGAGCTCTCCTGTCGCCCCGTAGACGAGCGCGCAGCCGAACAGCAGGATCCCCGAGCCGAAGCTCCCGACGATGAGGTACTTGAGGCCCGCCTCGAGCGACTCGCGCCTGTGGGTGTCGAGCGCGCACAGCACGTAGAGCGAGATCGAGAACCACTCGAGCGCCAGGAACATCGTCATCAGGTTCCCGGCGGAGACGAAGAAGACCATCCCGGCCGACGCTGCCGCGAGGAGCGCGTAGTACTCGCCGACGTGCGAGCGCCGGCCGTCGCCGGTGGAGACGAGGACGACCGCTGCGCCGACGAGCGCGATGACGATCGCCGCCAGCGCGCCGAGCCGGTCGCGGGTCATCGACTCCACGACGACGGCGGTTGGGTCGGGCGATCGGTCGAAGACGACGCCCGACAACGCGGCGGACGCCCCGAATCCGGCGAGCGAGACGACGACGGAGAACGCCCGTTCCGATGCGCGCGGCACGATCACTGCGCCGAGCAGCGTGAGGCCCGCCGCGGCGAGCAGCGCGAGCGTCGGCGAGAGCGCGAGCCAGTCGACCGACGGCGTGTCGATCACGGCGCGTTCACCCCCTCCTGCGACCCGATGAACGCGGCGGGCCCGTCGGCCGGGAACGCGCGCTCCGTGATCCCCGCCGGCCAGGCCGAGAGCACTGCGAGGATCGCGACGAGCGGCACCAGGAGCATCAGCTCGCCGCCGACGAGGTCGCCGGCGTCCTCACGCACGGCCGCTCCGCGTCGCTCGTGGAGGATCGCGGAGATCATCCGCAGCGCGTAGAGGGCGGCGAGCACGATCGCGGCGGCGCCGACGGCCGCGTACCCCCACCCGCGGTCGAACACGCCGGAGAGGATCGCGAACTCGCCCGCGAAGTTCGCCGACCCCGGCACGGCGAGCGTGAACATCCCGAGGCTCAGCACGAGCGTCGCCAGAATCGGCCGGCCCTTCGCCATCCCGCCGAGCTCCGAGAACCTGCCCGTGCCGGCCCGGGTCTCGATCATCCCCGCGAGGAGGAAGAAGCCCGCCGACACGAGGCCGTGGCTCACCGAATGCAGCACGGCGCCGTCGAGGCCGAGGTCGTTGACGGCGAAGATCCCGAGCACGATCAGCCCCATCTGCGCCATCGAGGAGTAGGCGACCACGCCGCGGATGTCGGGCTGGCGGAAGGCGAGGACGGAGCCGTACGCGAGCGTTCCGGCGGCGAGCACGAGCACGAGCGTCCGGAAGTCGTCGACCGGCTCCGGGAAGTGCGGCAGCACGATCCAGACGAGGCCGAAGACCGCAGCCTTCGACACGACGCCGGAGAGGATCGCGCCGACCTCGGGCGGTGCCTCGGTGTACGCCAGGCGAAGCCAGCCATGGAACGGGAACAGTGGAGCCTTCACCGCGAAGGCGGCGAGGAAGCCGAGGAAGATCCAGTCGTTCGAGCTCGTCCCGAGGTCTGCGAGCAGGAACGTGCCCTGCGAGATGCCGAACGCGATGATCGACGCGAGCATCAGCAGTGAGCCCACCATCGTGTAGATCACGAACGTCACCGTCGCCTTGACGCGCTGCGGGCCGCCCCAGACCCCCACGAGCACGTAGATCGGGATCAGCATGGCCTCGAAGAAGACGTAGAAGACGATCAGGTCCTGCGCGGCGAAGACACCGACGAGGGCGCCCACGAGGAACAGGAGGAGGCCGAAGTACGCCCGCGCGTGCTCGCGGCCGACCCACGCGCCGTACCCGACTGCGCATGCGCCGACGACGATCGTCAGCCCGACGAGCCAGTACTGGAAGCCGTAGAGCCCGACCGCGTAGGAGATGCCGAGCTGGTCGAACCACTCCCTGTTCGCCGAGTACTGCTGGGCGTCGCTGCCGAAGTCGAAGTTCCTCGCGCTCCCGAGCCAGAGCCCGACCTCCGCGAGCGCGACGAGCAGCGCAAAGCCCGCCGTCGACTCGCGTGACAGGGGGAGGATCCAGGTGAGGATCGCGCCGGCGAGCGGGACGACGATCAGGAGCGTGGTCAGCACGACTACCTCACCACCAGGAAGACGAGGGTGAGCACGCCCACGGCGACGGTGAACGCGAGCGCGTACGTGCGGAGGAGGCCGCTCTGGATGCTCGAGGTGAGCGTCGCTCCGCGGAGTGTCTCGCCTGCGACCTCGTCGAGGCCACCCTGGACGACGGGCGCCTCGACGCGGTCGCGCAGAAGAGCGGCGACGGCCTGCCCGGGACGCTCGAACACCGCGTCGTACAGCTCGTCGAACCAGAGCTTGTGCTCGAGCGTCGTCCGCACCGCCCCGTCGGGGACGAGCTCGCGTCCGGCGCGGAACGCGCGCCGCGCAAGGAGGATGCCGAGCACGCCGAGCGCGACTGCGACGGCGCTCGTCGCCCACTCCTGCGTCGTGGACGG
>DATBIQ010000123.1:0-10967 GCA_036556865.1 Gaiella sp.
AGACCGCCTCGCGGGCGGCCGCGACCTCGAGGCTCGCCTTGAGCCCCTCGGGCAGGCGGAGCGTGATGCGCGCGCTCAGGTCGTCGCCCGGTGCGGGCGGCTCGTCGGGGACCCGGGGCTCGTCCACGAACACGAGCTCCGGGTCGCGCCCGGCCAGCCGCACCTCCACGTGGCCGACGTCGAGCTGGGAGTTGAGGGAGAGCGCCGCCTCCGAGAGGAGGTCGATCAGCCGGAGCCGGAGCGCCGGCTCGATCGCCTCGGCGAGGCGCCGCCACTGCTCGACGGCCTCCTCGTCGCCGAGCGCCGCGACGACGCCCGCGAGGTCGCGCTTGATCGCATCGATGTGCAGCTCCATGACCCCAGTATGACATCATTTTGATGTCTGTCAAGTGCAGATTCGCGTCGCGATGCTGTCCCGTCGTGCGCCGCTCCCCCTGAGGCCGCATGGAAGGGCGGAAAACCGTACGTGCGGCGCCGATTCCGTCGTCTACGCTTGACGCGTCCGGCGCGGCGGCACACGCCCCTCGGACGCCTTTCCGCCCCGTGCGCACGGGGCGTTCGCGCGACACCATCTCGCCCTCCGGGTGCGGGAGGAGCACCTCGTGACCAACGTCGACCCTGCCGACCTCACACTCTGGCCGACGATCCGGCACCTCTACCCCCTCTGGCGGGCTCAGTGGCGGCTGGTCGCGATCGGGCTCTCGTGCGCGCTCGTGTTCACGGTGCTCTCGCTCTCGATCCCGATTCTCATCCAGCGGACGATCGACGACGCGATCGACGCGAACGACCATTCGCTCCTCGTCCCGTATCTCGTCGCGATCGTCGCGATCGCGACGGTGCGGTTCGGCGTCAACTTCACGCGGCGCTACGCGACGGCACGGATCGGCGTCACCGTCGAGGCGCGCCTGCGCTCGAAGCTCTACGACGCCTACCTGCGCTACCCGCGCGCGTTCTACGACCGCCACGCGACGGGCGAGGTCATCTCGCGCGCGACGAACGACATCTACCCGGTGCGCTACTTCATCGGTTGGGGGGTCGTGCAGGCGATCCAGAGCATGCTGATGCTCGTCGGCGCGACGATCGTGCTCACCGTGGTCAACTGGGAGCTCGCGCTCACGGCCGCGATCGCGATGCCGCCGATCGCGGTGCTCGCGTACTTCTTCGCCCATCGCGTGTTCCCGATCTCGCGCGAGGTGCAGCGGAAGAAGGGCAACCTCACGGAGGCGTCCGACGAGGCCGTCGTCGGGATCGAGATGGTGCAGGCGTTCGGCCGCGAGGACGACGTCCGCGACCGCTTCCGCGACCGTGCCGAGGCCGTGCGGCACGAGACGATGCGGCAGGCCTCGGTCGAGGCGCGCTTCCTGCCGGGCCTGGTGTTCCTCCCGACGCTCGGGATCGCCGCCGTGCTGCTCGTCGGCGGTCGCGAGGCGATCGCGGGCAACCTGACGATCGGGCAGTTCACGCTCTTCATCACGCTGCTGCTGCAGCTCGTCTGGCCGCTCGAGGCGCTCGGCTGGATCATCAACCTGGGCCAGCGCGCGACGGCCGCTGCATCTCGCAGCTTCGCCTGGCTCGACGGCATCGAGTCGCTGCCCGAGCGCGCCGACCCCGTTCCGCTCCCCGACGGCCCCCTCCCGGTCCGGTTCGAGGACGTGCGGTTCGCGTACCCGACGGGGAGCGAGGTGCTCTCCGGGATCGACCTCGACGCCGCCCCCGGGGAGATCGTCGCGGTCTGCGGCGCCACGGGCGCCGGCAAGACGTCACTGCTGCAGCTCCTGCCGCGCTTCTACGACCCGACGGCGGGCAGGGTGCTGCTCGGCGGCGTCGACGCGCGGGACGTCGCGGTGGCCGAGCTTCGGGCAGCCGTCGCCGTCGTCACGCAGAAGCCGGTGCTCTTCTCGGTCCCGCTGCGCGACAACCTGCTCGCGGCCCGTCCGGACGCAGATTGGAGCGAGGTGCTGGACGCCTGCGAGGTCGCGGGCGTCGCGGACTTCGTCGACGACCTCCCCGACGGCTACGACACGCTCATCGGCGAGCGCGGCGTGAACCTCTCCGGGGGGCAGCGCCAGCGCGTGGCGCTCGCACGCGCCCTCATCGCCGGCTCCCGCGTCATCGTCCTGGACGACCCCATGTCGGCGGTCGACACCGAGACGGAGCGGCACCTCGTCGAGCACCTGCGTCCCGCGCTGGCGGGGCGCACCGTCCTGATCTCGGGCCAGCGACTCTCGACCGTTCTCGTCGCCGACCGCGCAGTCGTGCTGCGCGACGGCCGGATCGTCGAGCAGGGGCTGCCGGACGAGCTGATCGCAGCCGGCGGCCCCTTCGCGCAGCTGTTCGGCGAGGAGGCGCTCGCCGCATGACGACCCGCCGGACGGGGCTGTCGCGGTTGTGGCGCTACACCGAAGGGCGGCGGCGGCGGCTCTCGGTCGTGCTCGCGCTCGCAGCCGTCTCGTCGGCGGCTCCCGTGGTCGGCTGGCACATCGTCGGTGACGCGATCGACAACGGCATCCGCGCGGGCGACGAGCACCGGCTCGCGGTCGACGTCGCCGGCTACGTCGCCGTCGGCGTGGTGGCGTGGCTGCTCGGCACGGCGACGTGGTTGATGCTCGCGGGCATCGGCCAGCGGATGGTGCTCGAGCTGCGGCGCGACCTCTTCGAGCACCTCACGTCGCTGTCGCTGCGGTACTTCTCGGAGCAGAAGGCCGGCTGGATCATCGCCCGCCTGACCAGCGACGTCGACGCGCTCTCGGACGTGCTCAACCAGGGCCTGACGACCCTCGTCGTCAACACGCTGACACTCGTCGCCGCGATCGGCGGGCTGTTCCTGCTCGACTGGCGCCTCGGGCTCGTCGCGCTGCTCGTGCTGCCGCCCGGAATCCTCATTACGCGCTGGTTCCAGCGGCGCTCGCATGCAGCGTTCTCCGACGTGCGGACTCGCATCGCGGCCGTCACGGCACAGCTCGCCGAGTCCGTGGCGGGGATGGCCGTCATCCAGGCGTTCAACCGCGAGCGCACGTTCCAGCGGGAGTTCGAGGAGCTGAACGAGGCGAACCGCGTCGCGAACACCTATGCGCAGAAGCTCTCGTCCGTGTTCTTCCCCGCGATCGAGCTCCTCGGCGTCGTCGCGCAGGTCGCGGTGCTCTACGCCGGAGCCCTGATGATCGACGGCGGCGCGCTCGAGATCGGCACCCTCATCGCCGGCGTCGGGATGCTGTCGCTCGTCTTCCAGCCGCTGCAGGAGCTCTCGGAGCTCTACGGGCAGGTCCAGGCCGCGAGCGCCGCGATGGAGAAGATCTCCACCGTGCTCGACGCCGAGCACGACATCGTCGACCGGCCGGGCGCGCGCGACCTCGGCCGCATCGACGGCCGGCTCGACCTCGACGGGATCGTCTTCGCCTACGGGGACGAGCCGGTGATACACGGGCTCGACCTCGAGATCCCCGCAGGCGGGTGCATCGCCCTCGTCGGGGAGTCGGGCGGCGGGAAGTCGACCACCGCGAAGCTCGTCGCGCGCTTCTACGACCCGGGCAAGGGAGCCGTGCGGGTCGACGGCACCGACCTGCGCGACGTGCGGCTGCGCTCCTACCGGCGGCAACTCGGCGTCGTGCTGCAGGACCCGTTCCTCTTCAGCGGCACGATCGCCGACAACATCCGGTTCGGGCGGCCGGATGCGACGGACGAGGAGATCGTCGCGGCCGCGCACGCGATCGGCGTCGACCGCGTCGCCGCCCGGTTCGAGGAAGGCCTCGACCACGTCGTGCGGGAGGGCGGCGCCGGCCTCTCGGCGGGCGAGCGCCAGCTGATCTCGATCGCGCGCGCGCTCGTCGCCGACCCGCGGATCCTGATCCTCGACGAGGCGACCTCGAACATCGACCGGCCGACCGAGGTGCTGATCGAGCGCGCGTTCGACACGCTGCTCGAGGGTCGGACCTCGATCATCATCGCGCACCGCCTCACGACCGTCCGCCGCGCGGACGAGATCCTCGTGATGGAGCGCGGGCGGATCACGCAGACAGGGACCTACGACGAGCTGATCGCGGCCGACGGCCCGTTCCGCCGCCTCGCGACGACGCTCCAGGGCGCCGCCGTCCGCCGGGTCGCCTGAGGCATCTCTCCGAACCGAGGGGAGTTGCGACCGCGACACCCGGGAGCCTTTGGGGATCTGCCCCGCCGGAGGGCGGGGATCGAGCGACGCGGATCCGCTTCTGCGGATTCCCACTTCGCGGGCACGTCAGAGCTGCCAGGAGTCGTCACGGATGATCGGCGTCGCCGAGCCGTCGACTCCGAGGCCGTCGACGTCGACGTCGGGCCCGCCGACCATGAAGTCGGTGTGGACGCCGGAGACGTTGACTCCGAGCGCGAGCAGCTCGTCGCGGTCGAGGCCGTCGGCGCCCTCGACGGCGAACGGCAGGCCGCTGCCGTAGGCGAGGTGGCAGCTCGCGTTCTCGTCGAAGAGCGTGCTGCGAAAGACGAGGCCGGTCTGGCGCACGCGCGAGGCGCCGTCGACGAGCGCGATCTCGCCCAGGAACGGTGCCTGCGCGTCGCGCTCGAGCTGCCCGCGGATCACCTCCGCTCCGTCGCCGTCGGCCTTCACGTCGACGATGCGGCCGCCGTCGAAGGTGAGCTCGAGCCCTTCGACGAGCGCCGAGATTCCCGGCACGATCAACGGGTACGTCGACCGCACGACACCCTCGGTGCGCCGCAGGTCCGGGGTCGTGAAGACCTCCTCCGTCGGCAGGTTCGGGATGTGCGTGATGCCGCTCTCCGTCGTGAACGTCGCGCAGCCCCACTGCGAGGCGCCGAGCAGCCCGACGACGAGGTCGGTGCCCGGGCCGCGGAAGCGGACCGCGTCGAACCGCCGCTCGTTGAGCGCGTCCGCGCGCGCCTGGAGGGTCGCGGCGTGGATCCGCCAGGCCTCCACCGGGTCGTCCTCGTCCAGCCGCATCGTCGTCGCGACCGCGTCCCAGAGCCGCTCGACGTCGGGCTCCCCGAGCACCGCCGTCGCCCAGCCCTCGTTCGGCGCCGGGACGATCACCCAGTTCACGAGCCGGCGGGTGACCAGGGGGAGGTAGATCTCGCGGACGTCGGCGGGCTCGGCCTTCGCGACGAGGACCGGATCGAGCCCCGAGAAGAGCTCGGGCTCCGGGTCGCCCGCGAGCTGGATGATCGCGGGCCGCGTCTCGTGCCACGAGCGGACCCAGTCCACGAGGTAGTCGGGGCTGACACCGAGCTGGTCCTCGGGACCGAGCTCGATCGCCGCCTTCCGGAGGTGGAGGTCGATCACGTACGGGAGGACGCGGCGGGCGCCGGCCGCCAGCGCGGCGCGCGTGATGGCACGCGCGATCGGCACGTGCTCGACGAGGTACATGAGGACGACGTCCTGGCCGGGCTGGATGTTCGCGCCCGTCCGCACGACGAGGTCCGAGAATCGGTCGAGCCGCTGATCCGGCGTCACGGCGTCGACCCTATCGGGCGGCGTGCCTCGGGGACGCGCTCCGCGGAGCGCGATCGATCACTCGCCCCAGTCGAAGTCGCGCGAGCGGCCCCAGAGGCCGTCGTCGAGCGCGGCGCCCTCGACGCTCTCGCCCTCGCCGGGCCACGGCAGCGCGGGCGACGGCTCCGGCGCCTCGACGCCCTCGAGCGTCTCCTCGAGACGCGCCTGCTCCTCGGACTTGAACAGCGGATGGTTCTCGAAGGGATCCTCGACGGAGTACCGGTCGAGCGGCATGTCGCCGTTCAGGCCGGCGTTTCGCTCCTTGAGGTCGAGGTGCTCCTGGATTGCGCGGGCGAGCGACGAGGGATCGTCACCGGTCGCCTCTTCGTCGGTGAAGGGGTTCTCGGGAATGCTGGTTTCGACTGCCATCGAGTCTCCGTTACGTCTGTCTGAGGGGTCGCGGGCCACGCCGCAGTGTAGCCGCGGCCCCGGCGCGAGCCGCCCGGCAAGAAGCGCGCGAACTCAGCCGTGCGTGCCGATCGCGGCGCGCACGATGCGGTCCTGCTCGACCTGGTGAGCGGTCGGGTAGCCCTCGCTGGGGCTCGCCTTCCAGGTGCGCCCCACGTAGTGCAGCCCCCGCGCCGTGCTTGCGCGCACCGTCTCCTCGAGGCGGTGCCTGATCGAGCGCCACGGGCCCATGTTCTGCGGCTCCTCCTGGGTCCAGACGACCTCTTCGAGCCGTGGATAGCGGCGCAGCAGCGACTCGACCGCCTGGACGGGGAACGGGTAGAGCTGCTCCAGCCGGGCCACGGCGACGTGCATGGCGGCCTCGTGGAGGTCGTGCCCGACGATGTCGTAGAAGAGCTTGCCGGAGCACAGGACGAGCCGCTCGACGGCCTCGGGCTCGACACGAGCGTCGTCGATGACCGGCTGGAACGTTCCCTCGGAGAGCTCCTCGAGGGTCGACGACGCCTGCTTGAGCCGCAGGAGTCCCTTCGGCGTCATCACCACGAGCGGGCGGGCGACGGCGTCGAGCGCCTGCCGCCGGAGGAGGTGGAAGAACTGCGCCGCGGTCGTGCAGTTCGCGACGCGGATGTTGTCCTGCGCGCCGAGCTGGAGGAAGCGCTCGAGCCGGGCGCTCGAGTGCTCCGGCCCGTTCCCCTCGTAGCCGTGCGGGAGCAGCAGCGTCAGGCGGCTCGTCTGGTTCCACTTGGACCGACCCGCGACCATGAACTGGTCGATCACGATCTGCGCGCCGTTGACGAAGTCGCCGAACTGGGCCTCCCAGAGCACGAGCGCGTCGGGAGCCGACACGGAGTAGCCGTACTCGAATCCGAGCGCGGCGTACTCCGAGAGCGGGGAGTTGTAGACCTCGAACGACGCGCTCGCACCCGGGAGGTGCTGCATCGGCGTCGCGGTCTCGCCGGTCTCGGGATCGTGCAGCACGAGGTGGCGGTGGGAGAACGTCCCGCGCTCCGTGTCCTGTCCCGAGAGGCGGATCGGGATGCCGTCCTCGAGGAGCGATGCGAACGCGAGCGCCTCGCCCTGCCCCCAGTCGATGCCGCCGCTCTCGACCGTCTCGCGACGACGCTCGAGCTGCTTGGCGAGCTTCGGGTTCACGGCGAACCCGTCGGGGACGCGCAGCAGCGCCTCGTTGAGCGCTCGCAGCCGGTCGGCCGCCACCGCGGTCTCGACCGCGTCTCCGGTCCCCGTCGTCTGCGGCGGTTCCGGCGGCGGGGCGGGTGGCTCCGCGATGGACGCGCGCAGGCGGTCGTGCGCAGCCCGCAGCGTCCCGACCACCTCCTCGACGATCGCGTCGACCTCGTCCGCGGAGAGGACCTCGTCCTCCACGAGCCGCGTGGCGTACGCGTCCCGGACGGTCGGCTGCTCGTGGATCCGCTCGACCATGAGCGGTTGCGTGTACGCCGCCTCGTCCTGCTCGTTGTGCCCGAACCGACGGTATCCGACGAGATCGATCACGAAGTCGTGGCCGAACTCGGCGCGATACGCGAGCGCGAGGCGCACCGCCGACAGCGCCGCTTCGGGGTCGTCGGCGTTCACGTGGACGATCGGAATGTCGAAGCCCTTCGCGAGGTCGCTCGAGTAGCGGGTGGAGCGGCTCTCGGCCGCGTCGGTCGTGAACGCGACCTGGTTGTTCGTGATCACGTGGAGCGTCCCGCCGGTCGCGTAGCCCGGGAGACTCTGGAGGTTGAGCGTCTCGGCGACGACCCCCTGGCCGGGAAACGCGCCGTCGCCGTGGATCAGGATCGGCAGAGCGACCGTCGGGTCGTGGAGGCCGGCGCCGCTCGAGCGGTCGGTCTGCTCGGCGCGCGTCCACCCTTCCACGACGGGGTCGACGGCCTCGAGGTGGCTCGGGTTCGGAGCGATCGTCACTTCGATCTCTCCGGCGCGCGTGACGCGCGTCCCGGACGCCGGGAGGTGGTACTTCACGTCTCCGCTGCCACCCTCCGGGTCGACGACGAGCGCGTCGTACGAGCGCTCGCCCTCGAACTCCCGCAAGATCGACTCGTACGACCGGCCGACCGTGTGCACGAGCGCGTTCAGGCGGCCGCGGTGCGCCATCCCGAGGACGACCTCGTGGGCACCTGCCTCGGCCCCGAGCTCGATCGCCTCGTCCAGCATGGGGATCAGGACGTCGAGCCCTTCGAGGGAGAACTGCTTCTGCCCGAGGAACGAGCGGCGGAGGTATTGCTCGAACCCCTCGACCTGCGTGAGCCGCCGCAGCAGCCGGACGCGCTCCTCGCGCTCGAGCTCGACGCGGAAGCGGCCGGACTCGATCGCCTTCCGGAGCCAGACGCGCTCGGCGTGGTCGGAGATGTGCTCGATCTCGTACGCGCTCGAGCCGGTGTAGACCTCACGGAGCCGCGGGAGCGCGTCGAGCAGCGTCTCGCCCGGCACCGAGAGCCGGAGCAGGCTCGCCGGGATCCGCGCCTGCAGCTCCGGGGTCAGCGGCGGGACGAGGCGGGTCTCGTCGAGCGCCGGGTCACCCATCGGCTCCGATCCGAGCGGGTCGAGGCGCGCGGCGAGGTGCCCGTGCGTGCGGTAGGCCTTGACGAGCGCCATCGCGGCGGCCACGCCCGCGAGGAGTTCGGCCTCGGGAGCGTCGGCGGCCTGCGCCTCCGTGGTCGGCGGAGTCGCCGGCGCCTCGTCGCGCGCGGGAGGAGCCGGAGGCGGGGGGACCGCGACGGAGACCGGGACGCCGTTTCCGTCGGCGGGGCGCCCGTCGGCCTCGAAGAGCGCCCGCCACTCCGGCGGGACGCTCGCCGGAGCGTCGAGGTAGTCCGCCAGGAGCTGGGCGACATAGGCCGCGTTCGGGCCGGTCAGATCGGTCGCTCCCATCGTGCTCCCTTTGTAGCAGCGGCCTCCGCTGCCACCCGCCCGCGGATGCCCTAGAGCAGGGGGCCGTCGGTCACGATCGCGACGGTCATCCCGACCACCCACGCGACGGCGGCGAAGACCGCCGCCTTGAGCGCGAGGCTCTGGTAGCGGCCGCTCATCCGCGCCCCGATGAGCGCGAGCAGCATGGCGACCGGAGCCAGCCGTGCGGGTCGCGCGTCGAGCTGGAGGAGCAGCCCGAGGCCCATTGCGATCCCCGACAGCACGATCGAGGCGACTGCCAGAAGCCCGGCGATCGCGTCGGCCGCCGACGACCGCTCGGCCCGGCTCTCGTCGAGCGTCGTCACGAGCGAACCGCCGTGCGCCCCGGCTGCGCACGGGCGGGGCCGCGAGGCCGTGTGCCACGCCGGTCGTCGGTGCGACGGCCACCGCCGCGCGGGTCACGCGTGCGGCCGGACGGGATCGGCGGCGAGACGGGCGTGTCGGGCACGCGCGCGGCCACCGTCGGCTGCTCGTCGCGCGGCTCCGCCCGGATCGCCCACCACACGACCATGCAGAGGTAGACGAGGGGGATCTTGAGCAGGACGAGCATGAAGACGACCTCCCAGACCATGCCCCTCGAGTCTACGCGATCGACCCGGACCCCGCCCTCCGGCGACGAAGGCCTGCGGGAGGGGACGTCGAACGCAGCACGAACCACCTTCACACGGCCCTTACGCGGTGGGGCTACCGTGCCCGCGTTCCGAACCCGCTCAAGGAGGTTCTCGTGCGATCCATCGTCCGCCTGTTCGTCCTCGCCTGTCTAGCCGCTGCTGTCCTCGTACCCGCCGCGTCCGGCGCCGACCGCATGTGGGTCGGGTTCCAGGACGACCCCATGTTCCGGTGGGACGACACCCGACTGGAGGCGTTGGACCGGGCGCGTTCGAACAACGCGTCCATCCTGCGGACGATCGTCGACTGGTCGAAGGTCGCTCCCGAGCGGCCGGCGCAGGCCACCGATCCGTTCGACCCGGCGTACCAGTTCGGTGACGTCGACGAGTTCGTGCGCAACGCGCAGCAGCGCGGCGTCGAGGTCCTGATCACGCTGTGGGGGACACCGGGGTGGGCGAACGGCGGCCAGAAGCCGCAGGCGATGCCCCGCAGCCTGGCCGACTTCCAGAACTTCGCCCGCGCCATCGCAGCCCGCTACTCGGGCCGCTACGCCGGCTACCCGTACGTGCGCTTCTACACGATCTGGAACGAGTCGAACCTTGCGACGTTCCTCGTGCCGCAGTTCAACGCGAAGGGAACGATCGTCAGCCCCGCGAACTATGCGAAGCTCGCCCGCGCCGGAATCGCCGGCATCAAGGCGGGGAACCGCAGCGCGCTCGTCGCGATCGGCGAGACGTCCTCCAACGGCCGCGACAAGAAGGCCAAGGGCACGGACACGGTTGCCCCCGCGACCTTCATGAAGGGCGTGGCCAAGGCGCTCGGCAAGGTCAAGTTCGACGCCTGGGCTCAGCACCCGTATCCGTTCCCGGTCAACCAGAAGCCGACGCAGCTCGTCCGCTACCCGAACGTCACGCTCAAGAGCTTCCCGCGCTTCGAGAAGGACCTCGACGCCGCGTTCAAGCGCAAGAACGTGCCGATCTGGATCACCGAGTACGGCAACGAGACGAGGCCCGGCGAGCCAAAGGGCGTGACCGAGGCCCAGCAGGCGGCCTACATCCCGCAAGCGATCGCGATGGCGAGGAAGGACCCGCGCGTCCAGATGTTCGTCTGGTTCGTGATGCAGGACTCGCAGGGAAGCCTCTGGCAGAGCGGCATCTACCGCCAGGACGCGACGGCGAAGCGGGCGCAGCCGCGGTTCGCGCGCGCCGCCGCCCCGCTCGACCCGGTCAACGGGAAGATGACCGTCCGCGGAGGCACGAAGAACCCGAAGGTCACCGTCTACCTGCGGGAGTTCTGTGCGAACAACGCGGCCGGCGCGACGGTCGGCTACACGATCCGCAGCTACCTCAAGAACAAGCTCGTGCAGGTCAGCCAGGGTGCGGCCCCGCTCGGGCTCGACTGCACGGTGAAGCCGCGCGTCAACAAGCTGACGGTGGCGAAGAAGAGCACCTACCGCGTCACCGTGACGGCGAACACCGCGACGACCGCCGACGTGCTGCGCACGATCACGATCGTCGGCGCGTAG
>DATBIQ010000124.1:0-10219 GCA_036556865.1 Gaiella sp.
CACCCCGGCCGGACGGTCGTCACGACCGACGCTCGGCTGGACGACGCCGAGGGCCGGCTGCTCGCCCATGCGACGAGCACGATCCTCGTCCTTCGGGACTGAGTCCCTCCGTACACTCCGTCGCCTGATGGAGCCGCTGTATCAGCCCGGGAGCGTCGAGCGCCGCTGGCAGGAGACCTGGGAGTCCGAGGGCCTCTACCTCGCCGGCGCAGGCCGACGCCGGGACGAGTCGTTCGTGATCTGCGTCCCGCCGCCGAACGTGACGGGCGAGCTCCACATGGGTCACGCACTGAACGGCTCGATCCAGGACGTGCTCGTCCGCTGGCACCGGATGCGCGGCTTCGACACGCTCTGGCAGCCCGGGTACGACCACGCGGGGATCTCGACGCAGAACGTGATCGAGAAGCAGCTCATCGCCGAGGGCACCACGCGCCAGGAGGTCGGCCGTGAGGCGTTCCTCGAGCGGACGTGGCGCTGGCTCGACGAGACGGGACGCACGATCATGGGCCAGTACCGCCGCCTCGGCGCCTCCCTCGACTACTCGCGCGAGCGGTTCACGATGGACGAGGGCTACGTCGAGGCCGTGATGACGTTCTTCGTCCGGCTGTGGGACGCCGGCTGGATCTACCGCGCGAATCGGATCGTGAACTGGTGCCCGTACCACCAGACCGCGATCTCCGACCTGGAGGTCGAGCACGTCGAGACGGACGACATGCTGTCGTTCGTCCGCTATCCCTTCGTCGAGGGCGACGGTGGCATCGCGGTCGCGACGGTGCGTCCGGCGACGATGCTCGCGGACGTCGCTGTGGCCGTGCACCCGGACGACCCTCGCTACCGCGACGCGATCGGCCGTGAGCTCGTCGTGCCGGTGGTCGAGCGCCGCGTGCCCGTGATCGCGGACGAGCGCGTCGATCCGGCGTTCGGGACGGGCGCGGTGAAGGTCACGCCGGGCCACGACCCGATGGACTTCGAGATCGGCCGCGACCACGGCCTCGAGACCCTCACGGTGATCGGTCCCGACGGGCGGATGATCGCCCCGGGGTTCGAGGGGCTCGAGCAGAAGGAGGCCGACGCCAAGGTGGTCGCCTGGGCCGAGGAGCGCGGCCTGGTCGAGAAGCGCGAGCCGTACCGCCACTCGGTCGGGACGTGCGAGCGGTGCCACTCGCGCATCGAGCCGCTCGTCTCGCCGCAGTGGTGGTGCCGCATGGAGGGCCTCGCGGCGCCCGCGCTCGAGGCGCTGCGCGAGCGGCGCGTCCGCTTCCACCCCGAGAGCCAGCACCGCTTCGCGATCGAGTCGCTCGAGCAGGCGCCCGACTGGTGCGTCTCGCGGCAGCTCTGGTGGGGCCACCAGATTCCGATCTGGGCCTGCCCCGACGGTCACCTCACGTGCGCGTGGCCGCCGCCCGCGGCCTGCGCGGAGTGTGGCTCGGGCGAGCTGGTACGTGACCCGGACGTCCTGGACACCTGGTTCTCGTCGGCGCTCTGGCCGTTCGCGACGCTGGGCTGGCCCGCCGAGACGCCCGAGCTCGCGCGCTACTACCCGGGCGACGTCAACTCGACGGCGCGCGAGATCATCCGTCTCTGGGAGAACCGGATGATCTTCTCGGGGCTCTTCCTCCTGGGCGGGATCCCCTTCACCGACGTGATCATCCACTCGACCGTCCTCGCCGCCGACGGGCGCCGCATGTCGAAGAGCCTCGGCACGGGCGTCGACCCGATGGAGCCGGTCGAGGCGCACGGTGCCGACGCGACGCGCTACGGCCTGCTCAAGATCTCCTCCACGCAGGACGTCCGCTACGCCGTCGGCGCGATCGAGGAGGGCCGCAAGCTCGCGAACAAGCTGTGGAACGTCGCCCGCTTGATCGTCCAGCAGACCGAGGGCGTCACGCCCGACGCGCGCCCGACAGCGCTCGAGGAGCGGTGGATCCTCGCCCGGCTCGACGCTGCGCGCGCCGCCGTCGAGGACGCGTGGGCCCGGTTCGACTTCGCGTCGGCGACGGGCGTGCTCTACCACCTCACGTTCGACGACTTCTGCGACTGGTACGCGGAGGCCGTCAAGCCGCGGCTCTACGACGGTGACGAGGACTGCCGCGCGACGGCGCTCGCGGCGCTCGAGACGCTGCTCGCGCTTCTCCACCCGCTGATGCCGCACGTGACCGAGGAGATCTGGTCGCACCTGCCCGGTCGGACGGCGTCGCTGATCGTGTCGCCCTGGCCCGAGCCGGACGGGAGCCACGCCGCCTCCCACGACGCGCTCGAGCGCGTCAAGGAGGCGGCGCAGGTGTTCCGGCGGAGCGGCGTCGCGGTGGAGCTCGCGAGCGAGGAGGAGCGCCGCGTCTTCGCCGCCGTCGTGCGGCCGGAGCGCCGCCGCGACGGGGGCGACGTCGACGCAGAGCGCGCGCGCCTGCGGAAGGAGATCGCGCGGGCCGAGGGCATGCTG
The DNA here is from genome assembly GCA_036556865.1 of Gaiella sp. GTDB lineage: Bacteria > Actinomycetota > Thermoleophilia > Gaiellales > Gaiellaceae > Gaiella. Next base: position 2,441 of record DATBIQ010000124.1, read on the forward strand.
GGGAACGAGCGCTTCGTCGCGAACGCGCCCGCCGACGTCGTCGACGGCGAGCGCGCGAAGCTCGAGCGCTACCGGCGCGAGCTCGAGCTCCTCGGCTCGTAGGGCCGAGGTGTCGGCGCTCGCCTGGCTCGAGACGCTGTCGCCCTGGCCGCGCGAGGGGTTCGGGCTCGAGCGGATGCGCGCGCTGCTCGACAGCCTGGGTCGTCCACAGCGCGGGCTCCCGGCGGTGCACGTGGTCGGGACGAACGGAAAGTCGACGACGACCCGGATGGCCGAGGAGCTGCTGCGCGAGGCCGGGCTCCGCGTCGGCGCGTACCTCTCTCCGCACGTGCGGTCGTGGGGGGAACGTGTCCGTGTCGACGGCTCCGAGGCCGACCTGGAGGCGGCGCTCGCGCTCGTTCGCCCCGCGGCCGAGCGGCTCGACGCGACGCAGTTCGAGGTCCTCACCGCGGCGGCGTTCGTCGCCTTCCGCGAGGCGGACGTCGAGGCCGCGGTCGTAGAGGCCGGGCTCGGCGGGCGGCACGACGCGACGAACGTGCTCGACAGGACGCGCGTCGTCGTGCTCACGAACGTCTCGCTCGAGCACACGGACGTCCTCGGCTCGACGCGCGAGGCGATCGCGGCGGAGAAGCTCGCGGTCGTCCACGCGGGGTGCACGGTGGTGCTCGGCGAGCCGGAGTGGGAGCCGCTCGCGCGGGCGGCAGGCGCGGGGACGGTGCTCGTCCGGACGGGTGGGTCGCGCGCGCTCGCCGTCGCAGCCGCCTCCTCGTTCCTCGGTCGTGACGTTGGCGAGGCGTCTCTCGACCGCGTCGAGCTCCCGGGTCGCCTGGAACGGCGCCCGGGGGAGATCCGCGACGGCGCCCACAACGTCGAGGGCGTCCGGTGGCTCGTGGAGCATCTCCCTGCGGACGACTACACGATCATGGCGTCGATCCTCACGGACAAGGACGTCGAGGGGATGCTCGGGGGGCTGGCGGCGCTCGGCCGACGGTTCGTCGCATGCCGCTCCTCGAACGCCCGCGCGCTCGCCGCCGACGAGCTCGCGCGTCGAGCCCGGCCGTTCTTCGCCGCGGTCGATGCCGAGCCCGATCCGCACGCGGCGCTCGCGCTCGCCCACCGGCTCGGCGAGCCGGTGCTCGTGACGGGCTCGCTCTACCTGCTGGCCGACCTCGAGACTCGCGTATGAGGACGACCGCGAGGGAGCGCGTGACCGTGCTCACGTTCGCGCTCGTCGTGCTCGTGGCGATCGTGGGAACGGCGTTTGCGGTCGGGTATATCCTCGGCAAGCTCCTCCTCTGATGATCGTCGCCGCAGACAGCTTCTTCGACTCGAGCACGTGGAGCGTGCTGCGCAACCTCGTGCTCTTCCTCGTGCTCGTCTTCTGGGCCGCGACGGTGTACTGGGTCTACAAGGACGCCCGCCGGCGCGTCGAGGACCCGTGGCTCGTGGGCATGGCGACGCTGCTCGGCGCGGTGCCGCCGTTTCTCGGGCCCCTCATCTACATGCTGTTCCGGCCACCGGAGTACCTGGACGACGTGCGCGAGCGCGAGCTGGAGATGGCGGCGATCGAGGAGCAGCTCGCGGAGCGCGATCTGCGCTGCCCCGTCTGCCGCGGCGCCGTCGACCCGTCCTACCTCGTCTGCCCCGTGTGCACCACCCGGCTCAAGCAGGCGTGCGAGGAGTGTGGGTCGCCGCTCGAGCCGATCTGGCAGGTGTGCCCGTACTGCGCGACGCCCGTGCCTCCGGGGGTCGTGACGGGCGAGGAGGTCCTGCAGCCGGTTCGTCTGCGCCGCACGAGACGCGCCGACTAGACGATCGATGCCACGATCTCGCGCGTCCGGCTGCGCGAGCTGGCGCGTCCGGGCCGCTTCCCGGGCCGGGCGGCCCGCTTCGCGGCCCGCCCGGCCCGGTGCGCTTCGTGTGCCGGCCACCTCACCGATGCCACCGGCATCGGCGAGGCGCCCGGCCCACGCCCCAGAGCGGCCATCCCGCGCCCCGGCTCGGGCGATCTCATGGCATCGATCATCTAGACTCCCCGGCCGCATGGCGGTCGAGACGACACTCGTGCTCGTGAAGCCGGACGGCGTCCGCCGCGCGCTCTGCGGCGAGATCCTCGCGCGCTTCGAGCGGCGCGGCTACGACCTGCGCGGCGCGCGCCTGCTGAAGGTCTCGAAGGCGCTCGCCCGGGAGCACTACGCGGAGCACCGTGGCAAGCCGTTCTTCGGCGAGCTCGTCGACTTCATCACGTCGGGGCCGGTGCTCGCGCTCGCGGTCCGCGGCGAGGACGCGATCGCCGGCGTCCGCGGGCTGATGGGCGCGACGAACCCGGCCGACTCCGCGCCGGGCACGATCCGCGGCGACCTCGCGACGCTCCTCTCCGAGAACGTCGTCCACGGCTCCGACTCGACCGCGAGCGCCCGCCGGGAGCTGAAGCTGTTCTTCCCCGACGGCCTGCTCTGATCCGTGGGCGGCCTCTCGGAGGACGCGCTCCGGAACCGCGAGGACTGGACGAGGGCGAACGCGGAGTACACGGACGCCCGCGCCGGCGAGGCGTGGTCGCGGGCAGAGATCACGTGGGGCGTGTTCGGCGTCCCCGAGGCGTCGATCGACACGCTCGGCGACGTCGACGGCCTCGACGTCGTGGAGCTCGGCTGCGGCACGGCGTACGTCTCCGCCTGGCTCGCGCGTCGTGGGGCGAGACCGGTCGGCGTCGACGTCACGCCCGCGCAGCTCGCGACCGCGCGCCGTTGCCAGGCCGAGTTCGGCCTCGAGTTCCCGCTCGTCGAGGCGAGCGCCGAGGACGTGCCGCTGCCCTCGGAGAGCTTCGACCTCGCGGTCTCCGAGTACGGCGCGAGCATCTGGTGCGACCCCCACCGCTGGCTCCCCGAGGCCTACCGGCTGCTCCGGCCCGGCGGGCGGCTGTGGTTCCTCCGGAACTCGACGCTCTCGATCCTCTGCGCCCCGGACGAGGAGGGGCCGCCCGGCGAGACGCTGCTCCGGCCGCAGCGAGGCCTCGGGCGGCTCGAGTGGCCGGACGAGGTCGGCGTCGAGTGGCAGCTGCCGCACGGGGAGCTCTTCCGGCTCCTCCGCCGCACGGGCTTCGACGTCGTCGACCTCGTCGAGCTCTACGCGCCCGACGACGCCGGCGACCACGAGTACTACGCGGCGTTCTCGGCCGAGTGGGCCCGCAGGTGGCCGGCCGAGGAGATCTGGGTCGCCGCGAAGCCGCGGTGACCGAGCCGCTCGTCCTCGCCTCGACGTCGCCCCAGCGGAGCGCGATCCTGACGCAGCTCGCGATCCCCTTCGAGGCGGTCGCGCCGGTCTACGAGGAGCACGACCCACCCGACGCCGATCCGATCGCGCTCGTCCGCGACCATGCGCGCGGCAAGGCGCGCTCCGTCCACGAGCCGGGGCGCGTGACGCTCGGCGTCGACACGACCGTGCATCTCGGCGCGCGGATCTACGCAAAGCCCCGCGACGCGGACGACGCACGCGCGATGCTCCGCGAGCTCGCCGGCCGCAGGCACGCCGTGCTGTCGGGCCTCTGCCTGATCGCCGGCGAGCGAGAGCACGTCGAGCACGCAGAGACGCTCGTCGCGTTTCGCGACCTCGACGACCCGGCGATCGAGCGCTACGTCGAGAGCGGCGAGTGGGAGGGTCGGGCGGGTGCGTACGCGATCCAGGGGCTCGGCGGCCGCCTCGTCGAGCGGATCGACGGGGACTACCTGAACGTCGTCGGGCTTCCCGGGGCTCTCCTCCTCGGGCTGCTCGAGGAGAGCGCCCCCGCGCTTCTCGCCTGATCGGGTCGAAAACGGCTGCAAATCCCGCGGGAGCTACACTCACCCTTCCCATGGGGATGTTCCGCTCGATGACGGGCTTCGGCGGCCGTGACATGGCCGTCGACCTCGGCACCGCCAACACGCTCGTCTACGTCCGCGGGCGCGGCATCGTGCTCTCCGAGCCGTCGGTCGTCGCGATCGACCAGCGGACCGGCGACGTCCACGCCGTCGGCGTCGAGGCGAAGCGGATGCTGGGCCGCACGCCCGGCTCGATCTCCGCGATCCGCCCGCTCAAGGACGGCGTGATCGCCGACTTCGACGTCACGGAGCAGATGCTCCGCCACTTCATCCAGAAGGTCCACCAGCACCGCTTCGCGCACCCGCGCGTCGTCGTCTGCGTGCCCTCCGGCGTCACGGGCGTCGAGAAGCGGGCCGTCGAGGAGGCGACGCTCTCTGCGGGCGCGCGGCAGGCGTACCTGATCGAGGAGCCGATGGCCGCCGCGATCGGGGCCGGCCTGCCCGTCGCCGAGCCGACCGGGAACATGATCGTGGACATCGGCGGCGGCACCACGGAGGTCGCGGTCATCTCGCTCGGCGGGATCGTCGTCTCCCAGTCGCTCCGGGTCGGCGGCGACGAGATGGACGAGGCGATCGTCAACCACATCAAGAAGGACTACAAGCTGCTCGTCGGCCAGCAGACGGCGGAGGAGATCAAGCTCGAGGTCGGCTCCGCCCACCCGATGGCCGAGGAGGTGCAGGCGGAGGTCCGCGGCCGCGACATGCTCACCGGCCTGCCGAAGACGGTGATCATCACGTCCGAGGAGATCCGGCGCGCGCTCGACGAGCCCGTGAGCCAGATCGTCGACGCGATCAAGTCGACGCTCGACAAGACGCCGCCGGAGCTCGCCGCCGACATCATGGACCGCGGCATCGTGCTCGCAGGCGGCGGCGCGCTGCTCCAGGGCCTCGACGAGCGTCTCCGGCACGAGACCCAGATGCCGGTCCACCTCGCCGAGAGCCCGCTCACGTGCGTCGCCGTCGGCTCGGGCCGCAGCCTCGAGGAGTTCGAGGCGATCCACCGCTCCAACCGCGCCCGCGCGAGAAGGAACGGCAACCGGCGGTAGGGGTCTGTCCCCAGAGCCAGCCGCCAAGGAGGTCCTCGACCCCGGCTACCATTGCCCGGTGCCCCGGAACCGCACCGCACGGACGGCGGTGCTGGGCGTGAGCGTCCGGCGCCCCGCGGAAGGGAAGCCCTCGACACGAACCACCGCCGCCGCCCGGCGGAGGCTCGTCGTGGGAGGGCTCATCGTGCTCTCGCTCGTCCTCGTCACCATCTCGTTCCGCGAGGACGGCGACGGCCCGGTCGCCAGCACGCAGAACGCCGCCGCCGCCGTGCTGCGTCCCTTCCAGGTCGCCGCCGACCGCGTTGCAGAGCCGTTCCGGGACGCGTATCGCTGGGCCGACAGCCTTCTCGGCGCGCGGTCCGACGCGGACCGCCTCGAGAAGGAGAACGAGACGCTGCGCCAGCAGGTCGTCGAGAGCCGCCTGGCGCAGCGCGAGAACGTCCGGCTGCGGAAGCTGCTCGCGTTCCTGAACGGCCCCCGCTTCCCCGAGGGCTACCGCGGCCTCGCGACCGCCGTCATCTCGCGCCCGGCCGGGGCCTACGCGCAGGCGATCGTGGTCGCTGCGGGGCACAAGGACGGCGTGCGCGTCGACGACCCGGTCGTGACGCAGGACGGGCTCGTCGGGCGGGTGAGCCGGACGAGCGGTCGCACAGCGCGAGTGACGTTGCTGACGGACGACCAGAGCGCCGCGTCGGCGCTGGACGTCGAGACGGACGCCTTCGGGATCGTGCGTCCGGGCAACGGGCCGCGGGCGCCGCTGCGCCTCGACCGCGTGCCCAAGGAGGCGAAGGTCCGCTTCGGGGACACGATCGTCACCTCGGGCTGGAGCTCGCCGCGGCTGTCGTCGCTCTACCCGAGGGGTATCCGAATCGGCCGCGTGACGAGCGTCGGCCGGACCGACACGGACCTGTACACGCAGGTGCAGGTGACGCCGTTCGCCGATCTCTCTGCGCTCGAGTCCGTCCTCGTGCTCATCCCGCAGGATCGGGAAGCGCCCTGAGCACGGGCATCCGCATCGGCGTGCTCGTCCTCGCCGCCGCGGTGGTGCAGGTGACGGTGATCACCGGCGTCCGCATGCTCGGCGCGGAGGCCGACCTGCTGCTCGTCACGATCGTCTGCGTCGCGCTCGTCGCGGGCTCGCTGCCGGGCGCGATCGCGGGGTTCGCGGGCGGCCTGGTCGTCGACGTGATGACCCTCGGCACGCTCGGCACGACGTCGATCGTGCTCACGCTGGCCGGCTACTGGGCCGGCCGCTACGGCGAGACGACCGGTCGCGGCCGGGCGTACGCCCCGCCGCTCGCCGCGTTCGCGATCTCGTTACTCGCCGGGATCGGCGGTGTGGCGCTCCACTTCCTCATCGGGCAGCCGGTCTCCGGGCGCGAGGCGCTCGTCATCGCGCTGCCGAGCGCCGTCCTCTCCGCGCTGCTCGCGCTCGGGGTCTACCGCGTGTGCCGCGCCTTCGTCGCGGTGCCGGAGACGCTCGACGGCGCGCGGCAGGTGGAGCTCGTGTGAGCTCGCACACGCCGTACGGCGAGCCGCGCGCCACGTCGCCGCGGTTCCTGCCGCCCGACCCCGGGGTCGAGGCCCCGTACCGGCTCACGCCGGGGCTCGCGTTCAGGGTCGGGATCCTCGGGATCGTCGCCCTCGCCGTCTTCGCGGTGCTGTTCTTCCGGCTCTGGTCGCTCCAGGTGCTGTCGGGCGACACGTACCTGGCGGAGGCGCAGGGGAACCAGCTGCGCACGATCAGGATCGAGGCGCCGCGCGGGACGATCCTCGACCGGGACGGCCGCGTCATCGTCGACAACGTCGCCGGCACCGCCGTCAAGCTGTGGGTCGGCGACCTGCCCCGAAACCGCCGCTACGCCGTCATCAAGCGGCTCGCCGGCGTCCTGCGCGTGTCGCCGCTCGCGCTCGCGAAGGAGGTCGACGAGCGCGCAGCCGACCCGATCAACCCGATCACGGTCAAGACCGCCGTCGGCGAGGACCAGGTCGCCTTCCTCTACGAGCACGCCTCCGAGTTCCCGGGCGTCCAGATCCAGCAGACGTACCTGAGGCACTACCCCTACCAGTCGCTCGCGGCGCAGGTGCTCGGCTATGTCGGCGAGGTCTCGCAGGAGAACCTCGACCGCAATCCGCGGCTCTACAAGCCCGGCGACAAGGTCGGCAAGGCGGGCGTCGAGGCGAAGCTCGACGCGTTCCTCCGCGGAGACGCAGGGCAGGCGCAGATCCGCGTCGACTCGATGGGACGCCCGCAGGGGCCGCTCGAGCCCCGCCGTGAGGCGCGGCCGGGGAGCGCCGTGCGGCTGACGATCGACATCGGGCTCCAGCGCGCCGCCGAGCGCGCGCTGCGGTACGGGATCCAGACCGCCCGGGAGAACGACTCGTGGCACGCAGACGGCGGCGCCCTCGTCGCGCTCGACCCGGTCGACGGAGCGGTGCTCGCGATGGCGTCCACGCCGACGTACAAGCCGTCCGTCTACGTCGGTCGCGTCGACCGGAAGAAGCTCCAGCCGCTCCTCGACGACAAGGCGGCGAAGGAAGCGAACTACCCCGGCATCAACCGCGTGACGAGCGGCGTCTACCCACCGGGCTCGACGTGGAAGCCGGTGACGGCGCTCGCCGCGATGCAGGAGCACCTGCTCTCCGCGTACGAGTCGATCCAGTGCACGCCACAGGCCGAGTACGGGATCGACAAGCACGTGTTCAAGAACTGGGACGGCTCCGTCAACCAGCCGATGACGCTGACGGAGGCGCTCGCGCAGTCGTGCGACACGTACTTCTACGCCGTCGGCGACCGCTTCGACCAGCGGGGCTCCGCGACCGGCTGGTCGCGGCTGCAGGACTGGGCGAGGCGCTTCGGCTTCGGCACCCCGACC
>DATBIQ010000125.1:0-23264 GCA_036556865.1 Gaiella sp.
AGTGCGTACCCGCGACCGCGCGTGACGAGGACACCGTCGCCGAGCGTGCGACGGAGCTGCGACACGTAGTTCTGGAGGATCTTGGTCGCGCTCGGCGGGGGCGACTCCCAGAGCTCGTCGACGAGCGTCTCGCTCTGCACCGTCTCGTTCGGCCGCAGGAGGAGGAGCGCGAGCAGCGCGCGCTGCCTGCCGGTACCCGGGGTGACCGGGGCGCCGCCGTCGCTGACCTCGAACGAGCCAAGGATCCGGTAATCCACGATTTCCCCTCGGCGAAAGTAGCACCCGTCACGAACCGGGTACACCCGCCGCTTGCCGGTCGTGGCCCTCCGTGTACCGGCGAGCGACCGATCAGTGACCGGTGCGCCCCATTCTCGGAGCCGTGGGCCATCCGAGCATTCCGAGAGCGCTCGTTGCGCTCGGCGCGTCGGCAGCCGTCCTGGTGCTCGGGTCGACGGCCGCCGTAGCGACGAGCCGTCCGGTTTCTTCAGAGACACGACCCGTGCTCTCACACGCGTCGGCGGAGCGCTTCTTCCTCGAGACGATCGAGGAAAAGCTCCGCGGCGACTGGGATCGAGCCTGGAGGAGCCTGTACCCGCTCCACCAGCGAATCGCGACGCGCGACGCGTTCGTCCGTTGCGAGGCCCGCACCCCGTTCTCCGCGCCGCTGCAGGCACTCCGTGTCGTCGACGTGCGCGATGCCGGCGTCCATGTCCCCGGGCGACCGCGCCCCGTGCCGGGCGTTGCCGTCGACGTCGTGGTGGAGCTCCGCTGGTATGGGCCGAGAGACCCGATCGTGTTCCGACACACGTTCCACCTGGTTCCGGTCCGCGGACGCTGGGCCTGGCTGCTCTCGCGGAGCCGCTACCGACTCTACGAGCGCCATGCCTGCCCGCCGGAGCACGGGCGACACACCGCCGCCGCTCGGCGTCCCTCGTCTGGGTGGGACGCCGCGACCGTCACCGACACAGCTCCCGCGTGAGGAGGACGCATGTTGCAGTACGACTCGGATGCCCGCCGCCAACTCGTCCGTGAGCGAGCTGCGGACCTCGCGACCGATTACGAGGTGTCTCGACCGCCGCCCACAAGGAGGCCTCGGCGCACCGCCCTCGGGCTCGCGGCCCGTTGGCTCGATGCGGTGCATGCTGTGCTCGACCGAGCAGAATCGGAGCAGGTGCCCGATTCCGCGGTTGGTTCTAGGGCTCGCGGATCGTGACGGCGACCTCGAGCGTCTCGTCCGCGACGCCCTTGTAGACACCGCGCGACGGCGGCACGTCGGCGTAGTCGCGGCCCGCGCCCACGCGGACGTAGTGCTCGGTCTGCTCCGTGTCGTGCGTCGGATCGAGCGAGAGCCAGCCGGCGTCGCCGAGATGGACGTCGACCCAGGCATGCGACTCGCCGCGATCGCCGTGCTCGGGGTCGTAGAGGTAGCCGCTCACGTAGCGGGCCGGGATGCCCCGAGCGCGGCAGGCACCGATCATCACGTGCGCGAAGTCCTGGCAGACGCCCACACCTTCCGTGAGCGCCTCCGCGGCCGTGGTGTGGACGTTCGTCGTGCCGCGCTCGTACGTCATCGCCGCGCGCACCGCCTGCATCAGGCCGCGAGCGGTGTCGGCCGTCTCCGCCGGGCCGTTCGTGGAGGCGGCGAGCTCCGCGAGCAGCGGGTCGACCGCGACGTAGCGGGACGGGGCGAGGTAGTCGAAGCGATCGAGCGGCGAGGGTTGGGTCACGTCCGTGAACCGCGAGGCCGTCGACACCTCGCTCCGTGCCGTGATCGCGATGCGCTCGTGCTGCTCGAGCAGGTCGAAGTGGTGCACGGTGTTTCCGAACCGGTCGACGTACTCGTCGACGGTCACGCCGCGGGGCTCGGGCACGAGCGAGAAGGAGGAGCACCGTTGCCCGTCGCGGTGGGCAGGCTTGAGACGCAGCTCCGTGTACGCCTCGGTGACCGGCGCGTCGTAGGAGAACCGCGTCACGTGCTCGACCGTCAGCCACATTGCTGCTGCTGCCCCTCCTGGATCGAGACGGCCGACGCCGGCAGCGCGCGGCTCGAGAAGAACGCCTTCGTGAGCGCGTCGCCGGCCCGGTGGATGCCGGCGAGGAGCTCGCCGAGCGTGGCGGCCACCCCCGCGCCGGAGGCGTCGCCCGTCTCGCCGTACTCGATGTCGGCGCAGAGACGGCCGAGCACCCGCTGCGGAGCGCCCTGGTCTCCGGCGATGCGCGCGACCGCCTCGGCGCACGTGCGCAGGCAGTAGAGCGCGGCGCGCGGGAACTGCCCCGACCGGACGAGCGCCTCCGCGATGTCGAGCGGCTCGAACGTCGCACCGTGGCGCTTGACGTACGCCTCGAAGGCGCTGCACGACTTGAGGAGCGCGATCAGCTCGTACGCGCGGGCGGGGTCGTCGTCCGCCAGCGCGACGGCGAGCGGGTATCGACTCCGCACGACGCGGACGGTCGTCGCCGCCCGCTCGAGGTGCAGACCGAGCTGGATGAACTCGTACGGCTCGCCGTGCGTCATCGTCGCGTCCGCGCAGCCCTGGAAGCGATGGGCTCCGTTCCGGACCTGCTCGAAGAAGGCGTGCGGGCCCCGCGTCACGGCCCGTCGGTTGGCCCGCCCGACGAGGAGGAAGAGCCCGTTGATCGCCTCCCACATCTCGCCCGAGATCTGCTCGCGCACGGACCGGGCGTTCTCACGGGCGGTGGTCACGCAGCTGACGACGGCGTTCGGGTTGCCGTCGTGCCAGAGCAGCCACTCGGCGACGTTCTGCGCCGTGAAGGCGTCGTAGTGCTCGCGGTAGGCGGCGTCCTCGCCGAGCAGCGAGACGAGCCTGTGCCAGGCCTCGCCGTGGTCGGCGACGTGGGCGTCGAGGAGCGCGTGGTAGTCCACGTCGAGCAGCCGCGTGACGTCCTCGGCCCGCTCGACGTACCGCGCCGTCCAGAAGAGGGATTCCGCGACCCGGCTAAGCATCGAGCACCCACGTGTCCTTGCTGCCGCCGCCCTGCGAGGAGTTGACGACGAGCGAGCCCTCGCGGAGCGCCGTTCGGGTGAGGCCGCCCGGGACGATTCGGACCCCTTCGGCGCCCGAGAGGACGAACGGGCGCAGGTCGACATGGCACCCGTACAGGCCGCCGCGCACGAACGTCGGGTGCCGCGAGAGCGCGATCGTCGGCTGGGCGACGTAGTTCCGCGGCTCCGCCGAGACGCGCTTGCGGAACTCGTCGCGCTCCTCGGGTGTCGCGGCCGGCCCGATCAGCATGCCGTACCCGCCCGACTGGTCGACCGCCTTCACGACGAGCTCGTCGATCCGCTCGAGGATCACCTCGAGGTCGTCCGGGATCGCGCCGACGTACGTCGGCACGTTCGGAAGGATCGGCTCCTGCTCCAGGTAGAACCGGATCATGGCCGGAACGTAGGGATACAGCGCCTTGTCGTCCGCGACACCGGTGCCGACGGCGTTCGCCAGCGTGACGGTGCCTGCGCGGTACGCGTTGAGGATCCCCGGGACGCCGAGCAGGCTGTCCGGGCGGAACGCGAGCGGGTCGAGGTAGTCGTCGTCGATGCGGCGGTAGACGACGTCGACCCGCTGGAGGCCGCTCGTCGTCCGCGTGAAGACCCGATTGCGGTGGACGACGAGATCACGGCTCTCGACGAGCTCGATGCCCATCTGGCGCGCGAGGAACGAGTGCTCGTAGTAGGCGGAGTTGTGGGCGCCGGGCGTGAGGAGCACGATCGTCGGGTCGCCGCCGGCTCCGGTCGGCGCGACCGAGCGAAGCGTCTCGAGCAGCTCGCGCGGGTACTGGTCGATCCCCCGCACGCCGGAGCGGTCGAAGAGCGAGGCGAAGATCCGCTTGAGCGCCTGGCGGCTCTCGAGCATGTAGCTCACTCCCGACGGCGTCCGCAGGTTGTCCTCGAGCACGAGATAGCGGCCCTCGTCGTCGCGGATCAGGTCGATCCCCGCGACGTGGGCGTAGACGCCGCCGGGCGGCTCGACGCCCATCAGCTCGCGCCGCAGGTTGCGCGACCCGAAGACCAGCTCCGCCGGGACGACACCCTCGGCCAGGATGCGTTGGGTGCCGTAGACGTCGCCGAGGAAGAGGTTGAGCGCGCGTATCCGCTGGGCGAGGCCGCCCTCGATGTGCGCCCACTCGTCCGCAGGGACGATCCGCGGGATGAGGTCGAACGGGAAGATCCGGTCGGTCCCGGCCTGGTCGCCGTACACGGTGAAGCCGATGCCCTGCGTCTGGAAGAAGGCGTTCGCGGTGCGGATCCGTTCCTGCAGCCCGTCGTCCGTGAGCGCCGCGAGCCGGTCGTAGAGGGCTCGGTAGTGCGGTCGCGCCGCGCCCGACGCGTCGATCATCTCGTCGAAGAACGCTCCGGCGTCGTAGCCGGCGATCAGGCCTGCGCCCTGGTCGGTCGCGTGCTCGGTCACGGGGCAGCCGTCCTGGAGATCGCCGGTGTCAGGAGCCTCACCCTACCGCCCTCATTGCCTCTACGTTTCGGCCGTGGCGAGACCGAGGTACCCCGCGAAGAAGGAGCCGCTGCCGCCCGCGCTCCCGCCGTCGTCGCGGCCCGTCGGGCAGGTCGTGGCGGAGGCGATCAGACTCTACGGGGCGCACCTCTGGAAGGGCGTCGCGCTCGGGCTGCCCGTGGCGGTCGTCGACCAGCTGATCGTCGACCGCTCGCTCGGGGCACGGATCGCCGTGCTGCTCGCGGCGTCCCCGGTGTTCAGCGCGGCGTACGCATGGGCGTCCGCGATCCGGGCGGGCGAGACGCCGCCGCTGCGTACGTGGGCCGTCGCCGTCGCGGTGGGCGTCGTCACGTTCCTCCCGGCCGCGTTCCTCTTCGGCTGGTTCGCGATCGCAGCCGTGCTGTGGCTCGGGATCGCGGGTCACGCGGTTCCCGCCGCGATGGCGGAGCGGCTCGGGCCGCTCGCGGCGCTCCGGCGGACGGTCGAGCTCGGTCGCGCCGACTACGTCCACGCCGCCGGCTCGTTCGCGACGCTCGCGCTGCTGTTCGGATTGACACGGCTCGCGCTCGGCCTCCTGCTCCAGAGCCAGGCCGACAACACCGTGCGCGTCGCCGTCTTCCTGGCCGACGTCGTGATCTCGCCCCTGCTCTTCCTCGGGGCTGCGATCGTCTACGTCGACCTCGCCGCGCGCGTGGGGTTGAGTCGCGCGGAGCGCCGCAGGCTCCGGGACGCCGCGCTCGGGAAGTAGGCTCTGCACGCAACCGACGAGGAGGCGATCGGCGTGCCGACGTACCTGATGCTGACGACGCTCACCGAGAAGGGGACGCAGACCCTCAACTCGAACCCGGGCCGGCTGGGCGAGGTCAACCGCGACGTCGAGGAGCTCGGAGCGAAGGTGCTGCATCAATGGGCGGCACTCGGCACCTACGACTTCGTGAACATCGTCGAGGCGCCCGACGACCTCACGATGGCGAACCTCTCGGTGAAGCTCGGCGCGCGTGGGAGCGTGAAGTTCGAGACCCTGACACTCGTCCCGGTCGACGAGCTCCTCGCCACGCTGGAGGCGTAGGCGGGCCGCACTGCAGTGATGCAGGACGTCACGGGGCGGCTCGCGCGGGCATCGAGTCGGCATCCGTGGCGCACGGTCGCGCTGTGGGCCGCAGCGGTCGTCCTCTCCGCCGGCGCGGTCGCTGGGCTGCTCGGCTCGGCCCTGACGACCGACGCCGAGATGACGAACGACCCCCAGTCGTATCGCGGCTACGACGTCCTGAACGCGCACTTTCCGCCGTCGCCCGACTACGTCAACGAGCTCGTCGTCGTGCGCTCGCGGACGCTCACCGTCGCCGATCCCGCATTCCGCACGAAGGTCGAGTCGCTCGCCGACGCGATCGAGGCGACCGGCGTCACGCAGCCCGTCCGCACGTACTACACGTCGCGCGACGGGGCGCTCGTGTCGCCGAACCGGGACGCTACTGTCATCCCGGTCGGGCTCACCGGCGACGGAGACGCGAACGTCGAGCGGGTGATCGAAGTCGTCGATGCGGCGTCGGGCGGCGCGTTCGAGACGGCGATCACCGGCGAGTTCACCGCCGACCGCGACTTCACGAAGCTCTCCGAGGAGGATCTCCAGAAGGGTGAGCTGCAGTTCGGGCTGCCGGTCGCCCTGATCGTGCTGCTGCTCGTGTTCGGAGCGGTCGTCGCCGGGCTCGTGCCGGTGCTCGTCGCGCTCGTCGCGATCGCCGTCTCGCTCGGCCTCACGGCGCTCGTCGGGCAGGGCTTCGATCTCTCCATCTACGTCGTGAACATGATCTCCGGGATGGGCCTCGCGCTCGGGATCGACTACTCGCTGTTCGTCGTCTCCCGCTACCGCGAAGAGCGGCGGCTCGGCAGCGACGAGCTCGGCTCGATCGGCACAGTCGGCTCGACGGCGTGCCGCGCGGTGCTCTTCAGCGGGTCGGCATTCGTGCTGGCGATGGCCGGGATGGTCCTCGTGCCGGACACGATCCTGCGGAGCCTGGCCACGGGGGCGATCCTCGTCGGCATCGTCACGGTGCTCGCCGCGCTCACGCTGCTCCCGGCGGTGCTGGCCCTGCTCGGCGATCGCGTGAACGCTCTCCGCGTGCCGTGGCTCGGGCGACGGGTGGAGAAGAGCGCAGGGGCCGAGGGGAGAGTGTGGTCGCGTGTCGTGCGCTCGGTGACCGGTGCGCCATGGCGTGCGACGGCCCTCTCCGTCGGCGTGCTCGTCGCCGCTGCCCTGCCGATACTCACGATCGAGACCGGGCTGACGGGGGTGCGCGAGCTGCCCGACCGCTTCCACGCGAAGCGCGGCTTCACGATGCTCGAGCAGTCCTTCGGCGTCGGGACGCCCGACTCCGTCCAGGTCGTGGTCGAGGGCGACGTGCGCTCGGAGAGGTTGAAGGCGGCCGTCGCGGAGCTGGCACGGCGCGTCGGTGGCGCAGGGGAGTTCTTCCCGCCCGACGTCTCGACGAGCCCGGACGGTCGTGTCGCGAAGGTCGAAGCGCTGGTGGCCGGCGACAGCCGCGACGAGCGCGCGCTCGCGGCCGTCGAGCGCCTGCGGACCGACGTCGCCCCGGCTGTCTTCGCCGGGCTCGATGCCACGGTGCTCGTCACGGGCGAGACGGCGGAGGTGCTCGACTACCGCAAGCTGACCGACCGCTGGCTCCCGATCGTGTTCGTGTTCGTCCTCGGGCTCAGCTTCGTGCTCCTCACCGTCGCGTTCCGGACGATCGTCCTGCCGGCGGTCGCGATCGCGCTCAACCTGCTCTCGGTCAGCGCCGCGTATGGGCTGATGGTGCTGGTCTTCCTGCACGGGGTCGGTCGCGACCTCTTCGGGTTCACCGAGGTGGACGTGATCGCCGCCTGGCTGCCGCTCTTCCTCTTCGCCGTGCTCTTCGGCCTCTCGATGGACTACACGGTGTTCCTGCTCAGTCGGATCCGCGAGCGCGTGGCCGTCGGCGAGCGGACGACCGACGCCGTCGTGCACGGCGTTTCGTCGACGGCACGGATCATCACCGGCGCGGCCCTGATCATCATCGCCGTCTTCGTCGGCTTCGCGACGGGAGACCAGGTCGAGTTCCAGCAGATGGGCTTCGGTGTGGCCGTGTCGCTCTTCATCGATGCGACGCTCGTGCGGCTGGTGCTCCTGCCCGCGGTGCTCGCACTGCTCGGCGAGCGGACGTGGTACCTGCCGCGCCGGCTCGGCTGGCTCCCCCACGTCGAGATCGAGGGGCACCGCTGACGCGGCGCGCCGAACGGCGCCGGAGCTCGCCTACGTCTCGGCCAGGAACCCGGTCGCGCGCGCGGAGACGCGCAGCGGGCTCGTCGGCAGCCCGCGGACGGGCTCCCCCGCGTTGTACGCGACCGGTGCGACGTCGTTCGGTGTATCCGGGTGGAACAGCGCGGCCAGCAGCTGGATGTGCCCGCGTCCGATCCCGAGCTCCCACTGGCCGCCGCCGTACGCGCCGATCCCGCGCGCCTCGCAGTACTCGTACACCGCGAACAGCCGCTCGAGCGAGCCGAAGCGCGACGGCTTGACGTTGACCGTCCGCGGGGGCCAGCGGAGCGCCTCGATGTCGGCGACGGAATGGATCACCGCGTCCCACGTCACCCGCTCGGCGTGCGGCTCAAGCAGCGGGATCGTCTCCGGCGTCAGCGCGGGGTCCTCGATCCACGCCTCCGGAAACTCCGCGAGCACCCTCGCGTAGAGCGCGGGATCGGGCGGGTTGTCGACGACCGTCCCGCTGTACTGGCCCTTGAGGTCGACGGAGTCGACGCACCCGAGCCGGCGCAGCTCGTCGTAGATCTCGTCGGTCCAGTCGGGGCGGGCGTCGAGCTTGAAGCGCAGCGTGGGGTAGAGCTCGAGGAACGCGCGCAAGCGCGAGGTCGAGGGGGGGTCACCGAGGCCGCCCGACGCGACGAACGTGACCGGTTGCGGCTCGCGGCCGACCGCGTCGCCGAGCGAGACGCCCGCCTGCCGCAGCGCGAGGTCGAGCGCGGCGCTCTCGAACGCCCAGCGGCGGTAGTCGAGGTAGACGTCGCGCTCGGGCGGCTCCGCGAAGAGCGGGAGCGACTCCAGGTGGCGCGAGAAGGAGTCGATCGTCCACTCGCCGGCGAGGGGCAGCACGGGACCGCGCGCCTGCTGCGCCTCCTGCTCGCCGGCGTCGTACGTGACGTCCTCGCCGAGCCCCTCGTCGCCTCCGCCGCGGAGCCGGATCACCGTCGTCTTGCGCGTGAACGCCGGCGCCGCGTACTCGTGCGCCTCGAGCTCGTAGCGCTCGATCGAGAGCGGCAGATCGCGGACGGTGTCGTAGAGGGCCATGGCTCAGAGTGAGGCGTAGGCGACGGCGATCTCCGCCGCGAGTCCGGCGTTGGCGACGATCAGGTCGCGGTTGACCCTGCGCGTCTCGCCCTCCGAGCGCTCGTGGAGCGCGGCGAGGACGTAGGGGGTCACGGCCTGCCCCGCGACGCCGCTCTCGTGGGCTTCGGCGACGATCTCCTCGATCAGCCCCGTCACGTCGAGGCTCTCGTCCGGCGGGCGTCCGACGAGGATGGCGTTCCCACCGAGACGCCAGTGCGCATCGGCGATCCGAGCCACCTCGGCCGCCTCCTCGACGCGCGCCGAGACGGGAGGCCCGCCTGCGGCCGCATAGAAGAGCGGCAAGGTGTCGACGCCGTAGCCGAGCACGGGGATGCCGAGCGTCTCGAGCAGCTCCATCGTGGCCGGCACGTCGAGCAGGGACTTCACGCCCGAGGAGGCGATCACGGCGGGAACGCGCGCGCAGACACCGAGATCGGCGGAGACGTCGGGCGGCGTCGGGAACCCCCGGTGCACGCCGCCCAGCCCCCCTGTTCCCATGAACCGAATCCCGACCGCCGCGGCGACGGCGAGCGTGCCGCCGACGGTCGTCGCGCCGACGACGCGCTGCACGGCGCAGGCGGCGAGGTCGCGCGGGCCGAGCTTCCGCGCCTCGGGCGTGAACCGCGCGAGCTCGCCTTCCGCGAGGCCGACGACGATCCGCCCGTCCAGCACGCCGATCGTTGCGGGCGTCGCGCCGGCCGCGCGAACCGCCGTCTCGCTCGCAGTGCCGACCTCGATGCCGGCCGGCGCGGGAAAGCCGTGGGCGACCAGCGTCGTCTCGAGCGCCACGACCGGGCGCTCCTCCGAGAGCGCGGCCTGGACCTCCTCGGCGACCCGGATCAGGTGCTCCACGGGGGCAGCCTACTCACGGCCTCGCGCCTGCCCGTGCCGTCGCCGCGGTCGGGGCGCGTGGCGGTGTTGCGGTCTCCGCGGTGTCCCACGAGCTCGCGCACGCCCGGAAAGGCCCTACCGCCCGACCCTTGCCCGCGACTCCTTGCCCCCAACGGCTCCCAGGGGCACCCCGGTGTCCCTGAAGTCACGCTATCGCGAAATGCGTGACGCGGGTGTGTCGGCTTCGTGCCGCGTTTGTGCCGTCGTCGGGCGGTGTTCGGCGCGTGCTCTGGCCCCCAGGGGCGCCCCCGGGCGCCTGGGTGCCGCCTTCGGCGCTCGCCCTCCGACGGCGGTCGTCAACGGCGCGTCGGTCTAGGGCATCGGGCCGGGGCGCTGGATACAGCGTGCCGCCGCCTCGAGCGCGAGGTCCGGTCCGCCGAGGATCCAGCCCGCAGCGAGCGCGTCGCCGGCCCCGGTCGTGTCGACGACCTCCGGCACCTCGTGCGCTGCTCGCTCGATGCCGTCGAACGAGCAGCCGCGAGCGCCGCGCTTGAGGATCCACCCGATCCCGTCGAGCGGGCCTCCGAACTGCTCGTCCTCGGCCTCGTTCGCGAAGACGACGTCCGGCTCGAGCGACTCGACGAGCGCACGGAACCGCGCAGGCCCGGCGTCGCGGATCGCGCTCCAGGACGAGAGGTCGACGCTGACGCGGGCGCCGCCCGCGCGCGCGAGGTCGATCGCGCGAACCGCGGCCCGGACGACCGGCTCCGCGAGCAGCGCGTAGCCCGACACGTGGAGGTGGTCGCAAGCGAGCCAGTCCGGGTTGAGCTCGTCCGGCTCGAGGAGGGTCGCGATCCCGCGGTCCGGAAACATCGAGCGCTCGCCTCCCTTCTCGACGAGAGCGACGATCACGCCGTTGCCGCGCGCCGCCACGGGACCGCACAGCTCGACCCCGAGTGAGCCGAGCTGCTCCGCAACGAGCCGGCCGGGAGCGTCCGCCGCACGTTTGCCGAGCCACCGTGCCCGGCCGCCGAGCGCCGAGACCCACGCGGCCACGTTGGCGCCCTGCCCGCCTGCGGACAAGGACACGTGAGCCGGCGTGTCGGCACCACGCGCCACGCCGGACTCCGGCCGGACGGCGACGTCGAGCACGAGGTCACCGAGGGAAACGACCAGCATTGCCTACGATCGTCGCATGGCGGGTGACGGCGAGCCGCGAGACCCTTCGAGCAGGCGCGGGCGGATGCGCTCGTTCGTGCTCGGGGGCGTCGTCGGCGCGTCGGCGGTTGCGGCCGCGATCCGTCGCGGGCGACGTCGCCGGGCGCGCCCCGTTCAGGCCGGGCTCGGCGCGTTCGAGAGTGCCCCCTGCTATCGGGAGTTGCTCGAGCGGGAGCGCAGGGACGGCCCGTAGCCCCGCCGGACGCGCTCTGCGAGCACGGCGGTCCGGATGTTGACGTCCGCGTCGCCGATCCCGAGCTGCTGGCCGACCAGGTACGCGCGCGCGGAGTAGTAGAGGAAGGCCTTCGGCGTGACGACGCGGTCGACCGTCCTGAGCACCAGGAACGGCCCGAAGACGCGCACCTCGTACGGCGCGGACGGCGTCGGCAGGCGGCGCTCGATCTCGAGCCGGGGCCGAATGTTGTTCCGACGACTCGCGTCCAGCACCCACACGCCGCGCCCGAGCTGCCCGGCCCGCTCGATCACGCGCAACGCGAGGCGGTCGTCGGCACGCGGAACGACCGTGGTCGGGAACGACCGGTTCCGCTCCCACGCGCCGAGGAAGAGCGGCTCGTACCCGAACAGGACGTCGTCGGGGCGGCTCGTCGCAGCGAGCCAGCTCTCCGCCTGGGCGCGCGCGGCCTGCCGCGCGTCGGGCTCCCATTCGAAGAGCGGCGAGGTCCGATGCCAGGCCCATGCCACCTCGACCAGCACGAGGCCGACCGTCAGGGCAACCGCGATCGTGGGCGCGCGCCGAGCGATGCGGACGAGCGTGGCGGCGACCGCGATCGCGAAGAACGGGAGGAGGAAGATCAGGTGGCGCGACTCGGGCGAGGCCGAGCCGCCGAGCTTGGCCAGCGTGAACGCGGCGAGCGTGAAGCCGACGAGGCACAGGACGAGGGTCCGCCCTTCCCTTCGGAGCCACTCGAGCCCGAGGGCGGCGGCCAGCACGACCGCGAGCGTGACGGGCCACCAGCCGGCGGTCGCGTCCCCGGCCGAGCGCCAGAAGTAGCGCAGGACGGCGGCGGGACCGCCCAGCTTCTCGCCGCCGCCGCCGACGCCCACGTCGAACCGGTCGGCGAGGACGAGATCCGTCAGCCAGAACGGAATGCCGAGCACGAGCACGGAGACGCCGGCGAGCAG
This sequence comes from Gaiella sp., assembly GCA_036556865.1. GTDB lineage: Bacteria > Actinomycetota > Thermoleophilia > Gaiellales > Gaiellaceae > Gaiella. The sequence continues at coordinate 12,037 of DATBIQ010000125.1, forward strand.
CGCCGCCCGGAGCCGATCGCGGCGAGTGGCGAGGACGTACGCCGCCTGCCCACCGAGGAGCAGCACGCCGTACGGATGCGTCGCGACGGTGAGCAGCGCGGCGGCGACCCACAGCGCCCAGCGCCCGCGGCCGCCCCGCTCGAGCGCCTCGAGCAGCGCGAGCGTGCAGAGAAGCGAGCAGAAGAGGAAGAGGCTGTACATCCGCCCGTAGACGCCGTGGAACAGGAACAGCCAGCTCGGCGCGACGAGCACCGTGGCGACGAGGGCGACGCGTCGCCCGGCGAGCCGCACGCCGAGGAGCGCGACGAGCGGCAGGCTCGCGAGCGCGAAGATCGCCGACGCGAGCCGCAGCCCTCCGAGCCCGAATCCGAGGTGTGCGACCGCCCAGGCGACGAGGAAGTGGAGCGGCGCGCCTCCGCGATCCCGCGTCACGTGCTCGACGACGCCCGGGAGGGAGTCGCGGCCGACGAACAGGGCCAACGTCTCGTCCTCGTGCGGCGGCCACGCCATCAGCTGGTGGAGCAGGAACGCAGCCGCCCCGAGCGTCACGCCTCCGACCCCGAGCCAGAGCCACCACTCTGCGAGCCGGATCTGCGCGGACGTTCGCGTGGCGGCCGCCGGAGCGGTCTCGACGCGTGCCTCGATCCCTTGTGTCATGGGGTTTTGGCCACCCTCGCTGGTAGATTGGCCGCCCGATGCCGATCTACGAGTACCGCTGCCCGAACGGGCACACCTTCGAGGTTTTCCAGCGGATGAGCGACCCGCCGGCGACGAGCTGCGAGGTGTGCGGCGCGAGCCCCGTCCAGAAGGTCCTGTTCCCGGTGGCGGTGCATTTCAAGGGTTCCGGCTTCTACGCGACGGATTACGGCCGCGGCTCGCGCAAGGGCGCGAAGGAGGGCGAGTCGGGGTCGGCCTCGACGGATGGCGCAGGGAAGAAGGAGACGCCCGCGGCTGCCGGCGAGTCGAAGACGAGCTCCGACGCGAAGCCGAAGCCCTCCGACGCGTAGCGCTCACAGGCGGCGGTCACCGACCACGCACCCTGGCGCGTACGGCACGCCACGCGCAGGCGGCAGCGGGGCGGAGCGACCGGTGAACATCGCGATCGTGGAGACGTTGTCCTCGGTCCCGAGGATCACCGACTCGCCGCCGACCGTCGCCGGATCGCCGCCGAGCCGGCAGTGGAGGGCCTGGCCCGTGTCGGCGCGGAAGTAGACCCAGCCGAGCTGCATGAGCTCCCAGGCGGTGAGGTCCGTCGCGAGCGGCTTCACGAGGTCGCCGCCCGCGAACGGGAGCTTCAGCGAGGTCCCGACGCTCGTCACCTTGTCGAGCGTCGCGGCGACGACCTGCTGCTGGCGGCGCGCGCGGTCGAAATCCGTCTCGGACGGGTGCAGGAGGTTGTGGCGGATCCGCGAGTAGACGAGCGCGCGGCGCCCGTCCATGTGTTGCTTGCCGCGGGCGAAGCGCCACCCCTTCCACGCGGAGCACTGGGCGGCCGTCTTGTAGGGGCAGTCGAACCTGTTCGACCGGATCGGGCGCGGCACGTTTACCTCGATGCCGCCAACGGCGTCGATCAGCTCCTCGAACCGGTCGAAGTCGACGAACACGACGTGGTTGACGTCGAGGCCCGTCAGGTCTTTCACCGTCCGCAGCGCGAGGGCCGGCCCTCCGAGCTGGTTCGCGGCGTTGATCTTCGCGACGCCGACCTCGGGGATCTCGACCTGGAGGTCGCGTGGGATCGAGAGATACGCGAGCCTGCGCTTTCCCGGGTCGGTACGGAGCAGCATGATCGAGTCCGATCGGTTCGCCGCCTGGCGGCCGGCCCGGTCGCCGCCGTCGGTGCCGAGCACGAGGATCGTCGTCGGGGTCGAGACGAGGAGCCCGTCACGCTTCGTCAGCAGCCGTCCGACGCCCGCGGGCACCCGGTCGTTCGCCTCCGAGACGCCGCTCGAGACGGACAGGTAGCTCCCGACGCCCCACGCGACGAGCAGAACGAGGAGCAACACCAGGCCGAGAGCGACCCAACGACCGACCCGGCGGCGTTTCGGCGGCGACGGCTCGGTCGTGGTGGAAGGCGCCGGCGGAGCCTTCTTCGAGCCGGGTGACGCGGTGCGCGCGAGGGGCACCCGCCCCTTGACCCTGCCGCCCCGATAGACCCGGTACGGCTTGTCCTGAGCGGGCATGAGGCCGGGTATGGTAGCCGCGTCGTGCCGACCGACCTCGTCATCGGCGTGGACGTCGGCGGGACGAAGATGCTCGCGGGGCAGGTCGCGCGGGACGGGACCGTCGGGCCCAGCACGGAGGTGCCGACGCCCACGAGCAGCCAGCAGGAGCTCCTCGCCGAGCTCGACGCGCTGATCGAGGGCCTCGAGGTCGACCGCGCCGGCGCGATCGGCGTCGGCGTCCCGATGAATCTCGATCGGACGACGGGGATCGGGCTCGGCGCCGTGAACCTGCCGCTCCACTCGCTCGACCTCGCCGGCCATCTACGGGAGCGCTTCGGCGTCCCGGTGGGCGTCGAGAACGACGGGAACGCGATCGCGCTGGCCGAGTGGCGTATCGGTGCCGGCCGGGGGACGACCGATCTCGTCGCTCTGGCGCTCGGCACGGGCGTCGGCGGCGGGATCGTGCTCGACGGGAGGCTCTATCGCGGCTGGGCGGAGCTCGGTCACGTGGTCGTCGACGCCGACGGGCCGCCCTGTCAGGGCAACTGTCACGGCCGCGGCCATCTCGAGGCGCTCGCGACCGGCGAGGCCGCCGAGCGGGCGGCCGTCGAGCTTTGGGGCCCGGGGGCCGACTCCCACCGGCTTGTACGCGAGGCGCTCGACGGACATCCGGGCGCCCGGAGCGCCCTCGAGCGGATCGGGCACTACCTCGGGATCGCGATCGGCTCCTTCGTGAACATCTTTGCGCCCGAGCTCGTGATCGTCGGCGGCGGGTTCGGGCTCGCGGCATGGGAACTCCTGCGCGAGCCGGCGCTCGCCGCCGCCCGTCGTGAGGCACTGCAGCCGGCGGACGAGGAGCTCCGCATCGTTCGGGCCGAGCTCGGCGACGACTCCGGCCTCGTGGGTGCGGGCCTCGTCGGGTTCGAGGCGCTCGACGGGGTGCGCTGAGTGCGCGTCGCGAGGCAATCGAGCTTCCTCGGGCACGATCACCTGACGAGGCGCCGATGCCGCTGCTGATCTGCGCGACGCCGATCGGGAACCTCGAAGACGTGACGCTCCGCGTCCTCGAGGCGCTTCGCCGCGCCGATGCCGTGCTGTGCGAGGACACGCGGCGGACGAAGGTCCTCCTCGACCGGTACGAGATTCGCGGCCGGAGCCTGATCGCCGTGCACCGCCACAACGAGAGGCGCCAGGCGCTGGAGCTCGTGCCCCGCCTCGCGGCCGGCGAGACGCTCGCGCTCGTCTCGGACGCCGGCCTGCCCGCCGTCAACGACCCGGGTGGCCGGCTCCTGTCCGCCGCGCTCGAGGCCGGGGTGGAGGTCACCGTGCTCCCGGGCCCGAGCGCCGTCGAGACAGCGCTCGTCGCGAGCGCGCTCGGAGCGTCGCAGTACCGGTTTCTCGGCTATCTGCCACGTCGCGCCACGGAGCTCGACGCGCTCTGGGGGGAGTCGCTCGACTGGACGTACGCCGCCGTGGCGTTCGAGTCTCCCAGGCGCTTGCCGACGTCACTCGCCGCGCTGGCGCGAATCGACCCCGAGCGTCGCGTGGCCGTCTGCCGCGAGCTGACGAAGCGGTTCGAGGAGGTCGTGCGTGGGAGCGCCGCCGAGCTCGCGGAACGGTTTCGTACGGCGCCGAAAGGCGAGATCACCGTCGTCCTCGGACAGCCCGCCGAGCGCCACCGCCCCCTCGACGAGGCGGTCGGGATCGTGCGCGAGCTCGTGGCGGCCGGCGCCGCCCGCGCCGCCGCCGCCGAGGCCGTCGCCCGTCTCGCGGAGCTGCCCCGGAACGAGCTGTACCGCCGCTCGCTCGCGCCGCCCGATTGACGCCGTCCGGCGGCCTCGCTACTCTTCCGATTGCCGCGTTGCCCGCGCAGGAAATGAGGGAGGTGCTTCGTGCATCGTCTTCTCTTGCTCGGCGCGACGAGCCTTCTCGCTCTCGCTCTGTCCGGACCGGCGGCTGCCTGGTCGTGGCCCGCCGACGGTGACGTCCTCCGACCGTTCACCCTGGGCAGCAACGCCTATGCCGCAGGGCAGCACCGCGGCATCGACGTCGCGGGGCCTGAAGGATCGTCGATCCGCGCCCCCACGTCCGGCACGGTGAGCTTCGCGGGCTCGCTCCCGACCCACGGACGCAGCCTCACGATCCTCACGTCCGACGGCTATGCCGTCACCCTCGTCCATCTCGGCTCGATCGAGGTCGGCAAGGGAGATGCCGTCACGGAGGGTTCCTCCGTCGCGACGATGGGGTCGAGCGGTGAGCCCGAGCACGCCGTGGCGAGCGTCCACATGGGCGTGCGTGTCGCTTCTCAGGAGGAAGGGTACGTCGACCCGCTCGGGCTGCTCCCGCCGCGCGGCACCCTGCGCACGCCCGCTTCGGAGTCGCCGGCGCCGGTTGCGACGCCGGCGCCCGCACCGAGCACGGCGGCCGCGACGGCGGCCACCTCGCAGGCGCCCACCCCGCCGGTCGCCCCGCCCGCTTCGACCGGGCCGGCAGCGGCTCTGCCGCCGGCCGCTTCGTCGACTCCTGCCGGGAGCTCTGCCCCGCAGTCGCCGGCAGCGTCCGTGCCCCCTCCATCGGCCGCCTCGGCTCCGGCAACAGGGTCTGCGGTGACACCGTCGCCGGCGTCGTCGGCGTCAGCTCCGTCCGATCCCCCGGCTCCGACCGGTTCGGCGGCAGCCCGAGCCGAGACGATCGCGTCCGGGATGGCTGCGGCGACCGAGCCGACCGCGTCGCCGGCGACCGGCGCCGAACCGTCCGCGGCATTCACGGTGTCGTCACCCGCACACCGGAGGGCCGACGGTGGAGTGCGAGCAGCCGTCGCCGGGACGGATCGGCCCGTCGTGCACGCGTCGGCCGCCGCGCGATCGGACGCGCGGGCCGGGGCTCGCAGCGGCGTCGACCCGATCGGCCGCGGGGCCGAGACGCCAGTGGCGGACGGGCGCGATGCGCTCCCGGCCGTCCACACGAGCCGCGCAGCGCCGTCTCTCGCGCGACCCGGTGGTGACGCGGACTCGCGGACCCACCGCCTGCCCCAACCTCAGGGCGGGCGCCCCCGAGCGGCGCACCACGAGGCTCGTGCCAGCGCCGCACCCTCCCGCGAGACCGCGATCGCGCCGGCAACCCCCGCGCCGCCCTCGCCCGGGGCGGCGATCATCGATGCCGCATCGGGCGACCCATGGAACTCGACCACGGCGCTCGCCACGGTGGTGCTGATCGTCCTGCTCGGCCTCGGAATGGCGACGAAGGTCGCCCGTAGAATCGCCGGTGATGGAGCCGTACTACGTCACGACGTAGTTCCGCGCTCTACGGTGAGGATCTCGGGCAGGTTCTCGCGCAGGCCCCCCGCGATCTGCAGGCCTTCTTCCGTCACGGACGCCCGAACGTCGAGCAACGCGAAGATCGTCTTGCGCTGCTGATCTGACGCCGGACACGAGTGACAGCGAGGCACGTGCGAGCAGCGAGAGCCGTGCACGCGGACCGTCGCGTTCGCGCTTCGCAGCCTGATGCTCTGCGATCCGTTCCCGACGCTCGACCTGCGCAGGCTGACATTGCTGCCGGGGCGAAGGAGAAGGCGTCGGCGAGATGGCCGAGGAGATCTCGTAGGCGCCATCGCGCCCGCGCATCTAGGACGCGCCGGGGGTTCGAGGGGCGGCGAAAGTCGCCCCTCGCTCTCTGGACATGGGCTCTTTGGCCATCTAGGGGAGTCGCCTACGCGTAGCCTCTGATCGAGCGCCGCGCAGCTCGAGCTCACCGCCCGGGGAGGATGGCAGCACCGCGGCGCTCAGCTGCCGAAGACGATTCCTCTCCGGCATCACCATTACTTCTTGACGGGCTTACCCCCGATCGTCAGCGCGGTGCTGACCTCGCCGTCGTCGCCGGTCGTTCAGTTCGCGCGCATCGAGTGAGATCGCTCGGATACAAGCGGAGCCCGAGGCACTTTACGGAGATGGCCCGTTGGCCTCACCCTGCAAGTGGTTGCAGATCCGCTGCGAGTGCGGCGGCGTAAGGGTCGCAGCTGACTCTGACCGAGCGCCGCGGCGGGGATACCGTTTGACTGGGTAGCCACGGCCGATGATCCGGCGGCATCAGCGACGTCGTCGTCCCCACGCACATCGATCTCTTTGGCAAACGCTGCAAGCGTTACGCGAGCTTGAGGACCCGCGAAGCTCGGACGAGAGCACCGCTCACGCGATCGAGTCGGCCGACGTCAGCGAAGAGGAGCAAGCGGTACTCCATAACGGCGGACTCCGTACGGTGATTGGCTACCGCCTCGCGGTTTTGCACGGTTCGGAGCCGGGTATATCGTGGCACCGGCGGCCCCGAGGGGGTGATTACGTGCGGCTACTTCAGCAGTCGCTGCATCGATCTAGCGGCAAACGGGCATCTCGTAGAACGATTGCACTTACGACGGTGGTCTCCACCGTGCTGTGGGCCGCGTATGCCCCGGAGGCAAGAGCTCACGTCGTTGGGCATGCGTCACTGGTGACGTGGTCGTGTGTCCGCGTTGCTTGTCCGCACGGCACGAAGACGTCCAACCATGCGGTGGCGTGGCCCGTCTCCATGTCGCCCTTCTCAAGGCGGCTCGGTTACGCCGCGTCTGCGGGCGTCTACGTCAAGGCCGCCAGGGCGATGGGAATGACGGTCACGGTGACGCGCGGCCACGCCAAGATCTATGCAGGGCGTGTCGATGAGCCGTCCCACCGCGTCGTCGCACGCCTCCGTGGTGGCCAATCGCGTCGGATCTTGGGGCTCTACGCCGACGAGGTCCTCAGCGTCCAAGGTCCCGCGAAGTTTCAGTACAGGATCCGGTTCGCTCTCCGACCCCATCCACCGTTACGGCGCGTTGTCGTTCGCTCCACTAAAGCCTATTGGCACTGTGACACCGCGACGTGCTCTGGAGACCCATGGCTTGGCGAGGTTGTTTCGTGGAGCCCGGAAGCGGCTCACGAGAGCAACGGCAGGATTGGCTCCTACTCACGCACCGTGCGCGCTGAAGACGGCAGGCTGCTCTATCCCTATATGGGACCATGGGCAGACGGCTGCGTGGTCAAAGCGGTCCGTGGCACTGTTCTCGTCATCGAATGGCAGCGTGGTGCAGACTCGTGGCGCGAGACCCTCCTCGAGGCTGGGGAGACCCACACGATCGACCTGGTTGGCTCGGAAGACAACGCCATGATCGAGAGTCCAGGGACCAACTCCTTCACCGTGGCCCTGACGAATTGCACTCCGAAGCCTCTTCGTTGAACTCGCGGAAGCTGCCTCGCAATCCCGCTCTTGATAATCGTCGGCTTGCGTCGGCACTGTGCCTTGCATGATCACTGATCCGCAGGTCGGATCGAGATCCGCGGCATTCGCGGGCGCCGTGAGTCCCGAGGTGAACTCCAACGCGGCCACGAGCGCCATCAGTAGCGCCCCAGTCCGCGTGGTTCCTCCCTTTTTCGCTCGGAAGCACTTCGCGTAGCGTTACCTCAGGGGTCGGATATGAAGCCACGCAGGCAAGGCGGTCATCGGCGCGCTGGACGCTCGATGCGCGGGTTGGCGACTGGGCAAGGCTCAGGTTCTGCCGCCCGAGCGGTCGCCTGCATGCAAGAACGTTGGGTCGAGCGGCGGGTTTGAAAGCCCGCTTCGTTCGTGGCGAAAGTGCTCGCATCGGCGAACAAAGCGTCACCGCACCCTGGCAGCTCTACTCTCAGGTACTCCACGCCTGAGCCGCGGATCGGCGTCCTATTGCGTCCAACGCTACGTTTGACGTATGAGCGAGAACGATCGCGTGTCGCCTGAGGCTACTGGGCGAGCAGGGCAAACGAGTGCGCGTAATGAGCCGTACTACGTCACCACGCCGATCTACTACGTCAATTCCACGCCGCACATCGGGCACGCGTACACGACCGTCGCCGCCGACGTCTTCGCGCGCCATCAGCGGCAACGCGGCCGTGACACGTTCCTGCTCACCGGCGTCGACGAGCATGCGTCAAAGGTCGCGCGGGTGGCCGAGGAGCAGGGTCTCGCCCCGCAGGAGTACGCCGATCGCATCGTCGAGGCGTGGCGGGCGCTCCCCGCCCGCCTCGGCGTCGTGCCCGACTTCTTCATTCGCACGAGCGACGAGGGACACAAGCGGTTCGTGCAGGAGTTCCTGGAGCGCATCAGGTCGAACGGCCGGGACGACATCTACCAGGGCGTCTACGCGGGCCTCTACTGCGTCGGTTGCGAGGCCTTCAAGACCGAGGCGGAGCTCGTCGACGGCAAGTGCCCGGAGCACGACGTCGAGCCCGAGTCGATCGAGGAGCGGAACTGGTTCTTCCGTCTCTCGGCATACGAGGAGCAGCTCCTGGCGCTCTACGACGAGCGGAACGATTTCGTGCTTCCCGCGTTCCGGGCGAACGAGGCCCGGTCCTTCGTCGCCGGCGGGCTCCAGGATTTCTCGATCAGCCGCGAAGGGCTCTCGTGGGGAATCCCGATCCCCTGGGACCCGGAGCAGGTCGCCTACGTCTGGGCCGACGCGCTCGTCAACTACCTGAGCGCCTTGACGTACGCGCGTCCGGGCGAGAACCTCGTCCCGCGCTACTGGCCGGGTGTCCGCCACCTCCTCGCGAAGGACATCCTCCGCTTCCACTGCGTCTACTGGCCGGCGATGCTCCTCGCCGCGGGCTACGACGTGCCCCAGCAGCTGTTCGTGCACGGCTACCTCCTGCTCGACGACCGCAAGATCTCGAAGTCGCGCGGCAACGTCGTCGATCCGCTCGAGCTGGTCGACGTCTACGGCGCGGACGCCGTCCGCTTCTGGTGCGCCCGTTCGGTCTCGTTCGGCCAGGACGGAACGGCGTCCGTCGACGGTGTGCGCGAGCGCTACGAGCGGGAGCTCGGCAACGACCTGGGCAACCTGCTCTCCCGGACGACGGCGATGGTGGCGCGGTACCGCGGCGGCTCGTTCACGGCGGTCCCGACACCCGGCTCCGAGGTGGCGGCGATTCTCGCACCGCTCGGCGCCGACGTCGCCGAGCGGCTCGACGCCTTCGATCTCACCGGCGCCCTCGAGCGGATCTGGGAGGTCGTGCGCGGGCTCAACCGGCACGTCGAGACGACCGCTCCGTGGCAGCTCGCGAAGGACGATGCCCGCGCGGAGGCGCTCGACCGCGTGCTCTACGACCTCGTCGACGGGCTGCGGGCGGTAGCGGTGGCGCTCGCCTCCTACCTGCCGGAGACCGCCGAGCGCATCCTGCTCGCGCTCGGCCAGCCGGTCGTCCTCGACTGGGCCGAGGTCGCGTACGGGCGAGCCGGATCGGCGAACGGCGTCGAGCCCGCTCCGCCGCTCTTCCCGCGCGTCGACGAGCCGACTCTGGCCGCGTGAGCGCTTCGGCGGCCGCCGGCGGGCCGCCGCAAGCGTCGCCCTCCGCGCCCCCGGGACTGTCGTCGGCGACGACGGCGGCACCCGAGCGGATCCTCGTCGCGGTGGCGTGGCCGTACGCCAACGGGCCGCGCCACATCGGGCACGTGGCCGGCTTCGGAGTCCCGTCGGACGTCTTCGCCCGGTACCACAGGCTCCGCGGAAACCACGTGCTGATGGTGAGCGGGACGGACGAGCACGGCACACCGATCATGGTCGCTGCGGACCGGGAGCGTGTGTCGCCGCGCGAGCTCGTCGACCGCAACAACGCGGTGATCCGCGAGGACCTCCGTCGGCTCGGCCTCTCCTACGACCTCTTCACGCGCACGACGACGGCGAACCACCACCGCGTCGTCCGCGACGTCTTCCGGACGCTCTACGAGCGCGGCCACCTCGTCGAGCGCACGACTCTGGGCGCGTTCTCGGCGGCGACCGGGCAGACCCTGCCCGACCGCTACATCGAGGGAACGTGCCCGATCTGCAGCTTCCCCGAGGCGCGCGGCGACCAGTGCGACAACTGCGGGAACCAGCTCGATCCACAAGATCTGATCGATCCGCGCTCGAAGGTCGACGGCGCGGCGCCGGTCTTCAGGGAGACCTCGCATCTCTTCCTCGACCTCCCGGCATTCCGCGATCGGCTCGAGACGTGGATCGAGGCGCAGAGGCACTGGCGACCGAACGTTCGGCGCTTCTCGTTGCAGCTGCTCGCCCAGCTGCGCGCGAGACCGGTCACGCGGGACCTGGACTGGGGCGTCCGCGTCCCCGTCGCCGGGTACGACGAGCGCGACGACAAGCGGATCTACGTGTGGATGGACGCGGTGGTCGGCTACCTGTCGGCGTCCGTCGAGTGGGCGACGAGCCGTGGCGAGCCGGATGCCTGGCGGCTCTGGTGGCAGAGCCCGGAGGCGCGGCACTACTACTTCATGGGGAAGGACAACATCGTCTTCCACTCGGTGATCTGGCCGAGCCAGCTGATCGGCTACGGGGCGGGTGGCGAGCTCGGGGGCGGCAGCGCCCCGCTGGAGCTGCCGTACGACATCGTCTCGAGCGAGTTCCTGACGATGGAGGGGAGGCAGTTCTCGACGAGCCGGAACGTCGTGATCCACGTCGGCGACTTCCTCGACCGCTACAGCGCGGACAGCCTCCGGTACTACCTCACTGCGGCTGGCCCCGAGACACAGGACAGCGACTTCACGTGGGTCGAGTTCGTCCGCCGCAACAACGACGAGCTGGTGGCGACGTGGGGCAACCTCGTCAACCGGACGCTCCAGAGCGCGTACAGGAACTTCGCCGCCGTGCCCGATCCCGCCGGGCTGCTCGACGTCGACGAGGCAGTGATCGCCGAGGTCGAGGCCGGCTTCGGGACCGTCGCGGCGGAGATCGAGCGAGCGAGGTTCAAGGCCGGGCTGGCCGAGGTGATGGCGCTGGCCACCCGTGTCAACCGGTACCTCAGCGCCGAGGCTCCGTGGGCTCTGATGGACACCGATCGTGGGCGCGCCGGCACGGTGCTCTTCGTTGCGCTCCGCTGCGTCGACAGCCTGAAGGTTCTCTTCACGCCGTTCCTGCCGCACTCGAGCCAGGCGCTGCACGAGCTACTCGGCTACGACGGCTGGATCGCCGGCCCGCTCGAGTTCCGCGAGGTCCTCGATCAGGACGGTTCCGCCCACACCGTCCTTACCGGA